>JANQGE010000116.1 GCA_028277485.1 Chlorobium sp.
AATAGTGACGAGTGACGAGTAACAAGTGACAAGACAAGAAGTTCGCAGTTGGCATTAGAGAAAAGATCGATTTCCAATTACCGAATCCCGATTACCGATACCGATAGCGACGGCGAACCCCGAAAGAAACAAACGGAAATCAAGGGTGGGGTTTCGAGATTCCATCTTTTGCCTTTCCTGGCAAGGATGCCGGTTCTTGTGTGAAAGCTGCAATCCGGGTGTTCGGACTCTCATGAATTATTCAGGTTAAATCGTAATGGAGAAATAGTCATTCATGTCAGAACGTTACGCTGCACTGTTGCTTGTCGGGGCAGGTGGGTTTGCCGGAGCGGCGGCAAGGTATCTTGTCGCGCTTGCTTTGCCCTTTCTCGGTACCGGTTTTCCATTCGGCACCCTCATCGTCAATGTTTCAGGCTGCCTGCTGATCGGCTTTATAAGCGAGCTGTCTGTCACCTCGTCGCTTATCTCTCCTGAGCTGCGGCTGCTGCTTGCCACGGGTTTTTGCGGGGGGTTTACAACCTTTTCTTCCTATATGTACGAAATCGCCTCGTTGCTGAGGGACGGGGAAATGTACTATGCATCGCTCTACCTGTTCGGAAGCATTGTCGGCGGTATTCTCTGTCTGTACCTTGGTATGCAGCTTGCAAGGATGTGGACATAAGGGCACCTCTATTTATTTATTCCGCGCTTCAATTGCATCGTTGAGCGGTGCTCGAAATCCTCATGTACTCTATGTACACTCCGGTTTCTGCGCTCCGTTCGCCTCGCACTTGAACCGCTCATGACAATAAATAGAGGTGCCCATACGTTCAGGTGTCAGGAGCTAGGAGCCGGATTTTTGAACAGCTTCCAACAAGGATGATCTATGAAATTTGAGGAGAAACAATTGTTGCGGATGTACGTGGGTGAGCAGGCGAAACATCATCACCGCCCGTTCTACGAGGTGATCGTTGCCGAGGCAAAAGCAACGGGAATTGCCGGTGCAACCGTGTTCAAAGGGATTCTTTCATACGGTATGAGCGGACGGGTGCATACCGCGAAAATTCTGGAACTTTCCCAGCACCTTCCCATGCTTATCGAAATAGTCGATACTCCGGAACGGGTTTCTGAATTTCTGCCTGTTGTCGAGGCGCTTGCAGCAGAATCGGGGGCGCATGTACACGTAACCCTTGAAGAGGTGCAGGTTGGCGTTATCGGGACGGAGCAATAAAAAAAGCAGAAACCGTGGCGACAAGGTTTCTGCTTTTTCAAAGTGTTTTCCCCTGATGTTACTGTTCAGCAGCCTGAAGAGCTGAGTAATTTGCCTTGATGGTTTTTTCCAGATCTGCGTCGCTGTGCGCGGTGCTGGTGAACATTGCCTCGAACTGTGACGGAGCAAGATAGACTCCCTGCTCGAGCATTGACTGGAAATACTTTGCATATTTTTTAACATCAGCGGCAACAGCATCGTCGTGGTTTTCAACCGGTTTTTCGGTAAAGAAAAGACAGGCCATGGAACCCACACGGTTCTGGGTGTAGCTCAGGCCGAGCTTGTTCATGTTGTCCCGGAAACCTTCCTCGAGAATCGCAGCTTTTCTTTCGAGCTCGGGGTACGGATTATCATCCTTAAGCACTTTCAGGGTTTCAAGACCGGCGGTGATTGCAAGCGGGTTGCCTGAAAGAGTGCCTGCCTGATAAACATTTCCGATAGGAGCAATGTGTTCCATGATTTCGCGTTTTCCACCGAACGCGCCGACGGGGAGACCGCCGCCGATGATTTTACCCATGGTTGTCAGGTCCGGGATGATGCCGTAGCGTTCCTGCGCACCGCCAAGGGCAACACGGAAGCCGCACATGACCTCGTCAAAAATCAGGACAATGCCTTCCTGTGTGCAGAGGTCGCGGAGTGCCTGCAAAAACTCTTTCTTTGCCGGGATGACACCGGTATTACCTGCAACCGGCTCGATAATGACGGCTGCCACATTGTCCTTGTTTTCATTAACCAGGGCTGTAACCGATTCGATATCGTTGTACTTCGCGTTCAAGGTATCGTTGGCGGTGCCTTTTGTGACGCCCGGGCTGTCGGGGGTGCCAAGCGTCAAAGCACCTGACCCGGCCTTGATGAGAAAGCTGTCACCGTGTCCATGGTAGCAGCCTTCAAATTTGATGATTTTGTCCCGGCCGGTACACCCCCTTGCCAGGCGCACCGCGGACATTGTTGCTTCGGTTCCGCTGTTGACCATGCGGACCATCTCGATCGAAGGAACGATCTGAGTCAAAAGTTCTGCAATTTCAATTTCCAGCTCGATCGGAGTGCCGAAACTGGTTCCGATATTGGTTAGAGTATGCACCAGAGCGTTAGTGACGCCTGGGTGCATGCTGCCAAGAATGAACGGGCCCCATGAGCCAACGTAGTCAATGTAGGTGTTGCCGTCGACGTCGGTCATGTAGGCACCCTCGCCTTTTGCCATAAATACCGGTTTACCGCCAACGGATTTGAAAGCGCGTACCGGGGAATTTACTCCACCGGGGATGAACTGCTTTGCTTGCTCAAAGAGTTCTGCTGATTTGGTTAGTTGAGGCATATTTACCAATCCGGTTAAAGATTACGGGAAAACGTGTTGCGTAACAAACAGCAAACACCCAAGATAGAAATACTCATGAAGATATGAAACCCTGGAAGTCATGGCAAAGAGATTTCCATTTTGTTGATTTGTCATGCTGTCCGGCCATCTGGCAGGAGAGCAATCAGGCTGATATTTTTGATACCGGTGGCGAATTCCGGTTTGCTAAAACATATCACATGTCGCTTATTTTTTTGTTCTGATCTGAAAGGATTTGCGAAATGATCCTCCTGTTTTTTCCCGATGTTTGGTAGCCGCTGTGCATTGAACAATAATTCTGAAGGATGTCACAAAGCTGCCGGCTCTCCTCAGCGGGGATATCGAGGTTATCGATCAGCCGGATATCGATATCGGCAAGTGTTCGCATGAGCAAGTACACGGGAACCGGCAAATGCTGCCCGGCCTGTTCTGCTGGAGCGGTTGTCCGGGGCAGCGCGACACCGCCGGGATCATAGATCAGATAAAGGTTGCTGACAGATCCTTCATGGAGCGCCGGCATGATTGCACGTCCGGTGGCAACACAGTGTTCAATGGATGGTTCAAAACCCATGTCCGAGATAAGCCGGACTATAAACCACGCAACCACCGCGTCGATGTTCCGGCAAGGGCGGCATATTTTTTCAAGCGTCAAGGCAAAAATATCGAAAAGACGGACATTTTTTTCCTCGTTTCCCGTTATGTTCTTTACCGTTTCTATAAGGCGATAGACCGCGCTGAACCGTTCAATGCTCGGCTCGGCGGCCATCGGACTGTGGATGATACGGGCTTCGCTGACCAACTGTATGTCCCGGTTGCTTTTTTTGTAGAGGACCACCTCCAGCAGGTTTCCCGTGCTGAACAGACCTGAAAGCCTGCTTTTCGGGTTTCTTGCCCCCTTAAGGATCGCCGATATCCGGCCGAAATCCCTGGTGTAGAGGGAACATATTTTGGACTGGTCCCTGAACTTTATCTCTTTAAGGACAACACTCCGGGTTTTCGTGAGCACAGTGTGGATTTTTTTATTAAAAAAAATAATTATATATACCACAGCTTGGCTTCATCAGGCTGGAATACACAAGCTTGACAACAGAATACATACATAATAGAGAGAAATAATTAAGGAGGAAACTTCGATGCCAACCTATCAGTATCGTTGTAATCAATGTGGATGCGAGCAGGAAGTTTTTCAGCGTATGACCGATGATGCATTGACGACGTGCCCGGAGTGCAATGCCGAAAAGTTCGAGCGTGTGATCAGCGCCGAAGGCGGGTTCCTGCTTAAAGGATCCGGGTTTCACAACACGGATTATTGCGGGAAAGAGCCCGCAAGCGGTTCGGCAAGTGCCTGTCCTTCAGGTTCATGCCCCCTTGCCAAGTAGGGACTTCTCTGATATATCGAATGAAAAAGCTTTCTCTCAAGAGGAGGCTTTTTGGTTACTCTTTTAAAATTCCGGTTTTTCATTGTAGCGCAGTCTGAACCCCGGCAGGTTTATCTTGGGGCTCCCCCTCAGCTTGTTCGGGTACTGTTTTCCTTCAACATTGCCGCTGACCGTTATCCGGTTGAGCTTTCCCTCTGTGAACGACATGACGATCAGGTTGCCGCTTGAATAATTGACACCCGTAGGGGATGGGCCGTCGTCATAAGCGTGATAGAGGCTTCTTGCCTGCGAATCGACCCGTATACCGGTTACTTTTTCCTGTTCATTCAGTGTGATGAGCATGGTTTTGCCGCTAAGCTGGTTATAAAGCGGCTTTGTCAGATCAAGAGTATCCCTTGCGGCAAAAAATGCGTTTCCTCTGACCGTGACTGTTTCAATGTTCTTTTGGCCGTTCAACTCCACGAGCTGTACCACTATGCTGTCGCCGGTGAGCTGCCGTTTCCCTTGCCATGCAATCGCATCGTTATATATCCATACTTGATTTTCAGGGTTGTTGATGAGCGCCCGTTTTGATTTTGTCTTCAAATCGTTTTCAAGCAATCTTCCCCGCACGTTGTTTTCCAGTTCAGCAATTCCGGTATCCGGATAGTAGAGTGCCTTGTCGCAATAAACTTCCAGCTTGCGGTCGGTCATGAAAATGTTGCCCTGCAGTTGCACGATACCGCTTTCGAGAAACTCGGTGGCCCTGTCACAGGTAAGCAGCATGTTTTCATGAGAAAACACGACATTGCCGGATACAGAGCGAACAGGCTCTATCCGGCCTGCCGGAGAATATTCTTCTCCTCCCTGCAGTCTGTCGGCCTGCTGCAAAATAATTTTCTTTTTTTCTGCCCGGGCGGTATTATGGTTCAGCTCAACGGTAGCATCGTTTACCTGATAGAGCAGCAGGCAGAGCAGTGTGCATGCAAGTGTTTTGATTCCCTTCATGGTGTTGTGTCCTGAAAAAAACGGCTGTTCGAGCATCCCTGAACGGTGACGAGTGACATGAGGTCCCCATGAGTTAGTCTAAAAGCGACTGCTTACTGATCTCCTTTCGACCCCGAAACCCAACCCTTGATTTCCGTTTGTTTCTTTCGGGGTTCGCCGTCGGGATCGGTAATCGGGATTCGGTAATTGGAAATCGATCTTTTCTCTAATGCCAACTGCGAACTTCTTGTCTTGTCACTTGTTACTCGTCACTCGTCACTATT
>JANQGE010000006.1 GCA_028277485.1 Chlorobium sp.
TTACCCATAAATTTCGGAAAAGCGTTTTCCTGAATAACGCTCTTTCTCAGGATAGAGAGCACATCGCCCGGTTTGGCGCCCCGGGGACAGTATTTCGAGCAATCGTTGCAGTTGTGACAGAGCCAGATGTCGGCGCTTTTAACAAGCTCGTCTCTCAACCCCCATTGCGCCATGACCATCTCCTTTCTGGGAAACGGCTTGTCATCCGGGGACAACGGACATACGACGGAGCAGGTTGCGCACTGATAGCACTTCTTCATTGTATCGGCACCGGCCTCTTTCAGCTCCCTGACAAACTTGACATCCGGTGTGAATACCGTCTCTTCAGCCATATATTACCTCCAAATTTAGGAACGACAAGAACCTGGACAACAGCAGTAAGGATATCCGTTATCCGCAGTTATTAAGGGCACATCTATTTAGCTTGAATAATTCATAAGAGTTCGAACGCCCGGACTGTAGAAATAGACAGATTCAAGGTTCAAGATTGAAAATTCAAGGATGGATTTTCCGACCCCCTATTTCCGTTTGTTTCTTTCGGGGTTCGCTGTCGGTATTGGTAATCGGAAATCGATCTTTTCTCTAATGCCAACTTCTTGTCTTGTCACTTGTTACTCGTCACTGTCACTAATTTTTCGACCCCGAAACCTGATTCCGATTATCTTCCCACCTGACACATAGCACCTTCCTCCCCCTTTTTTCACCCTTTGGTGAATTATTCAGGTTAGAATCCCTTGTATGGATTTTCACCAATATCGTCGATCTTCTTGACGAACTCCTCGATTATCCCCGGCAATTTCTCCCACTCATTGATGGCAAGCTGAACCTGTTCGACCCGCTCCGACTCGAGCATGAGACGATCCAGGGTTTCCTGGACTTTGCCAAGCCTTTCATTGGCCATCTGGCTGCCCTTGACATAGTGGCACTGATAGTCGTCCCCGTATTTACATCCGAGGAGCAGTATACCGTCGATACCCCTGGAAAGCGCATCGGCAACCCACACGAGGTTCAGGCCCCCGAGACACCGAAGCGGTATGAATCTGATGTTGGGATTGAGGTTCATCCTGTTCAGCCCCAGCATGTCGAGTGCGGGATACGCATCGTTTTCACAGACGAGGCCAAGAATGAAGGTGCCTTCGTCGGGCACATCTATGGACTTCAGGACAGACGAAACCATATCGACGCTGTAATCCTTGAAAGAGATGACCCTTTGCGGGCATGCGCCCATACACACCCCGCACCGGCGGCAGCGGGAAGGGTACTCGAGCGGCGTACCGTCCGGCGTTTCGTCATACGCGCCAAAGGGACATTCAACGGTACATCTTCTGCACTGCGTACAGCTTTCCATCCGGATTTCGGGGTAGGTGCGGTCCCACGTTCTGGGATGAACGGCCCGTCCCTGCGCGGTAAGCTCAAGACACTGAATCGCTTTAAGCGCCGCGCCTGTTGCATCGCCGGTGGATTGAACGGCATCCATGGGGTGCCTTACGGCTCCCGCAGCGTATATGCCTGTACGCCTTGTCTCATAGGGGAAACAGATAAAGTGCGAGTCCGGAAACCCCCACTTGAGATGAGGCATTTCAGGTCCCTGACGGTACTTGAGGTTGAGAATAAGACTTTCCGGCTCCAGCTCCTCTATTTCACCGTCCTCCGTTTCTTTTTTTACGTAATGACCGATATACTCGGGCGTAAGATTGTTGACGCCTTTTTCTTCAGGAACCATACTGGAAACCATTCCGGTTGCGAGCACCACCATGTCGGCCTGTATTTTCATCTTTCTGCCGAGCAGAAGATTATCGACCTCGACATGCAGACTGCCGTCAGGGGTCTCTTCTATACCGAGTATCTCTCCCTTTGTAAGGAAAATGCCCTCATCATCCTGTGCGGACTTGTAGAAATTTTCATACAGCCCCATCGTCCTCATATCCTTGTATATGATGAAGGCGCCTGCGTCCGGATCCGACTCCCTGACATATTGAGCCTGCTTCAGGGATACGTTGCAACAGACAGTGGAGCAGTAAGGAACATGATCTTTGTCTCTCTGTCCGGCACACTGCATGAACACGACATTCTTGGCGGTTTTTCCGTCGGATGGCCGTGCCACCCTGCCTCCGCCTTTGGTGACAAGCTCTTCCATCTCAAGGTTTGTCACAACGTTCTTGAACTTGCCGTACCCGAGATGGTCGAGCTTACCGGCCTCGTATGGCCTCCATCCCGTAGCAAGGACGATCGATCCGGCATCAAACGTCTCCCCGGCACCGTTGCGGTCGATAGCGACCTTGTACTCACCGGGGCCTCCTTCAATGGAAGCAATGGTCGTACCGGTGTGTACCGTGATGTTCCTGTCGTTCGTGACAGCCTCGATCTTGGCGCCAATGGCGGGCTGGTCGAGCTCGGCGAACGGCGGTTTGCTCGGAAAGACCCTGTACATCTTTTTCGCCCATCCGCCCAGTTCAGGGCTTTTCTCGACAAGAACGGTTTTATAGCCGGTCTGCGACGCTTCCAGGGCGGCTGTCAACCCGCTGACGCCTCCGCCGACAACGAGAACGGTCCGGTTGAGATCGGCTATCTTCGGCTCGGGGACTTCGGCCTTGTCGGCCCTTGTAATGCCCATTCTCAGGTAATCGGCCGCCATCATCCGGGCCGCCTCTTTTGCCTCTTCACCTGAAGGCTGGCTCCATACAACCTGTTCCCTGAGATTAACCCGCTCGACGACATTTTTCAGCGGGTCAAAGTCAAAGACGTCTGCATGCACTCTCGGCGAACAGGCGGCAACGACAATCTTGTTGACTTCCCCGTTGTTTATGTCGTCCTTGATAACCTGTACGCCCTCCCGGCTGCAAAGAAACGGGTGCTTTTTGCATACCGGAACCTTGAACTCACTTGTAGCGACTTTTTCAAGCTCCTCAACGTCCAGAGTTTCGCCGATACCGCAGTCGCTGCAGATATATACCCCGATTTTCTTTTCGTCTGCCATATTTTAACTCCTCACCAGACTTTGAATGCTTTTCAATGCCGCCCCTGTGGCATCCTGTATGGATGAAGTAACATCCGAGGGTCTTTTAGCCACGCCGGTTGAATGGACGCCGGACGATTTACCCGCAAGGATAAAACCGTTTTCCTCGAAATTCAACGCTGCGCTTTCCGTAACCGAAGAGACCATACCTGTGGCAAGAACCACCATATCGGCCTTCTCATATATCTTTTCGCCGCCTTCAACATCCTCGGAAGTGACGATAATATCTCCTGTTCCGGGGTCCTCCTCTATCTTGGCAACCTTGCCCTTCATCAGCTTTATATTGTCGTCAGCCTGCACCCTGTTGAGGAAGTCCTCATACTTTCCAGGCGTTCTGAGGTCTATGTATGCGACAGTAACACTCGAGTCGGGGTATTGCTCCCTGATGTATGTTGCCTGTTTCAGGGAAGCCATACAGCAAATAGCGGAACAGTAATTCAGGTGGTTTTCATCCCTGGAGCCCGCGCACTGAACAAAGACAACCTTTTTAGCCTCCTTGTCGTCCGAGGGTCTCAGGATCTTTCCTTTTGTCGGGCCGTTTGGCGAGGCAAGCCTCTCCATCATCATGTTGGTAATGACGTTTTTCACACTGCCGAACCCGAGATTATCGACATTTGCGGCATCGTAGGGCTTCCAGCCGGTGGCATAGACGACACTGCCAACATTGATCTCGACGGTTTCGGGCTTCATGTTCAAATCTATGGCGTCGTACTTGCACGCTTCGACACACTTGTCGCAGGAAGAGTCGGTACAGACGTCCCGGTCAACCACATATCTCATTGGATAGGCCATTTCATGCGGCAGGTATACTGCCTTTGTCCTGTCCATCCCGAAGTTGAAATCATTGGATGTCTCGACCGGACACACTTCGGTGCAGGCATTGCATGCGGTGCATTTTTCATTCACATACCTGGGGCTCACCCTGAGCCTGACCGTGTAATTACCCTCGTCGCCGCTTATCTCTTCGACCTCGGTCATGGTGTAAACGGTTATTTTGGGGTTTGGCTTGATGCGCCTGAAGTTCATCTCCAGACCGCAGTACGGCGGGCAAAGCTTGGGAAAGTACTTGTTAAGCTGAGCCACCCTTCCTCCCAGATAAGGGTTTTTCTCAACAAGAACAGTACTATAACCGACCTCTGCAGCCTCGACTGCAGCGGTAATTCCGCTTATGCCGCCTCCGACAATTAAGATGTTTTCAACTGACATGATCTCCCTCTGCGGATAAACAGTAAAAATCTTTTAAAAGGAACCATAAACCTTTTGTCCCGCTTCCCTGTATCTAATTCCGGAAATAAAGCAATCCCCGAGGTTCGGCCTCGGGGATAATGCATAGCAGGAACTACGTTGCAATTTCCGTTAATCAATCCGGCACAACCTGTACGTAGTCTCTTTTCGACAAGCTCCACGTATGGGAATCCCGGTCGTACTTCGAGATAGTGAAGCATCTCCAGTTCTCGTCATCGACGTAGAAATGATCGGCTCTGAAGTAATAGCCGGGATACCTGGTATCTTCCCTGAACAGGATATGCTGCGCGTGAGCTTCGCCTGCCATCAGGCGATGATAGTTTTCCCAGCATCTCATCAGCTCATGGAGATCTTCAGCGGCCATTTTACCCGCATCCTCTTTAAGCAACGAAAGGTGCTCAAGCCCTTTTTCGAGCATGGTCTTACTGGTTGTATACCAGGTGGCGACACCTGCAACATACTCGTCCATGATCTTCTGGAGCCTTGCCTGGAACATCTTCGGCCTGATGTAATTCGGGTTGACATCCGGATCGGTGCTGTAATCCTTGTACTTGCCGTAGACTTCCATCGGCAGATAGATCTCTGCGATCACCTCGTCGACATCCCTGCCGAGCTCTGGCTTGTAGTCGGCGTGATCGAGGCAGTATGCGGTCATGGCCTTGCCGGCAATCCTTCCTTCAGCATGAGAACCGGAGGAGAATTTGTGACCCGACGCACCGACACCGTCACCTGCGGTGAAGAGACCGTCAACGGTTGTCATCCTGTTGTAGCCCCAGTGCCAGTCATCGGGGATACCGGCAATATCGCCGGGACCGCTCACCCAGATTCCGGCGCAGCCTGCGTGTGAACCGAGAAGGTACGGTTCGGTCGGCATCAGCTCGGAAGGAAGCTTGTCCGGCTCGATATTGTTGCCTGCCCAGACAACAGCCTGGCCGATACACATATCGAGGAAGTCTTCCCATGCCTCGGCTTCGAGGTGTTTCATCTGTTTCGGCGTCATGGTCTCGCCGAGAGCCTGCATGGCCTCATGGGTGCGCATCAGGATCGGGCCTTTACCGGCCTTCATGTCGATCATCATCATATGGTTCCTCATAGCTGTCGTGAGCTGGTGAGGATCTTCGGCATACTTGCCGAAATCTTTGTTTGCGGGTTCAAGGTTGGTGGAGCAGTAGTCTTCTCCGAGCGAGTTGGTTGCTTTACATTTGAAGAACAGGAACCATGCACCGACAGGACCATAGCCGTCCTTGAACCGTGCAGGTACGAACCTGTTTTCCATGAGAACCAGCTCGGCACCGGCCTGAGCGGCCAATGCGTAGGTAGTACCGGCATTCCAGACAGGATACCATGCACGCCCCTGACCTTCGGCGGTCGAACGCGGTCTGTAAACATTAACTGCTCCGCCGCAGGCAAGCAGCATGGTTTTGGCGGTAAACACGTAGACCTTGTTTTCCCTTACGCTGAAGCCGATAGCGCCGGCAACCCGGTTCGGATCGTTCTTGTCATGGATCAGCTCGCTGATGAACACCCTTTCAAAGTGGTTCTGCTCTACGCCGGTCTCTTTCCGGTTGTATTCAAGCGCTTTCTTGGCAGCCTCGGCAACGATCACCTTGTAGGACTCACCGTTGATCATGATCTGCCATCTTCCGGACCTGACGGGTTTGCCGCCTTCGGTCAGTTTCGGCGCCGGTTTCGAACCGTCCTGCGTGGAGCCGTCTTCAGCCCGTTTCCAGACCGGAAGTCCCCACTCCTCGAAAAGGTGTACGGAATTGTCCACGTGCCTGCCGAGATCATAAACAAGGTCTTCCCTGATCACGCCCATAAGGTCTTTCCTGACGTACTTCACATAGTCGGCAGGGTCGTTTTCGCCGCAATAGGTGTTGATGGCGGAAAGCCCCTGTGCGACAGCGCCGCTTCTGTCGGTGGAAGCCTTGTCAACCATGGTGATCCTGATCCCTTTCGGGGTTGCCCATTTGGCACCCTCAAAAGCAGCCCCGCAGCAAGCCATACCACCGCCGATAAGCAGAATATCCGTATCTACATAAACAACTTCAGGCTTCTCGCAGTATTTAAATTCGTTTTTTTCTACTTCCATTGATTCCTCCTTGACCTCATTTGGTTGTGTTATAGTGTTGGATATTCTGTCATGTTAAAGAATCCCGGCTTCTTAAGGTTGGCGTAGTCGTGCTCAGGCTTGTCTTTGTAGGGATCAACCGAACCTTCGGCAGTGGTTCTGATCGGGAACTTGTACCTTTTCAGGGTACCGTTTCTGAATTTAATTGTCCACATGATAGCGTCCGTACCCCTTAACGGGATAACGTTACCGCCAAGAGGCACAAAATCAGCATATCCCCTGACCTCGATTGCCTGCTGCGGACAAATCTTAACACAGTTGTAGCATTCCCAGCACTGATCCGGCTCCTGGTTCCATGCCAGCATCCTGTCGACATCAAGTTTCATAAGGTCATTGGGACAGATATACATACACGCTGTCCTTTCCTGCCCTTTACAGCCGTCACATTTCTCTTTGATTACAAAACTCGGCATAATTGATCCTCCTTTACCGAATATTTAGCAGACAAAGCCTGCGATTTACAAAACCATTGGAAGTAAATATGTGGTGAAAAAATGGTGTTATCTGAAAGCGTACCCATCCGTGCCGCAGATGGATACGATTATTTCCCATCCGCATGGGTATGCATCTTGACCTCAACCTTATCGGAAAGACCGGCATAGTATCGCTTCAGGATCTCAAGAACTTCGGGACGGCTGTAGTGGTCGGGTACGGCTTCACCTTCGGACAGCATTTTCCTGAGCTTGGTGCCGCTCAGGTTCAACCTGTCTTCCTTGCCGTGCGGGCATGTTTTCATGGAAGCCATGCCGTCACATTTATAGCAGTAAAAGGTCCAGTCTATCTTCAAAGGTTTGGTTTCAAGGGCATCCCCCGGGATCTCATCGAAAATGTGATGTGCATCAAAAGGGCCGTAATAGTCTCCGACGCCCGCATGATCCCTGCCGACAATCAGATGACTGCATCCGAAATTCTGTCTGAAAAGCGCATGAAGAAGAGCCTCCCTCGGGCCTGCATACCGCATATCGAGAGGATAACCGCCCTGTATGCAGGTATCTTTGACAAAGTAGTTCGTCATCAGGGCATTGATGCACTCTTTTCTAACATCGGCGGGAATATCACCGGGCTTCAGTTTACCCAGGAGCTGGTGTATTAATACGCCATCGCAGATTTCGATGGCGATCTTGACAAGATATTCATGGGAGCGGTGCATGGGATTTCTCGTTTGAAATGCCGCAACTGTGCTCCATCCTTTTTCCTCGAAAAGCTTCCTTGTCCGGGCGGGGGTCATGTAGATACCTTCAAATTCGGCAGGGAAGGATCCTTCACTGAAAACCTTTACAGGACCCGCAAGATTCACTTCGCCTTGTTCCATGACTTTCAGGACGCCGGGATGCTCCGTGCTGCCGGTCTTGAAAACCTCCCTGCACTCATGGGCCTTGTCGATCGTATACTTTTCCTCGACAACCATGCTGCCCATAAGCTCGCCCGACTCGTCGTCTACAAGAGCAACTTCCCCGCCGATATTCAAGCTGTCCGCTTTTTCCCTGCTTGTGGAAAGCGTAATAGGGATCGGCCAGAACGTTCCATCGGCCATACTGCACTCATCGACACTCCCTTTCCAGTCATCATGTCCCATGAATCCACGTAAAGGAGTAAAACCGCCTATGCCGAGCATGATAAGGTCGCCCGTTTCCCTCGATGACAACCGTACTTCAGGTGACGATTTTGCTTTTTCTTTTTCTTCTTGTAATTCCTCGCCGGACAACAACAGCGGCTTCAAAACCTTATCCGGGCCATGCGGGTTAACTAACGACATGTAATTCTGCTTTTTTTGTATTGCCGAGGTTGTCGTGAGCCAGCAACCTCAAAAAGATTAGATGCAATAAAAAAAGTGCCAAACAGAAGGGACATTTTATGGAATCCTGCAATAAATACCAAACATTGGACAAAAAAAAACCACCCTTCGGTTTATGCGCTGTCACCTTTCCCCGCGGTACGCCGAGCAGTACAAAACTCTTTTTCGCTCAAGGGCATCTCCACCGGCAAAGTACCCTGGGACCGACTCGCAGCAATTGCTCAAAACAAGGCTGGTTTTAACGATCGTAAAATGCAAAATATTTATGTAAACAGGAAGCACCTTCTTCGCAGTCAGCCATATTTTTCATCTGAAAGGCATTCTCATCAGTGTGGCGGGGGCGTCCGCCTATCGGCCCCGATGCTTGACCACCATCACCGGGCAACGTGTGTATCCGATAACTTTTTCGGTGACGCTTCCCATGATAAGCTTTTTCAGCCCCCTTCTTCCATGACTCCCCATGAAAATCACATCGCCGTTCTTTTCTTCTGCAACCCCCAGAACAGTTTCATAAGCCTGCCCTTCCCTTACGGCAACTTCGGCAACAATCCCTTCCTGCTCTGCTATTGTTCTGACCTCATCGAGAATTGATTCGGCTCCGTCCACCACCTGTCTTACCGCCTGCGGAACCTCCGCATAAAACTCATCTGCAAGATCGACCCCGGTAACGGCCGTAATTGCACCATTGTGCGATTTGGCGAAATAGATCGCCCCGTCAACAGCTGCACGGCTGCATTCAGAACCGTCAACGGCCAGAATGATATTTTTCCATTCTACCGACGCCTCCCTCGGTATTACAAGAACATCTTTGCCGGAGTGCCCGATAACCCTGGAAGTAACGCTTCCAACAAGCATCCTTGCAGCACGACGAATGCCTCTTCGTCCCATGACAATAAGATCGTATGCCCCGGTTTCGGCTTTTTCAACAATCCGCTCATAAGCCTTGCCCTGTTCAACAAACATCTCAATCGAAGCACCTTCGGCAGCGGCTATGCCTGCCGCTTCGGTTTTCAGTTTTTCTATCGGCCCTCCGAGAACCGCGTCTATGTTTTTGACACCGATAAATTCAATATTGCCTTCATATGACGGCACGACCGACAACACCCCCAGAAAGGCTTGCTCAGCCCCGGCAAGTCTTATCGCCTGCTTCAACGCATTTCTGCCCGATTCAGAACCGTCAAACGCCACAAGTATCTTTTCGTATCTACCCATGACATTATGTCTCCTTTGCCGCGAGAGCTTTTTCTTCCTGCCGGGCTTTCATCATCCCCCTGACCATGGCTGTAGTTATGATAACACCCGCTGTACCAAGAGCGGCAACAAGGGCCCAGAAACTGATGAAGTTCAGGACAGAAGCCGTACCCGGCTCAAGAGGCGCTATCAATCCAAGGTCTCCGAGATAACCAGGAACCTTGGCCCCCCGGCTTACGGCAACGATCAGCATAACGGCGGCCATCACAAGTTTTATGGCATAGTCCTTGACATAGGTTGTGCCAAGGGCACCGAGCTGAACACCTATGAGCGATGTGGAGAGGATAAGCAGCGTCAGCCGTATATCGATAAGCCCGCTCAATCCCCATTGAATCGATCCCCATGCGCCCATCACGAACGCGATGAGCAGCTCAGTCGCGCTTGCCACAATTGCCGAGGCCCCTACAACATAGATCATGCCGGGCACACCGATAAAACCTCCTACAGCGATCGTTGCCGCGAGCATACCTGTTGCAAAACCGAGAGGCAGCGTTACCCATGCGGAAATCCTGACACCTGCCGTCTTGAAGTTCATCATCGGCGGTATATTGAGCTGCTGCAGTTTCAGCGCAAGAGAAGAGGTTGTGTCATCCGCATCGCTCCTGGCAAGCCGCACAGCGTCACGCAGCACATACCCTCCCACAACCACAAGCACTATCACGAAAACAACGCTTACATAAAGATTTGATCCGGCATTACCCCATGCATTCAAGATCGCTTTCTGGACCGTGACACCTGTCTGCACACCGAAAATGGCCGAAAATGCCATCACAAGCCCCAGTTTGACATCCACCTGGCCGTATTTAAACCGCTTGTATGTTCCAACCAGTGCCTTCGGGAATTTGTGACACATGTTGCTTGCTACCGCTATGGCTCCGGGCACACCCAGAGACATCATGGAAGGAGTGAGCACAAACGCTCCGCCGGAGCCGATGAAACCGCTCAGCAGGCCGCCGACGAGCCCGACAACCATGAGTGAAATGAACTTGGATAGTGAAAGATCCAGAAACATTGTTTCCACTTTCTTTGCATACGTCAGGCCCTCCTGCTCTTCCAGTGTAACCATAACCTTGCGCCCCGGGGAGATACTCCCGGCATTGACCCCTTTTCCCAACATCAGCGTTTCAGGCACATCTGAACCGGAAGCCTGAAATACAGCCGTCCCTGCTGCCCTGTCCACCTCAAGAAACTCACCTTTCGTGAAGTTTTTCGGAGGACCGCCCCCTCCGGCAAAAGCTGTCGCCGACAGCGTGAAAACCATAAACAAGACCAGAACAAGAGCAGGAACTGTTTTCATTTTCGAAATACTTTTGATTGTTTTACGGGCACCCCTGCATTGTCGCGGGCAACATGAATACGAGGCGGACGGACAGGGGAAGGTGCTGCGCACGACAATGTATAGAGGTGCCCCTTATTTTTTCTTTGTTATTCTTGCTTCCAGCCCGAGAGTACTCAAAAGGCTGCTGCCGAATGCGCCATGAACAATTGAAAACCAGAAAGCGGTAACTATGGGATACACCGTATAGTAGCCTCCTCTGGTAAAGTTCTCGGTAACCCATTCTTCATTACTAAACAGCACTATGTACGATGCGAGCGACAGCGCACCGAACAGGATTGTCTGCAGGTAGGGTTTCCTTTTTGTAACGGTTGTATGTGCCATCATATCAGTGGTTTAAACACGGAAATATAGGTTTTTTTCAGAAAAAGGAGCAGCCGGCACAGTTTTGAAGGCACCTCTATAAATTGTCGTGAGCGACTTGAGTACGAGGCGGACGGAGCGCAGAAACCCCTTTCCTATCCGGCCAACGAAGTAATCAGGGCACGCAACAACAATTTATAGAGGTGCCCCTGAATTTCAGCTCCTGAACAGCTTGTCATATTCGGTCCGGGTTTTTGCGTCGGCGGTGGCTACCGCAATTCTGCCGGGAATCGTTTTGTAGAAATTTCCGAAACTTCTGACGCACGACGGTGATGAAAAGTAAATCTCGTCAATACAGTCAAGGTCTATACTCTCACCCTGCTCGAAGGTTTTATGGACAGCTTTCGGGGCATTCTCCCCTTCAGAGCGACCGAAACCATCGCAAGGATGACGCACAACAACGCAATCTCCATCATCGTATCTTTCGGCACCGTCTCCGACTACGAGCACTTTTTTCTTTTTTGAATACCAGTTGTCCCCGATAAACTGAGTAATGTTTTCACCAAGAATCAGAAGCGCCGGAGAAAGCACTTTCTTATCCCTGTTCTTCAGCTCACCCAGCGTACCGGTAAGGATTTTCTGATTGTACCTGGTGGCATTCTGAACAACCGCAACTTTTGTCCCCTCATCTCTTCCCTGCTGTATTACGGCACGAGCAACCTCACTGACAGAAGAAGCCACCATGTAATACACAATGGTGTCGGCATCCGGAACCTGAATCTTGTTCAACGGATGGCCTGTACAAAACGCAACGGACGATGAAATGTTCCTCATGGTCAGCGGTATCTCGGTATAGGCACTCGCACCGTGGGCTGCCGTAATCCCCGGGATTATTTCATACCCGATCCGGTTTTTCCTCAGAAATTCTATTTCCTCACCGCCCCTGCCGAAAACAAACGGATCCCCTCCTTTCAATCTGGCCACTGTCTTTCCCTGCCGGACATACCGAAGAATCTCCTCATTTATGGCCTGCTGGTCAAAATGGTGATTATCCTTTCTTTTGCCGGTGTAAATTTTCAGGGCATAAAACCGCTCGACCAGTTCGCTGCTCACAAGGTTGTCGTATAAAATCACATCGGCTTCGTGCAGGACTTTTTCGGCCTTTATGGTCAACAACTCAGGATCTCCGGGGCCCGCGCCGATGATATAGACATACCCGGCATTGTTTTTCATCACTTCCTCCTAAACTGAGCGTTTCAACAAAAGCTCAATAATAGTAAGTTCATTAAAAACAATCTGTTATAATGTTTTTATAGTGAGATTATTCCTCACCTGTCGGGTGAACATGAAAGCTGATAAAGAGTCGCATTTGTTGAAACCCTTCGGGATTGCCGACCCCGTGAAATCAGACCGAATATTTCACAGGGCCGAATCTGCTTCGTTACAGGCAACTTGCGGTAGTTCACTACAGCGGCGTCCCTGTGCCTTGCATCTCCGCCATGTTCGACAATCGCTCAATTTAGGATATTTTAATATGCTTATTCCGCAAACATCGAACACGTTTTCCGGTTCAGGACAAAAAGTGTTCGATGTTTGCGGAATTGCCATTCGAAGTCGAGCGGAAAGTGTATTCGAGGTGCAGCAAATTATACAATACAATATTAAACAATATTAATATCTTCCTGTACCTTGACCTCTACATTGCCGTTAACATAAACATCATAGATCACCGAACTCTCTGTAACTTGACTCCATCCCCCACCGGCAAATTGAACACTATCATTGTCGTCACCGATAATGAACAGTTCATTGTCACCATCAGTCATATCCAGAACGTCCTGCGCTGACAGGTTTAACAACGAGTTGGCAGCTGTATCATTTTCCAGGTCGATGACCTCTATATTGTCGATAGGATTCGGAACCAATGAATCAAAATCAATATCATCACCGTCCTCGAGTCTCAGAGTATCGTCACCATCGCCATTGCCGCCATCAATTACTTTGTCCGATGCATCGAAGACAAGAATATCGGCTCCCTGATAACCCAGAACAATGTCAGAGCCACCCTTACCGTCAAGCAGATCGTTCCCTTCTCCACCTTTCAAAATATCGTCGCCACTCGAGCCGGTCAGTGTATCGTCTCCACCCTGACCATCCAAGTATGCATTGACGGAAGAGGCAGTATGGGTATTACCATTATCGTCACCTGTCCAGGTCTCGTTTATCGAAGAAGGAAGCGGATAGTTGGTAATGACAAGTGAGGAACTGTTGGTATCTCCGTCAGCATCAACTAGCGTAAACCCTATAGTCTCATCATATTCGCTAGCGAAACTGGCTGGTGTTTTATACTCATATTCACCTGTTTCCATATTTATCTTAATAATTGCACCGTCACTAGTATCATCATCATCTGTTGGACCATCAGTGTAAACAGTTAACATGTTTGTCAAGATATCGAAGGTACTGTTATCAGTGCCAGACACTGTAATTGATCCACCTCCTGCTGGATTATAGGTATATGTCGTCCCATTTACTTCTATCGACTGAACGTAACCTACTTCATCAGCACCAACAGATAGTTGCAAAGAACCCGTAAGAGGATCCTGAGGAATGGTATCTGAAAGAACATTATCCAGATCATTAAAGTCCGGCACTAAAACACCGTCTTTGTCTTGATTCTCGAGACCATCGTAGGCTACAGGATCGAGATACTGTCTATCTGTTGCATTTAAACCTGTTCCTATTCCTATTGCATTTGATATAACAGAGTTTGTGTTGAGCCAACTCACCCAATCTGCTTCCTCTATCGTTTGAATTCCATCATCACCGTTTGTTTGATCAAATGGCCATGTAGGAGCTGTTGGCCTACCATCAGAAATGAAGTATGATACACTCTGAACATCTGATCCGGTAAGTTCACCGCTGTCATCATAAGCATCACGAGCAGAATTTGCTGTAGCACCATCAACACCCAGTGCTGCATCATAGTTAGTTGCACCATTTGGTGTTTCATTTCCAATGGTGTCTAAGAGACTATCTGCCTGTGATTTTGTCAGCCATGTCGTTGTTCTTTTTACAGATCCTGAATCAAAATCAACAATCGCTACACGTACATCACCAAGTGCATCATATTTTGCAATCAGTTGCTTTGCAGCTTCAGCCGATGCTTTTAATCGATTATAACCACTGATACCAGAAGAAGCTCTCATACTACCGGAAGTATCGAGTATTAGGAGTATATTCGTATCAACAGGTGTCGCGGTGGCTGATTCTGTAACCGGAATGGCTGTAGGCACGTCATCCTCTACCGTTATCCGTAGCAAATTCCCTAGACTGACCGGATCAAGATCCTTGTCCGTCGCCGTGATCGCCGGTGACAGGTTCAACGTTATGGTTTCTGCGTCATTACCGTCGCCTGTCGGGTGATTCAGTTGATCCTTCAACTCGAACGTGAACGCGTCATCAGTCGGGTCGGCTGGCGTTCCCGTTCCATCCGTCTGCGTCAGCGTGAACACCACGCGGCCATCGGCTACACCTTCTATCGTGCTACCGTTGACGTTATAGAGCACTTGAGCGCCCTCTGAGTACACATTGGCATTCCCTGTCGTCTTCACTGCCGTACCGTCCAGAGCATTCGACAGGTTCAGGCTGAACTGCGCTTCCTCGTCCGCCCCGACCTTCACCAGTGCTGACAGTTCACCGTAGGTGATCTCCGCCGTCACCGTCTTCGGGCCTTCTCCTGCCTGGTTGCCCGCCGACTGGCTGTTGTTCAGCGCGTCTTCATGCACCGTCTCGACGTGCGTCTTGCAGCTCCGTTCCTCCGGCACGTCGTCCTCTACTATTATCTGCAGCGATGTCCCCAGACTGATCGAATCAAGATCCTTGTCCGTCACTGTGATCACCGGTGACAGGTTCAACGCTATGGTTTCTGCATCACCTGACGTCCCGCCCTCAGGAATAGGGTGATCCAGCTGATCGAGCAGCTCGAACGTGAACACGTCATCAGTGGGGTCGTCTGGCGTTCCCATTCCATCCGTCTGCTCCAGCGTGAACACAATGCGACCATCCGCACTCTTGCCTTCGATTACACTGCCATTGACGTTATACGTCACCGTCTCGCCTTTCGAGGTCACTGCCGTACCGCCTACCGTCTTGACGGTGGTGCCGCCCACCGATGTGTTCAGACTGAACTGCGCTTCTTCATCCGCCCCGACCTTCACCAGTGCTGACAGTTCACCATGGGTGATCGTCGCCGTCGTCGTCTGCGGCGGATTCGTCTCTTCACCGTTACCTCCCGTCAATCCTCCAGTATCGTCACACTTGTCACCACCATTGTCGTCGTCGTCATCATCATCGTCGTCATCATCATCGTCATCATCATCGTCGTCATCATCATCGTCATCATCATCGTCATCGTCATCATCATCGTCGTCATCATCGTCGTCATCATCGTCGTCATCATCGTCGTCATCATCGTCGTCATCATCGTCGTCATCATCGTCGTCATCATCGTCGTCAT
>JANQGE010000031.1 GCA_028277485.1 Chlorobium sp.
GGCTTAGTGACGAGTTAAGAGTAATGGCACGGCAGCCTTTGAGGTATTTTTCTGGTCATGCTTGTCACTAAGCTCGGCGAAGCCGAAGCGCCGTCACTTGTCACTACTCTTTTGCCAGCTGCCTACTGATCCCCCCTCTCGTCACTCGTCACTTGTTTCTCGTCACTACTTTCCCGACCCCGATTCCCGATTAAGTTTTTTTCTTCCTTTGGTGAATTATTCAGGTATAGAGCGTGCCCTTAAGAGCTTGAAATTTGATAATTTTTCGGCTTTACGGTATATTATTCCCTCATTGATTTTAAACAGGGACCTGCACAAATTTACATACGCTTTCAGGCAAGCCATTAAACCACTCACATCATGAACATTATTTCAGTTGGTGTAAATCACAAAACTGCACCCATTGAAATCCGTGAAAGAGTCTCTCTTTCAGAAGTTCAAGCTAAAGAATTCCTGACAAACCTGATTGACGACGGCATAGCACAGGAAGCCATGGTGCTTTCGACCTGCAACAGAACAGAACTGTATGTCGTGCCCGGCATGATGGAAGTTGACGGACGGTACCTGAAGGACTATCTCATCGCTTACAAGGGTGCTCAGGGTGAGGTTCGCCCGGAACATTTCTTCAATCGTTTTTACTGCAACACGGCAAGGCATCTTTTTGAAGTGGCAAGTGCTATCGATTCGCTGATCCTCGGTGAAGGCCAGATCCTCGGGCAGGTCAAAGACGGGTACAGAATAGCAGTCGAAGTGCAATCAGCCGGTATTCTTCTGACACGGCTCTGTCACACGGCTTTCAGCGTAGCAAAGAAAGTCAAGACCAAGACAAAAATTATGGAAGGTGCTGTTTCCGTAAGCTACGCCGCCGTAGAGCTCGCCCAGAAAATCTTCTCCAACCTCTCCATGAAGAAAATTCTTCTGATCGGAGCCGGAGAAACCGGTGAACTTGCCGCAAAACATATGTTCCAGAAAAACGCACGGAACATAGTCATTACAAACCGAACCTTTTCGAAAGCCGAAGCTCTTGCTGAAGAACTGGGAACGGATCAGGTGCTTCCTTTCGAATCGTACAAAGAGCACCTTCACGAATTTGATATTATTATAACTGCTGTCAGCACAAAGAGCTACGTTCTCACAGAGTCCGAACTGCAACAAAGCATGCAGAAAAGAAGGCTCAAACCGGTTATTATTCTCGACCTTGGCCTGCCGCGTAACGTCGATCCGGAAATCGGCAAGCTCAAGAATATGTTCCTCAAGGACATCGATGCTCTTAAGCATATCATCGACAAAAACCTTGAAATGAGAAGAGCCGAGCTGCCGAAGGTTCAGAAAATTATCGACGAGGAGCTTGTCGGGTTCGGCCAGTGGATCAATACCCTGAAAGTCCGTCCCACCATTGTGGACCTCCAGTCAAAGTTCCTGGAAATCAAGGAAAAAGAGCTTGAACGGTTCCGCTACAAAGTTAGTGAAGAAGAGCTTAAAAGAATGGAGCGTCTGACCGACAGAATTCTCAAGAAGATACTGCATCATCCGATCAAAATGCTCAAGGCGCCGGTGGACACCGCAGATACCATACCAAGCAGGGTTAATCTCGTAAGGAACATTTTTGATCTTGAGGAACAAAATCAACGAGCCAAGTAATCAGTTAAACGCATAATCAGTAACCGCATTGAAAAAAAAATTAATTATTGGCACCAGATCCAGCCCCTTGGCCTTGTGGCAGGCAGAATTCACCAAATCCGAACTTTCCAAACATCATCCGGAACTTGACATAGAGCTCAAACTGGTTAAAACAACCGGTGACGTGCTGCTCGACTCTCCCCTTTCCAAAATCGGAGATATGGGTCTTTTCACAAAAGACATCGAGAAACACCTGATTGCAAAAGAAATTGATCTTGCCGTTCACAGTTTAAAGGATGTTCCGACCGAAACCCCGGAAGGGCTCGTTCTTTCAGCGTTTACCGAAAGAGAAGACACCCGGGACGTCATTATTTCAAAAAACAATGAAGGCTTGAAAACACTCCGACAGGATGCGAAAATAGCCACCAGCAGCCTGCGGAGAACATCCCAGCTTCTCAGCATGCGGCCTGATTTCCAAATGGGAGATATCAGGGGTAACCTGAACACCCGGTTCAAGAAATTTGATGATAGCGACTTCGATGCCATGCTGCTTGCTTACGCCGGTGTCCACCGGCTCAATTTCGGTGACCGGATTTCAGAAATCCTGCCCCACGACACCATGCTTCCCGCTGTTGGTCAAGGTGCCCTGGGAATAGAGACACGGATCGATGACGAAGAGACAAGAGAGATTGTCAAAATCATGAACAACTCGAACACAGAGTTTTGCACAAAAGCGGAAAGGGCGCTTCTCCGTCACCTCCGGGGAGGTTGTCAGATCCCCATCGGGTCTTATGCAAACCTGAAAAACGGCACATTGCATCTTCTGGCATACGTTGGTTCGGTTGACGGCAAACGCGCCATCCGTAACGAAATCACCAGAGAGAACTGCTCTACTCCCGATCAGGCAGAACAGGCAGGCATCGACTTGGCTGAAGAACTGCTCAAGCTCGGAGCCGACCAAATCCTTGCCGAGATCAGAAAGACCTGCTGATGAAAAGCGTTCTTGTTACACGTCCCAAACACCAGGCAGGCTCATTTGTAAAAGAACTGAAAAAACACCGCCTGGATTCGTTTGTTTTCCCGACAATCGAGATCAGGCCGGTCTCCGGCTGGCGGATTCCTGACATTTCAGGATATGCCGGGGCTTTCTTCACAAGTCCCAACAGCGTCCACTACTTTATCGAAAGGCTGACGAGGGAAGCACCGAAGGAACTGGAAAAACTCAGGAACATCAGGATTTTTGCAGTGGGTAAAACCACAGCAAAAGACCTTGCCGGACATGGAATAACAACCGAGCCTCTTCCGAAAGTTTCCGACGCGGTTCACCTCATGCAAACCATCAGCGTAAAAGAGATACGGGGAAAATCCTTTCTCTTTCTCCGCGGCAACCTTTCCCTGGGCGTGATACCGGCAGCCATCGCCGAGCGGGGAGGCACCTGTGACTCCTTGACCGTTTATGAAAACCATCTTCCGGATATGGAGGCTACCGAGCAGGTAAAAAAGATGATCGGTGAAGGCAAAATCTCATGTTTGTCATTTACCAGCCCTTCCACCGCCGAGAACTATTTCAAAGCGGCCGGTTCTACGGCTGTTCCCTCAGGGATTCTTGTAGCCGCAATCGGTCAAACAACCGCCAAAGCGCTTGAAGAACTTGGGGTAAGAGTCGATATTGTCCCTAAATACTATGACGGCCCGCACTTTGCTGAAGCAATTGCGAAAGCGTTGAACAGCAAGTAACACCCCCGCTCTCTACCTTTCATTTTTCAGCATTCGGTACCGGTATCGAAACATATCATTCTGACGTTTTCTCTTCCTCTATCTCTTTTTTGAGGAGAGAGTCTTTTTCCCCCGAAACATCTTCAATACGCCGCAACCGGCTTTGAATAGCGCGGGTTCTCACTCCTACGAGCCGGTCCAGTTCCGTTCCTGCCTGCGTTATCCTGCTCTGTGCTTTCACCAGCACCTCCCCAAACCTGGCAAACTCGGTTTTAACCTGGGCAAGAACTTTCCACACCTCACCTGTTCTTTTCTGTATTGCAAGGGTCCTGAAACCCATCTGCAAGCTGTTTAGAAGAGCCGCAAGCGTCGTCGGACCGGTTACGATGATATTGAATTCTCTTTGCAGGGTTTCGAGAAGTACAGTGTTGCGCACCACTTCCGCAAACAGACCCTCGACCGGGAGAAATAAAATACCGAAATCCGTAGTCTCGGGAGGGTTCAGGTACTTATCCCTGATATCTTTGGCGCAGCGGCGCATTTCCACCTCGATTGCCCTTGCGGCACCCCGCACGCCTTCCGTATCACCTGAATCCGCAGCCTCGACAAGCCGGTAATATGCCTCGAGCGGAAACTTTGAATCTACGGGAAGGTATACCACATCGTCCCCGTTATCCTTACCGGGAAGCTTCACTGCGAATTCCACCTGCTCACGACTGCTTCTTCCAATCATAACATTTTCAGCGTACTGTTCGGGTGAAAGCAGACTGGCTAACAGGTTCTGCAACTGCATTTCGCCGAGCACGCCCCGGATTTTCACATTGGCCAGGACTTTTTTCAGATCCCCGACACCGGATGCAAGGATTTTCATTTCACCCAGCCCCTCGTGCACCTGACGGAGGCGGTCACTGACCTGGCTGAACGATTCTGTCAGGCGTTTTTCAAGTGTAGACTGCAGCTTTTCATCCACTGTCCTGCGCATCTCCTCGAGTTTCATCTCGTTCTGCTTCCGCAGCTCCTGAAGGCGCTGCTCAACCGCATCCCGGATGCTTTCCAGCCTCCGTGACGTGTCGCCTCTCAGCTCTTCCTGCCGTGAAAGAAGTTCACTGAAATTTCTTCGCTGCAATTCATCCTGCCGCATCACCTGTGTTCCTAAAACCTCTTCAAAAGATTTCAGGGATGCCGACAGCTCCGCCCTGTTTTCCTGAAACGAGCGTGAAAGCTCCATTCTGTTACGCAGAAACTCATTTTTCTGCTCATTCTGAAGCCGTTCGAGATCAGAACGCAGCACTTCTTCACTCTGTCGGAGCGTAGTCTTTGAAACACCTTCTTTTTTACCGAAAAGGAGCAGAAAAAGAATGGTAAAAAGAAGAATGATGACAGCGATAAGGAGGTAGGTTGTCATAAAATTAAAAAGGTAGGAGCTTGCATTTGATTTTTCCGGCCCCTGATGTCAGCAGCGGACTTGCAACGGGTTTCTTAAGGTGCCAAAAGAAGTCAGACAATCCCGGCAATAAGCTTCTCCCCAATAAACCGGTTGGCGCTTATCAAACCCTGACCATAAATCGTGGTCTGGCCGGTATAATCAAAACAGTACCCGCCCGCTTCGGCAATGATCGGGATAAGAGCAGCGCAATCCCAAGGGCTCATAACCTTGTCAACCGCAACCTCGGCTCTTCCGGACGCAACAAGCATATGGCCGTAGCAGTCCCCCCACCCGCGAACAAGCCCCGCATCGTGACGCAGCCTGTCTACCGGGTGATCCGAAGGAGGCTCCAGAAGGTACTCTTTCTCGGTAAAAACAACCGTTGCCTCACGATAGTCCGATATCCCTGAAACTCCTACGGCATCATCATTCATGAAAGCGCCGGAGCCGGTTTCAGCATAGTACATCTCACCCAAAGCGGGAAAGTTCACCACACCCAGCTTCATCTCACGATCGACCTCCAGGCCGATCATAACCCCGTAAAGGGGCACCCCGTGAATAAACGCCCTTGTACCGTCAATCGGGTCGAGGATCCAGCGGCGTTCGTTAACAGCGATCTTTTCCTCAAATTCTTCCCCGAATATCCCGTCATCGGGAAAAGCTTTGGTTATACCCTCCCGTATCAGCTCTTCAGCTTTCCTGTCAGCTTCTGTAACGGGAGTATCATCCCTTTTAGCATCAATTTTGAGAGATTTGCTGCGATAGAACGAGAGGGTTAGATTTCCAGCCTTCTCGGCAAGCCTGACGGCAAGTTGAAGGTCTTCTGTCATGGTTTTACATCTCCTCACCCAACGGATGCCTTCGCTCAAATTCCCTGACGGCAACGTTCATATCACGATCGGAAGGCTTTATAGCTTCTATACGCGCAACAACTCCTGAAATGCCCCGATAAACATCACTCCGTTCTTTTTCCGTAACAGAAGAAAATACCGATCCCAGATGCCTGCGCGTAACATGAACGGAAAGCTCATAGCCGCCGGTTTCATACAGGGCCGTGTAGAAACCCTGAACGTTCCGATCAAGAACATCCGACAACACCTCGAGATGCAGCGGCTCCGGCAGAAAACTGTAAAAGCTTATCTGCAGGCGGAGCAGCGGGTAACATTTCAATGAAAGATAGGACACGCGAAAACCGTAAGTCCTGTGTGTGATATCGTGAACAATTCCCCGGGCTTCGTGCTCAACTCCTGAATACCCGAGATCGATCAGGATCCTGGCGGTACCGGACAGTTCCGTTACTGCAGGCATGTTGAACTCAAGAGTGCCGGGATAACCGAAAACACAGGGATGTTCACCCGTTATCGATATGGTTCCGGGAGATTCAGAAAGCTGCATCGAGGTAGCCTCCCCGGGTGGAAGGCTTTCGATGACGTCGGAGTATCGAGGGTCGGCATCCACGAGTCTCTGCCCTTTTGTCCAAGCCCCGAGCCGTGCGAACTGTTGCCGTATGTCAACTGCAGCAGTCTCACCTTTTCCGGGAAAGGAATCGAAACGATTGTTGAATGGTTTTGAAGAAAAAAGCATTTTTGACTGCATTGTGAAAGTTTTCTTTAAAATACAAACAAAGTACATAAAACACAGGGCATACTCATGGGCACCTCATGCCTCCCTTATCCACTGGCTTATCTTCATCAGCAGTATCTTGGTATCAACAGGTTTTGCAAGATAATCATTCATACCAGCCCGCAGTGCTTCTTCGATTAAGTTCTCGTCCGAGTCACCACTGAACCCGATCACCGGCACGGAAGATATCCAAGGATCTTGGGATCGACGGATGATGCCTGTCGTCTCTATACCGTCGACCAACGGCATCCTGATATCCATTAACACCAAATCAAATGACTTGTTTTCGAGTTTGTTCAGCGCATCTTTTCCATCAACTGCTTCATCGATCAGAATACCGTGTTTTTCAAGCACCATTTTAAGTGCAATACGATTAAATGAGGAATCATCGACAATGAGCAGGGATTTACCTTTGAGGTTTTTTGCCGAAACATTTTGAAGACCACGGAAAATTCCGGCAAGCTGTCTGACCAGTTCTGCTTGTACGCAAGGCTTTGTAATCAGACCCTGCATGCCGGCTTTTTTTGTTTTGCTGCGTGCTATGTAATACGGTGCCGCTGTGTAGGCCACAATCGGAACCGTGGCGATTTCGCTGCCTGATTCCCCTTTTCTGATCTTTTCCGTCGCCTCATAACCGTTCATGATCGGCATTTTGAGATTCATGATAACCAGGTCATAATGCTTCTCGGACAGCTTTTCAAGTGCCTCTTTCCCGTTACCCGCCTCATCAATTACCGCACTCAGTGCCGTTAAAATGTCCTTTACCGCCGCTTTGTCAATGTGTTCATCATCGACGACAAGAATACGTTTATTTTCAAACAAGGCTCTGTTTGCGGCGATAAGCTCATCGCGGTTTTCCTGGAGTTCCGCATTGGAGATCACGGGAAACGTCAGGGTAAATTTGGTATACTCTCCCTCTGCAGATTCACAGTTTATATCACCCCCAAAAGCCCGCATAACACGTTTGCAATAAGACAAACCAAGTCCCGTTCCGCCTTTTCTGCCCGATGTAAAGTAGGCATCGAACAACTTATCAAGGTTTTCAGGCGGGATGCCGGGGCCGGTGTCTTTAACTTTTACCTTGTTGAACTGCGCTCCTCTTTCCAGGGAAATGTAAATTTTTGCTTTGGGATAAGGTTTAAGAAAATACAACGCGTTCATAATCAGGTTAAACAGGACAAAAACATACATGGTCTCACCGACCTTGAACATAAAGTCTTCATCTCTGTCAAAAACGATTTTTTCCCGCTCTTCCCGCGACTCAAAACCATATTCATCAATTGCCTTCTGTGTAATGACGGCAGCCGATGCATAAACGAATCTGCTTTTGTCTATCGGCTTTTCCCTGACTTCATCCAGAATCATGGCGATAACTTGTGAACCACGTTTTACCGACACCTTACTCTGTGCAACATGCTGATAAAGCTTGTCGAGAGTGTAATCACTGATCGGGGCGGATGGTTTGCCGGGATGATAACTGGGGAGATTCTGTTCGATAGCCTCGAGATTGAACTTTACCTGCCCAAGCGGACTGCGCATTTCATGTGCTATGCTTCCGGCAAGCGCTTGCAGTGCCGAATTTTTCTCCAGTGCTATCTGTCCCCTTTTGTTGCTGTAGCTGAAAACATAACCGGCTACAACGGTGAACAGGATTACAACCGAATACAAGGGAATATTAAAGTCAGGATTGAGCTGAATATCAGGAGTAGAAAGAATGAAATAGATAATACCGGCAGACACTCCAACAAGAAGATCAAAAAGAAACATCAACCAGTTTGGAACATAAGCAATCAGTACAAAGATCATGAAGATCTCCCAATAGAGCCAGAGCTCATGGAAATCGTTCTTCAGCAAATAAACGGTAAAAATGAAAGGCAGTACGAAAATGATTGAAAAATGCCAGTAGAACGGAAAATACTTTTTTGCAAACGAGGTGTCGCTGCTGCCGAAAAGAACGGCAAAAAGAGACAGCGCCGAAGCCGTTGCTCTCAGCACAAGGCTCTCATAAGGCAGGAAAAACCAGTACTTGAATGCGAAATAGAAAAAAAGATGAGCCGGTGCTCCAAGCAACGCTGCGGAAAAGATATTAAACCGTGATATCTGGGTCCCTTCCCGCGCACAGTTCTTTATGTATCCGAGAACATCCACGTAACCCCCCTCCCTTTACCAGATCAGCCGCCTCGGCTGCTGCCCTGAAGCAAGCTTCAAGTGAAGCCCCCCGGCGATAATCTCCGGTCAAAGACAAACCCTTCAAAGGTTTGATCAGTTCATCAAGTTTCTCGAGCCGGCGGTAGTGATGGGGGGAGTAAGCACAAAGGCCCGGCCAAATGTATTTATATGTAAAAGACGTTCGGCTGTTTTTTTCAATGTTAAAATACGGCTTGACGATCTTTTCCCCGAGAGACACAACTTCATCAGGGTCCGATTCCCGTGTTATCATCGACCGTGCAGTTTTTCCGCTGAAGGTATACCTGACGATATCAAGATCACGAATGCCGTAAGCGCCGGCATTGCTTAGCGGAGACGACCGGTCAAATACCATGGCTCTCTGTACATCGGTGAAAACCTCCTCCCGATACCGTGCAATAGCTACGGCAACCGGATAGTATTGTACCTGGCCAAGTAAAGCTGAAAGCTCAGGTGCGGAATGACGAAAAAGCTCGGCAGCTTGCACAGCCGGCAGAGCCACGACAACCTTGCTGTATTCTTTCTGGAAGCTTTCGGCACCGCAAGTATAGTGAAGCACTGTTTTCCCGTTACGGCACTCGAGGGCCTGAACATGATGTCCGGTAAACAGCGTCACCGATCGCACATATGCCTGAAAACGCTCGAGCATACCCTGCATGCCGCATCGCAGTTGTTCATAACTGTCAAGCACCAAGGCAAGGTTGGAGCCAAAATTCCCGGGATAACACTCTTCAGGTTCGGCACCGTTCATTCGCACCGTCACGGGACGAATAATATGACCTGCACAGCTTTTCGGGAAAAAAGAAGCAAGGGACTCATGATCGAAACGATCTGCAATCGCATTGAAATACGGTGTATTTAAAAAACCCTGCTCACGGTCCTTGTGCACCGCCCGAATAAGAGGTATAAGCTTTAAGATACCGACAGGACCGGCAAGCGTGAGAACGCGAAACAGATTATACAACCTTGCTTTCTCCTTGTTGAGCCTGACAACCCGTCCGCGAATCACTTGTGAGGTATTGAAGCCGAAATACTCGAAATCCTGTTCTCCAAGATCAGCCACAAACTCGCGGAACCTCCGGTATTTCCGCCCGATGTTTTTTCCTCCGAAATCCAGCCATCTCCCGTCAATGCATTCGCTTCCGATCCGGCCTCCGAGCTGGCTGTTGGACTCGTAAAGATGAACATCCAAACCATACTGCTGGAGATAATATGCAGTGGCAATACCTGATATTCCTCCGCCGATCACAGCTGCTCTACTCATGGATTAACAAGTTCGTTCATTGCCTGTATTTTCGATGCAAATAACCGCTTGTTCCTTACAGAAAGTTTCTCGGTTCTTGTCCGGTGTTTGCCATAACGCTCCTTGTTCATGAAAGCCACCGCTCCGAGAATAGCCTCGGTACACAATTTCCCCCACTGAAAAACCTGACAAATCACAAAACCATCTTTATCGCTAACCTCTTCAGGAACGGTATAGGATGTGTAAGCACGCAATATTACAGGAGCGCTGTGCTCGATATAGTTATAAAAATTTGTACAATACGACATAAGGGTCATTCCTCCGGCCGAGGGCAGATCTCCCGCCAGATGGGTGGTAGCAAGTGCTGCTTGTCTCATGGCCTCGAGGATCAGCATTCCCTGAACATGATCGGATTCATGATCGAACCTGAATTCCTCGGTATGCCTGAGCATGTTGTAGTACACAAAACGGCCCGCATAGAATGGTTCGGAAAGCAGCGCGTTGGCCGGATTTTTTTTGTGAATGACCTCGGGATCGACAATCCCCGGCACAACATCCTCATCTTTCACGGCAAGCGGACTTTCGAGCAAACCGGCAATATCGAGTGGCAGCTTCCTGAGTAATGCCGCCACTACTTCCGCATCTGCAGTATCCAATGCTCCGCTTGCAGGGGACGCCTTGATTTTCTCCAGCTCTTCCACCCGTTCCTTATGATTACAGAAATATTCCGGCGAGAGATACATCTCGCATGAAGCCCCTAAAAGTCCGTAGTATATCATCACCTCATTGACGGAGTTCACCTTTACGACGTTGCAAGCCCCATGGTTGTCGGGCAGGCTGTCGTCTTCAAAAATCAGGGTATAGTGTTTTTCGCCGGGAACAAGGCTCAGGAACCCATTGTCTTTTTTATTCTTGCTCTTTCGTTCATGCCTGACAAGCGACAGCCTTTCTGTGTGTTCACACAATGACGATTCCCTTACAAAACTCTGTATCTGTGATGATACGCTTTGCTTCAACATCGTAACCTCCTGGAAAAATTATTGAAAAATAGAGACATCGTGACACTTTTGGGCACCTTTATAAATTGTCGTGAGCGCCCCTTTCCCATCCGGCCAACGAAGCAATCAGGACGCGCAACAAATTAATAGAGATGCTCTTTTACAGTCATACCGCAACATACTTTTATTCTACGACTTTCAACAATCATACAACGTTTTCAAACCTGTAAAAAAGCTGAAGCTTCAGCTTTTTTACTATTCAACATTTTTGTAACGATTCTGTTAATAACCGTAACTGCATTTGCCTTTTTATCGGCAACACACAGAAGGGCACCTCTATAAATTGTCGTGAGCGACATGAGTACGAGGCGGACGGAGCGCAGAAACCGGAGTGTACATAGAGTACATGAGGATTTCGAGCACCG
>JANQGE010000095.1 GCA_028277485.1 Chlorobium sp.
TGATTACTTCGTTGGCCGGTGCTCGAAATCCTCATGTACTCTATGTACACTCCGGTTTCTGCGCTCCGTCCGCCTCGTACTCAAGTCGCTCACGACAATTTATAGAGGTGCCCTTCAGTAGGCAGTTTGATAATAACGTTACTTACGCCAGCAGATGCAGGCGGGAAAAGACATAATCAAGATGGTCCTCGTTCAATATTATCCGGTAGTAACCCGTGCCGTCAAGCCGCATGGGACGGCTGTCACGGTCACTCAAGTACTTCCTGCTCTGTTTTCCGTTGTACCAGTAGACAAGCCGAATCTTTTCATGGTCTATTTCAAGCGCGGTAATCCCCCTCTTTCCTATTGCGCACCCGGAATTGAAAACACTCGGTATCGTCAGGGTATTGTATACCCCGCTGCGCAATCCTATTTTTTTCCCTTGTTTGTAACATGCGTCAAGCTCTTCTTTCAGTGCCGATATCTTGTCCCTGATTTTATCCCTGTTCTGCTTTTCCGCTGCAGGAAAAGCCCGGCAAAGCTCCTCAATCCTGTAATTGAGGTAGTCAACCTTGGAAAGTGACTCGAACAGGGGACGATGCGTATGTCCGATCACCGAAACGATTTTGGCCCGGTTGGAAAAATCATAGATCGACTTTTCAATGGCAAAACGGCGGCGGCTGTTGTAGGCAATAGAAAAATTCCTTATACCGAACGGTTTGGCAACATAGCGTAAAAACCAGACTATCAGGCGGCTCACTACGGGATAGGTTTCCCAGAGAAAAACGGAGGCCTGGTGACCGTGAAAAACAAGAATACTTTCCGTGCGGTAGAAAAGCTTCAGGGATTCAAGCAGAAATGGAGCCAGAATGTAACCTTTTTCATCCAGGAGCGAAGCGTCATGGTTACCGAAAGTCCTGAAAAAAAAGCCTTTTTCGTTAAACTGGAGAAAAAGCTCATAGATATGGCGCCACTGGGCAACAATAGTATCGAGTGAAAACTTGAAAAGTTCTTCGATGTCACCATTCAGAATGAGGCTGTAGTTTTCAGGGAGATAGTACCTTTTCATCACATTTTCAACAAGGGGCGCATTATGCCTGAACTCATCGCGCCGCCCTCCATTGCCCATATGCAGGTCACTGAGGATCAGAATTCTTGAGCTTCCGTCAAGATCTATACTCCTTGACTTTTTCAGCAGACGCTCGAGATGCGGGTGTTTATCGTTATTGTTGAACATACTTCACAGATACCATCCGCCTTACCGGAAAGTGGCGGATCATTTGATTTTTCCACCCCTGTAAAGAAAAAGAGACACCCTGTCATTGTTTCTTATCGCCTCTTTGACAGCCTCAATATTTTTTTCACACCGCAGCAGGGTTTTCCACGAAAGCAGGTGCCGCTCTTCGTGAAAGTCTGAATTAGCGATATAATTAAACTTTTTCAAACCAACAACATTAAAGAGATCATCTCTGTTTGCAACTTCCCAGGCGTCAAACATTGCTGCCAGCCTCTCATGGTTTTCCCAAAGATATACCGAAGGGTCGTCGCCCGAATGATTTCTCACATAGGGATGACACGCAACCGATATACCCTGCTGTTTTCTTGTAGTCTCTATAATGGCCTCAACACTCAGGTCCGGGGATATGTACTCTTTGATATCAAGAGCAAGAATATGGTAGCGCGAAGTGTTGTTCGTTATTTCAACTCCGGGAATCAGAAGCATGCCATACTTCTCCCACGACCTTCTTGCAGCCCCCCATAAAGCTTGCTGATAATCGGAAAATTCCGCTCTGTCGACGGCAAACAGTTCAGAAGGAGGTTTTCCGGCCCTTCTTATACTTTCGCTGTCCAAAACATGGTCAGTAATGCCAATGACATCAAATCCCGATTCCCCGTAAAGTTCTACAACTCTGTCCAGAGAACATTGACCGTCACTCCAGGTCGTGTGGATATGAAAATCACAGTATAGCCATTGCATAGAGCCCTCAAAGCTTCTGATTATGCCAAAAGTCCGGGCTTTCTCGCCACAATGTAAGGAATAAATTAACGCAGGATAACGGCTATCGTGTGAACTTCCTGTAAACTGTTTTCCAAGTCCGACTATCCTATTGCCAATAACTTAAAATTGCCCACTGCCAATTGAATACTGCTTCACTTACGTGAAAGTTCTTCTTCTTAGTTCTGAGCAATGAGCAACGAGTGCTGAGTAGAAGATTGTGCTATGTGTTAGGGCAAAAAAGCAATGAGTGAATGAGCTTGAAATGACTCCGATTTCCGACTCAAGAATCACGGTCATTTACTTCAGACTCATATTGGGCTGCACCCTCCTGAACCGAACATCCTTTTCAACAGAAAAACCAGATTTGTTTATTCCTTTTCTTTCGGGGTTCGCCGTCGGTATCGGAATCGGGAATCGAAGCGTATTGCTATGATAGCTTGCTCCTTAGCTAAGTGGCAGCGTCGGTCAACACTGTCTAACTTTTCCCCGACTCACTGGCCACTCGTCACTGTTACTTGTCACTATTCTTTTGCCAACTGCCAACTGATTCACTATTGCCAACCGGACATCGGGACGCACAACACATCGAGGGCCTGGAACCTGAAAAAAAACGAGAGCCGTTATTGTCAGCAGAAGCATCAATACCGGAAAAAACTTGAGGAAACCTGCTCATGTTCGTAATATTAAACGGGTTGCTGCCGACAGGAAAACCGGAATACCCGTGGTGAAAGCCGTTTGTCAGAACAGTCGGAAAAACACAAGATCTTATAAAGCACATAGACAATCAAACCCTTGATCAACCCTGAACGATTTTCCAAAATCAAACAACTCCTCTCTCATCGCCAGCCGGACCTGACGGTCCTCATGGACAATGTAAACAAGCCGCACAACCTGTCGGCCATTATTAGAAGCTGCGATGCCGTCGGCATTGAAACCGCTCATGCGGTCTCAACGGCCGACGTGATCAGAAACCGCCAACGTGCGGCAAGAGGCTCCAACAAGTGGGTAAAACTGGTCCTGCATGACAACATAGAAAAAGCATATGAAGCCCTCAGGGCACAGAGAATGCAAATTCTCGTCGCTCACTATACAGAGGGGGCGGTAAATTTCAGAACGATCGACTATACCAGACCTACAGCCATCGTCATGGGCGCGGAACTGTATGGCCCTTCGGAAAGTGCGGTTTTCCGGGCAGACCACTTCATATATGTGCCGATGCATGGCATGGTTGAATCGCTCAATGTTTCCGTAGCCGCAGCCGTCATACTTTTCGAGGCACAACGTCAGCGAACGGAAGCAGGGTTTTACCGTCAACCGAGGCTTCCTGCAGAGTACATGAAAAAACGCCTGTTTGAACTTGCCTATCCTGCCGTCAGTAAAAAACTTGCAAAACAGGGCCGCAATTATCCCGGGCTTGATGAAAAGGGAAAAATCATTCGATAACCCTTTTTTTGCTTTCACCGCAGATAAAACAGGTGTAGTTTCCCGGACCTTGCTGCAGATTGAGATGACCGTGCAAGGCCTTCAACAACTCCTCGATCTCTTTCAGCAGGTGGCGGTGTTCGAAGGCAAGAGAGATGAGAAACAAAGGAAAGGTGATATGCTCTCGTCTTAGCTTCTTTAACACATTCCCCATTGCTCTGGTAACATGGGGAAACCAATGTGTGTGATGCGTCTTTTTTTCTTTCTCGTGCCCTATGCCGCTTGCAGCTTTGTAATCACATGAAAAATAGAAATCATTACTGTCTGTCCATTCGATAACAATCCGGTATGGTTTTACCTTTTGTTCTTCTATTGACATAGTCCTGCAGAAATGAGGGTACCTCTATTTATTTCGCGCTTCAATTGCATCGTTGAGCGGTGCTCGAAGTAATCAAGGTGCACAGCAAACGAATAGCGATGTCTTTTATAATACAAAGAATCTTGACTCCTGACCAGGCTTGAGTGTTAAAGTTCTGTAAACTGCCCTTCGGGAAGGAAGTAGCCGTTTCCCTGTCTTAGTTCTCTTTCCCTTCCAGAATAACCGCAATGACTTCAGCCCCTTTTTCAAACACCTGAATATCCTCATGCAGTGCATTGAGAATCTCTTCGACACGTTGATGATCATTGGGGCGCAGACAGGAACGGGAACCCTTATCTGAACGCATTTCACTGACGGTTTTTTGCAGCGCGTTCAGTTCGCTCCGCAGTTTTCTTACTTTCTCATCGATCTGCATAATTATCTCCGGTGCTTTTGCATTGACAATGTTTTATCATCAAGGGTGCAATTTTTGTACCAATCCCTTTTCCCCTGCCCGCATCCCGATATGGCCGAACTGTAGCCGGTAAAGTATTGAGACGCCGCATCTCATAAGCGCACAACTGTGCCCGAAACGCACACTTCCCTTGCATTACGGGCAGCGGCATGCGCCTGCAACAACCTGCCCTCCCGCCTATACAGCGGTTTGCTTCGAGCAGGGTTGTATTATATATTGCCTGCATAAAGGGCACCTCTGTTTATTCCGCGATTCAATTGCTTCATCGAGCGGATAAAAAGGAGCTTCTGCATTTCATTCGCCTTGCACTTGAACCGTTTCATGACAATAAAGGGCACCTCTATAAATTGTCGTGAGCGTCTTGAGTACGAGGCGGACGGAGCACAGAAACCGGAGTGTACACGTAGTACATGAGGATTTCGAGCACCGATCAACGAAGTAATCATGGTGCGCAGCAAATTAATAGAGGTGCCCATAAACAAACATTGTTCTGTCCCCATGAATACAAGACGAGAAAAGCCCAATGTTCTGATAGCCGATGATAGTGCCGTTATGCGAACGTTGATCAGTCATTTCATTACAAAGCTGGACCACAACGTTCTGACGGCAAATGACGGTGATGCTTGTATTCACATGCTGAACACAGAAAAAATCGATCTTCTGCTCCTGGATCTGAACATGCCCGGCAAGAACGGCATGGAGGTGCTCTCCTACATTCAGGCAAGCGGCATGACAGTGCCGGTCATCATGATTACCGCATCCGATGATATCAGCCAGGCCGTCCAGTGCATTAAGATGGGAGCGTATGAATACCTTACGAAGCCTGTAAAAAATGACCGCCTTGAAATAACGGTCAGCAATGCCCTCTCAGAATCAAACCTGAAAAAAAAGGTCCGGCTGCTTGAAAAAGAACTGAAACAGCAGAATATTTTCAGACGCATCTACGGGGGGAGCACCTCTCTCAAGAAGTGTATTGAACAGGCAATGCACGTGATGGAAACAGAGGTAAACGTGCTTGTTATTGGCGAAAGTGGCACCGGAAAAGAACTGTTCGCCCAGGCGATCCATAGCGGAAGCAAACGAAAAAGCGGTCCCTTCGTCACCATAAACTGTGCGGCAATCACCAACGAACTGGCAGACAGCCTGCTCTTCGGCCATGTCAAAGGCTCTTTTACAGGTGCAAACAGCGATCATATCGGCTTTTTTGAACAGGCGGACGGCGGCACAATCTTTCTTGATGAAATCGGTGACATGAGCCTTGAAATTCAGGCCAAGGTTCTCCGGGTGCTTCAGGAAAGAAAAATCAGGCGCGTTGGGGAAAAAAAGGAAAGAAGTGTCGATTTCCGGCTCATATCGGCAACACATAAGGATTTTTCCGACGCCATAAAAAGCGAAACGTTCCGTGCAGATCTGTATTACCGTCTCGAGGAGTATCCTCTGTTTATTCCTCCCCTGAGAGAGCGCAAGGAAGACATTCCTCTCCTGGCAAATCATTTTCTTGAAAGCTTCTGTACAGCCAACGACATCGAGCCGCTTACATTCAACAAATCCGTTCTGGAAAAATTTTCCGAGTATCACTGGCCGGGAAACATCCGTGAACTTCAGAATATCGTTCGAAGAGCTGCCATAAACCGCAGCGGAAGTGAAATCACTTCCGTGCCTCTGCTGCTCCAGAGTACCTTGCAGGGGAAATCCGCTCAGCCGATACCTCCGGCTCCCACCGTAACGGAAGAGCCTCCTCCTCCCGGAGAAATAAAAGTTCCGGTTTCTGCTGTTACACCTCTCGCTACAGCAGATGAAAGTAAAGAACTGTTATTGAAAAATGCCGAACTCCAGGCAATCATCAAGGCCTATGAGCTTACAGACGGGAACCAGACCAGAACGGCTGAAATACTCGGCATAAGCCGTTCATCGCTTTACCGCAAACTGAAAAAATACGGCATCGAAAAGAACTTGTCGCTATCGGTAACAAAGAGTCTTTGAAAGACTATCAAGGGAACCGACAACAGGGCACTTCTATAAATCGTCGTAAACAAGGCGGACGGAGCGCAGAAACCCTCCTCCTATCCGGCCAACGAAGTAATCAGGGTGCGCAACAAATTAATAGAGGTGCCTAACAGAGGTACCCCCAAAGGCAGCTTTACCGTATCGATTCCAGATACCGTTCTGCGTCCAGCGCCGCCATACAACCGCTGCCGGCGGCCGTTATTGCCTGACGATAGGTGTAATCCTGCACGTCACCGCAGGCAAAAACGCCTTGAACACTTGTTTCGGCAGAGTTTTTTGCTGTCTCGATATAACCGTATTCATCAATATCGAGCTGTCTTTCAACAATCTTTGAGTTCGGTATGTGGCCTATTGCAACAAACACACCCTCGCAGGGGTACTCCGCCAATTCTCCGGTTTTGACACTTTTGAGTCTGATACCGGTAACTTTTTGCTCGTCGCCGAGAATTTCATCAACCACCTGGCCTAGTTCCAGGTTGATCTTCGGATTCTTTTCAACCCTCAGGCTCATAATTCTCGATGCCCGGAACTCATCCCTCCTGTGAACAACTGTAACTTTCGATGCAAAACGGGTAAGGAAAAGCGCTTCTTCCATTGCGGTATCACCACCTCCGACAACGTATACATGACGATCTTTAAAGAAAAAGCCGTCACACGTCGCACAGGCTGACACGCCTCTCCCCCGGTATTTTTCTTCCGACGGCAAACCAAGCCATTTCGCGTTTGCCCCGGTAGCAATAATCAGTGTCCATGTCAGGATCTCCTTGCCATCTTCAAGATAGATGCAGAAAGGACTTCTGGACAAATCAACCTCGACGGCGCTGCCATGAATGAATGTTGCCCCGAATCTGGCCGCCTGCTCGCGAAACCTGGCCATCATCTCGGGGCCCTTGATCCCTTCCGGAAACCCCGGATAGTTTTCTATTTCCGAGGTAATCATAAGCTGCCCGCCCGGCTGGTCTCCATCAACAACCAGAGGGTTGAGATTGGCTCTGCCCGTATAAATTGCCGCAGTGAGTCCCGCCGGACCTGTTCCAATGATTACTACGTCCACTACGTCTCGAATGACACTCTCCATATTCCTGCTTGAATTTATGGGCACCTCCATTGTCATGAATGAAACCCCGTACCTGCCCCGATTTCCGAAAACAACAACGGTTATGGTCACCTGTGCCGATCATGAAAAAACCGGGGCACAATCCCCGGTTTTCACCTTTGTTCAGGCAATCTGGGCATTGATTTTCTCAATGATCATATTCTTCGGCAGTGCTCCAACCATCTGATCCACAACTTCACCGTTTTTGAAAATCAGCATGGTAGGAATGCTTCTGATACCGTATTGGGCTGCCGTGTTGGGGTTCTCGTCAACGTTCAGTTTGGCAATAACAGCCTTGCCTTCATACTCCCCGGCAAGCTCCTCGATTACAGGGCCGAGGACCTGGCAGGGACCGCACCATGCAGCCCAGAAATCAACAAGTGCAACTTTGTCCGAATCAAGGATTTCGGGCTTGAAATTCTGGTCTGTTGCCGTCAGGTATTTTCCGCTCATTTTGCGAGTAGTTATTGATTATTGGAAGTTTTGACTCTATGATAATACAACCAAACAGTGATGAAAGTAATAAAAAATACCTATTAAAGCTACCCGGCAATCTTCACATTATCGGGGCCGAGAATATTTTCAAGCTTGCCCAATGCCTCATCGTCAGCCTCAATAGGAGTTTTACGTGCAAACACCCTCAACATCTCGATATTCTCAGCCGATTGAACCTTGATGTCAAAATCAACCGCGGTCCCGCCTCTATGCTCCTCCAGAACTTTTTTTACCTTCCGAAGTTTTTCCAGCTCACCGGGGTCATCAGCGTCAACCTTCAGGATAACTTTATCGATGCAGGTTTCTCGAACCCGCTTTATCGGCACAACTTCTCTTACAAGCAGTTTCAGCATGCCTCCGCCGATCTCCGCCTCGGCGGTCAACATCAACACTTCTTCCGGCTTGAGAAAGTGATGATACTGTTCATAAACGCTTGCAAAAACCGTAAAATCAGCCTTGCCGGTAAAATCTTCTATGACCCCGAAAAGCATTTGCTTGCCTTTTCTGTCCTGATGATGCCTCACGGCAACCACAACTCCGATAACCTTGTACTGTCTTGCCTGCTGGACACTTCTGTTATTGAGACGAAGATTGGCAAACGCCTCCCAGTCTCGGCGGTAGCGCTCCAGAGGATGGCGGCTCAGGTAAAAACCGACAAGTTTTTTTTCTGCCTGAAGCTTGTCGCTTTCCGGCATGGGGTCAGCCGCATCCATGTCGGGATAGTGCGAATCCTGAAGCACTTTGTTCGACTCATCGCTGAAAAAACCGCACTGTCCCAGTGTCACCGACTTATTTTGAAGCTGGCCGAACCTGATTGCCTTATCGATGTTTGCCAGCAGTTTCGCCCTGTCGGGGTCAAGCTCATCAAGAGCTCCTGCCAGAACCAGAGATTCCAGGGCTTTCCGGTTCACTATGCGCAGATCAACCGATGCCGTCAGATCAAAAAGACTGGAAAAATCCTTCTTCCTCAGCAGCTTCGAGGAAACAATCACACGCGCGGCATTTCCTACCTGCTTTATTGCATTCAGGCCTACCCGGATCACCGATCTCCCGTCTGACTCCTCAATGGTAAACAACGCATCGCTTTTATTCACAGATGGAGGAAACACGGGAATATTGAAACTTTTAGCTTCATCGGCAAGATGCTTCATCCTCGTCACATCACCTATTTCACTGTTCAGGATAGCTGTCATGAATTCAGCCGGATAGTGGGCCTTGAGATAGCCGGTCCAATAAGCCAGAACACCATACGCCGCCGAGTGACTCTTATTGAACCCGTAACCTGCAAACTCCGCCATGAGATCGAAAATTCTGTTGGCAAGCTTGTCATGAACTCCCTGGCTGACGGCACCCTCGACAAAATCCGCCTTGAACTTCTGCATGATTTCAGGCTTCTTTTTCCCCATAGCCTTGCGGAGATTATCCGCCTTAGCCAGGGAAAAACTTCCCATGACCTGGGATATCTGCATTACCTGCTCCTGATAAACAATCACCCCATAGGTTTCCTTGAGGATATCTTCAAGCATGGGATGCATGTAATCAATCGGTTCCCGGTTATGCTTCCTGTCCACAAACAGATCGACCGCATTGCGTTTACTATCAATCTTCGCGTTGAGGGCTCCCGGCCTGTATAATGCGCTCATCGCTATAATATCACCCACCTGTGTCGGCTGGAGCTTCGTCATGTAATTCTGCATACCCTGCGACTCAAACTGGAAGATTCCGGCCATCTTGCCTTCCTGGAAAATTCTGAAAGTCTTCCTGTCATTCATGGGAACTTTCTCCAGATCGATGGCAACATTATGCCTTTTCTGGATGAGATAGAGGGTTTCATCGATAACCGCAAGGGTTTCAAGCCCCAGATAATCGATTTTAAGCAGTCCGGCGTTTTCAATCCAGTTCTTGTCGAACTGCGTTACCACCTGCTTATCCTCACCGCCCGACTTCGCTGTACCGCGTTCAAGCTCGTCAACTCCCATTTCATCCGCATACTTGCGTCCTTCGGTTTCGATTTTGTTCGAAACATAAAGCGGAACCTGCTCGTCAAGCTGTCCGTTGGTGATGACAACTGCACCGGCATGCATCGAGACGTTCCTTGCTCTGCCTTCAAGAGCACGGGCATAATCCATCAGCCGTGAATTTTGAGGAGAACGGTTCACCAGTTCCCTGAGCTCATCGACATCGTCGAGAGCCTTGTCCAGCGTTATCCCGGGCTTTCCCGGCACAAGCTTGGCAAGCCGGTCCACGACCGACAGCGGTACTTCCAGCACCCTGCCTGCATCACGAATTGCCGCTCTTGCTCCCTGCGTACCGATGGCGATGACCTTCGCAACGCTCTCCTCGCCGTATTTTTCCACACTGTATTCAAGCACTTTCTGTTTGCCGACAGGGGTAAAATCAATATCAATATCGGGCATGGACAGCCTCTCCGGATTGAGAAACCGTTCAAACAGCAGGTTGTACCGCAAAGGGTCAATGCTTGTAATACCTGTCAGATACGCCACGATACTGCCCGCCGCAGAACCCCTGCCCGGCCCCACGGAATAGCCCATACGCCGTGATGCTGCAATAAGATCGCTTACAATGAGAAAATATGAGCTGAACCCCATCCCCGTTATGACACCCAGCTCTTTTTCAATTCTTTCCTCCACCAACTTCCATGTAAGTCCCTGAGACTCCGGGTCGTCATACTTCTTTTTCGCGCCTTCATAGGTCAGTTGCCTCAGATAGTCCGCCTCATCACCGAATCCTTCAGGAAGAGGAAAATGAGGCAGTTTCGGATCCTGTTTGCAGAACCTGTACGTGCACTTGTCGGCAATGCTGATCGTATTTGAAAGCTCTCCATGTGCGTTGTCGAAAAGCGTTGCCATCTCTTCCGGTGACTTGAAGTAATTTTCGCTGCCCGGCAGGCACTGCAACTGCTTGCTGGACAGCTTATCTTTGGTTTTGATCGCAACCATGGCCCGGTAACTGTCGGCATCCTTTCTTTCGAGGTAATGAACGTTGTTGGTTGCCACCAGACTTGTGCCCTGCTCTTCAGCAAGCCTTATCGTCTCTGCAGCGAGCTTTTCATCGAATGAGGTGTAATGACGCTGCAGCTCTAAATAGAAATCCCCGCCGTAAATATCCTTGTAAAAAGCCGCAAACGCAGCAGCCTCACCGTAATTACCTGCCAGCAGTGCTCTCCCGATACGTCCTGCATAATAGGCGGAAAGACAGATCAAGCCCTCACGATAGTCTTTTAACCAGTTGCTGTCCACATGAGGCACGCCATGGATAAACCCCTCACGCGCGGCCCTCGAGAGCAGAACGCAGAGATTCCGGTAACCAGCATCATTTTTCACCAGCAGTATCAGTGACGGGGAAGAAGAGGTTTCGCTGTCGTGGTAGGCGTCCTGCTCGAGCAGGTATATCTCGCTGCCGATGATCAGCCGGACACCAGCCTCCCCGGCAAGGGTGAACAGCTCGGGCATGTTGAAAGTTGCTGCATAATCCGTCACCGCAACCGTATTCATTTCATGCTTCTTGCAGGCTGCAAAGAGCTGTTGCGGAAAAATCGGGCTGTTTTGCATGGAAAAATGAGTGTGTGTATGCAAATGCACAAAATCCATGTTGGTCACCGGTTTATCACGAAGGTTGGATCCGAAGGAAGCGGAAGTTCTGTTTTTCACCGAACCCCTGCCGTGCCGAGACCTTGCTGCCTCGGGCACTGCAGTATAACATTTTCAGACCATTTATCAACCCGTAAGGATCAAGCTCCAACAACCACGCTGGAGACACCTCTCGATGACCGGTTGACAAACAGCCGGTAGTAGAGCCTCTCATAGCTGTCAACCATCCTTTTCTGTGTGAAGCGTTCTTCAAAGTCTTTTCTGCAGTTATGCCTGCTGATTTTTCCGATGTCATGAATCGCCCGGGTAAAATCACCGGTTGATCGACAAATATACCCTGTTTTGCCATGCATTATAATTTCCGGAGAAGAGCCGCGCCGACGGACAATAACAGGGGTACCGCATGCAAGCGCCTCGATCATAACCAGCCCGAAAGGTTCCGGCCAGTCTATCGTATTAAGCAGCCCTCTGGCGTTTTTCAGCAGTTCTATCTTTTCTTTGTCGGTAACCTCACCCACATACTCTATAAGAGGATCATCCAGCAGGGGCTTGATCCGTTCGTTGAAGTAGCTCCTTTCGAAAGGATCGATCTTTGCCGCGATCTTCAGGGGAACGTTATTCTTCTTAGCCAGCATTATGGCCTGATCGGGAGCTTTTTCAGGGGAAAAACGCCCAAGGTAGAAAAAGTAGTCTGACGGGGAATCGTTGAACTCAAAATGCTCAGGCGGATAACCATGATACGCGTTGCCGACCCAGTTAATATCCGGGACAGGACAACGCTGGGAGTTGCTGATCGAGACATAATTGAGATCGTTATAAACCCGTAACACCCTCACCACTTCAGGAATATCCAAACGGCCGTGGAGTGTCAGAACCGTAGGCACTAAGGTTCTCTTTGCAAAAGGAAAGGTAAAACAATCAATATGTGAGTGGATAACATCAAACTTTCCTTCCATCTCATCATAAACCTTTTCAAGCTGCACCAAAGATAAAAACACACCTTTTCCCTGCTTCCCATCGAGCCGCAGTCCCTTTTCCACCAGAGGACACAGCCTTGCCGATGTCCGGGAATCAGCGGAGGCAAAAAGGGTTACATCGTGCCCCCTACGGACAAGTTCTTCCGTAAGATGATACACTACTCTTTCCGTCCCGCCATATCCGGCAGGCGGAACGCTTTCAATTAGTGGCGCGACCTGTGCTATACGTAAGGTTTTCATCACATCCTCCTGACTTTAAACATGTTATCGGAACATAGTTGAACGTGTAAGCTTCGTTGGTTGAAATTCTGAAACACTTTCCCAGAAATGTACACGGTATGGATATCTCCTCGGCAGCCTCGATAACAATCACAACGCTGTCATGAGTTATCTCGAGCTTAATGATGCGATCACGCCAGTGAACCGTGAAAAACAGGCGCTTCCATCTCTTCGGCAGCCAAGGCTTCAGCACAATCCGGTCCGACTTGAGAGTCAACCCTCCAAACCCCCTCACAACGGTTTGCCACGTTCCTCCGACTGCTGCGGCATGAATCCCCAGATCGGTATTCCCGTGTAAATTTTCCAGGTCAACCTGTGCGGTTTTCATAAAATAACGGTATGCGTGTTGCCGGTTGCCGACAGCAAGCCCTATCATGGCATGTGTGCAATGGCTGAGGGATGACTTATGAAGAGCGCGCTTTTCGTAGAAATTGTAGTTCGCCAGCTTGATCTCGTCGCTGAATGCATGGGGAAAAAGCAAAAACATCATAAGAACGTCCGCCTGTTTTATCAGCCTGGTGCCGCCGATATTGCGATAGGTAATCCCCGGAGGAAGTACGGGCCGGCCCTTGCGGTCATGGCGCTTTATCACAAAATCCTTCAGGTTGAAATAGCCGTCAAACTGCTCGATAAGACCCGAATCCTTATCGATGCTGAATTTCAGTTTGCTGCTGATCTCGTTCCACCGGGCAACTTCTTCACGATCGAGCAAGAGCCGCCGGCAGAGAGCCGTAAAATCTTTCTGCTCCCTTCGGCTGAAATACTTGTAAAGTGTCACGGCAAGCTTTAAATGCCATTTCACGAGGAAATTGGTATAGGCGTTATTGTCCACATGCTCATGAAACTCATCGGGTCCCATGACCGTTTTGATTTCGAAAGCGTCACCCGCTGCAACAACGCGGCTCGCCCAGAACCGCGCTGTCTGAAAAATCATTTCAAGACCATACCGGAGGGCAAACTCCTCATCACCGGTCACCCTGAAATAGCGTTCCACCGCATAGATGACATCCGAAACAATATGATCCTCCTCAGTACCCGTATAAATCAGCCGTATGGTCCTTTCGAGTTTCGATGCAAACCTCGGGGTTACATCCTCCCCGGTTGTAGCGGTTTCCCAGCCGTACTTCGCGCCCTTATAACCAGCTTGCTCGGCATTTTTAACCGCACCCGGCAGCGTCGTGTAACGGTACATGAGCATGTTTCTTGCTATGTCGGGAAAATTGTAGAGGTAGAAGGGGAAAATAAAGATCTCGGTATCCCAGAAAACATGGCCCAGATAACCCTCTGAACCGAGAAACTTCGCACCGATGCTGCCCGGCTGCCTTGGACCGTTTATCAGCAGCTGATAAATATTATAGCGAATAGCTCTCTGAGCCGTATGATCACCTTCGATGATGATATCCGCCTGCCGCCAGCATTTTTCCCAAAGTTCAACATGGGCCTTTATTTCCCGAAACGCACCATTGCGCAGGAAGGATTTCAACCCGCAGACAGTCCCCTTGAACATCTCTCCCGCCGGTATTTCCCTGCTGGTATAGACTGCGGCATACTTCTCAAACTCATAAGAGACACCCTTTTCAGCACTAAGAGTCATCTCACTGGCAAACTTCTCCCCATAAATCCTTGGCTCCCATTTGACGGAAGCTCTATTATGGTTTATTATCCGCCATGAAGCTGCATTGGAAATACGGATTCCGCGCTCTCTTGTCTTCATCTCCAGATACATCAGGTCACGCCCGCGCTCTATACGCTCAAGATGAAGGTGCTTCAGGAGCTCGCCGGGAAAGAAACCGCGGTTGAGGACATCACCGTTCAGACCGCTTAATACCCGAATCTCCCCGGAAAAGTTTTCAGGGACAATCCTGACCCTCATGTACCCCCAGTGCACCTTGTGTAGAAACACAAGCTTGGAGGTTGCAAAAGTAACAATCTTCCCTGTAGGCAGCCTCAGGGTCGACTTCCTATGGAGGATCCCTTTTCTCATATCGAGCATCTGCTCGTGACGAAGAACCTTGCAGTATGGCAGCGAAACCTTGTGTCCGTCAATCCACAAAGAGACATCCGTCCATACAGGACATTTCACCAGTTCCTCGACATCCGCCTCGGATTTGTCATAAATGCCGTTGATATACATTCCCCTGTAACTGCCGGGCGGCAGCTCTTCCAGGCTTCCCCTGATGTTCAGGTAGCCGTTCCCGATTGTCATCAACGTCTCGTTGATCTGTAACCGTTTGGGGTTGTTCCGGTAACCGCCTCTCCTCAAAAGCCATTGTTTTGGTGAAAGATCCAGCATAAGAACAGGATCTTCCTGGAAACGGCTGTCACCGGCATCGTCTCTTCGCGCCATAACACTTTCTCCAGACATCTCAATCCGAAAAAGCTACCGGTAAACACATTTTTCCATAGGGGTATTGCCATGAAAAGAACTCATGGCGGACAGCGGGGCAAAAACAGTCTCTCCGTTCTTTTCACGTTCTATTATGGAACAATGAACCCGGATATAATCGTTCCATGGCCGGGCCGTCGATTATCCGGTCCGCATAAACACAAACGGAAAAACGCTTCACATGCGTTCACGCATTTTTTTCTTATAATTAAGGTCAAATGTAGCCTGAATTGAGCACTGCTCGGGCACCCTGACTTTGTCGGGACAGGAGAACGCCGAGCACCGCTCAACGATGCAATTGAATCGCGGAATAAATACAACTGACTTTTGTACTAACATTTTAATAGCAGTCCTGACCTTGAAACAACACACATACAACAATTGCCCTGTTTGCAGCTACCCGCTGACCGAGCAGAGCGCGGTCTGCCCGCGGTGTGGCAACGACATTCTCCGAGACATTTCTTCCCTTGACGAGCAGTCGCAGGAAAAACATCTTAAAATCATCGACGAGAAAAAAGCCGAATGGTACGCCCGTTGTATGGCCGACAAACTGAATTGCTGCGAAATGGAGCCTTCGACATGCAAAGAAGAAGATTTCACCTGCCACGTCTCTTCGGAAAGAGGTGGAAAACTGGTAGATGCCCCGGTGTTTTCTCTTCCGCGCAAACAACTGCTCGAAGAACGATCAAAACGGAACGAATGGTGGAACACCCTGAATTCCGATTGGAAAGAAGTTGTGAAAAGTACTCTTAAAATATCCTGCGATCCGTCGGACCAGGAATTGCTTGGTTTCTTCGACACCACGCACCTGAGATGCGACAACCGCAGGGTGTACAGTCTGGCGCCTCTACGGGTACTTGAAAAGCTCCAGCAATTGCGATGCGACGAATCCCCGATTGAAAGCCTTGAGCCGCTCAAAGAGCTGAAGCTTCTGCAGCGCCTTTACGCATTTGATTGCGATTTTTCCTCCCTGGAACCTCTTAGCGGCATCACAAGCCTGAAACTGCTCTGGATATCCAGCACTGAGGTCAACAGCCTGGAACCTGTCGCACATCTTGTCAACCTTGAAGAACTTTATTGTTCCGAAACACCGGTCGGCGACCTCTCCCCTGTTTCAGGGCTGACCAGCCTTGAAAAAATCAGCTGTTACAAAACTGCTGTTTCATCACTCGCGCCCCTTGAAAAACTTGAAAATCTCATCGAGCTTGGTTTTAACAGCACACAGATCGATGACCTTTCCCCTCTCGCCGGCATCGAGAATCTCGAATACCTTCGTTTCAGCCGCACCGCCATCAGCAGTCTCGAGCCGCTTTCCGGGCTCATCAACCTCAGAGAACTGAGTTTCAATGAAACCACAGTGGACTCGCTGGAACCTCTTGCCGGACTTCCTGAACTCGAAGAAATTTCTTTTGCGAACACGAGGATAACCTCGATTGCACCTCTGATGCACCTCGAATATCTCGAGAAAATAGAATTGTCGGCAGGCCAGGTCCCGAACGGAGAGCTTGAGCAGTTCCTGGAACTCCACCCCGATTGTGAAATTATTTTGAAGAAGTAACTCCCGACCCCGATTTCCGACTCTTCTTTCGGGGTCGCGGGGCCAGGATAGGTATGATATTTGCGGTTATGCCCTATATGAACACCGACAGCAGAATCCCCGCCGCCACAGCAGAACCGATGACACCCGCAACATTCGGACCCATCGCGTGCATCAGCAGGAAGTTATGCGGATCGGCCTCAAGTCCTACCCTGTTGGAGACGCGGGCGGCCATGGGCACTGCCGATACCCCGGCTGAACCGATCAGCGGATTGATCTTCTGCCTCAGAAACAGGTTCATGAATTTAGCCATAAGGACTCCCGATGCCGTACCGAAGGAAAACGCGACAAGGCCGAGCACAATAATGCCGAGCGTTTCAAGGTTCAGGAACTTATCGGCGGAGAGTTTGCTGCCGACACCGAGCCCGAGAAAGATCGTCACAATGTTGATCAGTGCATTCTGTGTCGTGTCACTTAAGCGATCCACAACACCGCACTCCTTCATAAGATTGCCGAACATGAGAAAACCGATAAGCGGCGCGGCGGAGGGCAGCAGCAAACCACAGAGAATAATAACAATAATCGGAAACAGAATTTTCTCCCGCTTCGACACATAGCGAAGCTGCGTCATTTTAATCGCTCTTTCAGTTTTTCCGGTCAGGAGCTTCATAATCGGAGGCTGGATAATCGGTACCAGAGCCATGTAGGAGTATGCCGCAACAGCGATACTTCCCAGAAGCCTGGGGCTTAAACGAGAAGCAAGAAAAATCGAAGTCGGTCCGTCGGCACCCCCGATAATGCCAATGGAGGCTGCATCTTTCATGGAAAACTCGATCCCCGGGACATAGACTGTCAGCAGAAGTGCTCCAATCAGCGTTGAAAAAATGCCAAACTGGGCGGCAGCCCCAAGAAACGCTGTCTTGGGATTGGCAATCATAGGGCCGAAGTCGGTCATGGCTCCCACGCCCATAAAAATAATCAGCGGAAACACACCGGTCTCGATCCCCACATCGTAAACATAATGAAGAACTCCTCCTTCATCGCTGATATAAGCCAGCGGGATATTGGAAAGCACCGCCCCCATACCGATGGGAATAAGCAGCAGCGGCTCGAACCTTTTGGCAATACCAAGATAAATCAGCAGCGCCCCCACGCTGATCATCAGCAGACGCCCAAGCCCTTCTGTCCAGTTAAGGCTGTTGTCGGTAAAAAAGGCATAGACACCTGTACTCTCGGCAAGGTTTCCGAAAACCTTTTTCATTGAAAGCCCCTCTGCTTTGCTTTCCGTTCCCTGGGCACTCACAAGCAGAGGTTTTTTCTCAATGTTCAGAAGCACCGTTCCTGCAGGAACATGGCTGTATTTCGAGTAAAGATCGGGATGAATGTAGGTAATATGCCCGTTTACACCGGAAGACACCGATATCTTGCTGTGTTTCTCATCAGCGAACAATCCCAGAAAATCCCCGACACGCACCTCGTCGCCCACCCGTAACATGCGGCTGTCCCTGACCGGAACTTTTACAAGCTCAAGATTCTTCGGTGCCCGGAAAACTATAACGTTACCTTCCTCACTGAAAAACGCATCGGCATAAGCTGCTGTGCTCATGCACAGCATAGAGAGGAACACAAAAATAATTCTACGCATATGTAGTTGCTGATATACTGTTAATCAAAATCCCTCCGCCTTTTCGCCGGAAGTTTTCCCCCAGACCCTATAGCGCTTAAGGGTGGGGGGAACGCTGCCGAGCCGGTATCAAAACACATCCCGGTCTTGTCGATCGATACCCGGAACCCGATCTACGCACAGAAAACGTCTGCCCGATCAGGCAATAAACATCAGCGTGTCACCCGTGGCAACCGTATCACCGGCCGCAACCTCAATGGAAATCACCTTACCGGACTTCGGTGCTTTGACCGGGGACTCCATCTTCATGGCCTCTATAATCAGAACATCATCGCCTTCGCTGACGGTATCACCGACCTCAACCTCAACAGCAACCACGCTGCCCGGCATGGCGGCCTCGACCGGTGTACCTTCCCCGGCCGGTTCAGCCGGAGCGGCAGCGGACGGTGCTGCAGCCGGAGCCACGGCCTGCACGGCACCGGTTCCTTCTGCAACCGTAACACTGTAGGATTTTCCATCGACGGTAATGGTATAATTACCGGATGAAGAACGGGATTTCGATACCGGCGGCTCGGTTTTTCCAGACGTTTTTGGCGCAAGTCTTGCGGCCGCTTCAGCATCGACATCTGCTTTATAACGAATACCCAGAGGGGCGTCGCCCTTGAGAAATGCTATTCCCTTGGCGCCGCAGGTTGCAGAGATAAATATGTTCTCGTCGGTCACAGGAAGAGTTTCTTTTTCGAGGATTTTTTTGTTGTACTCGATGCCAAGCTCAGGGTTTCTGTCATTGATGTCGTGCACATCCTCAGTCGTCGGTTCGAGGCCGAGCTGTTCCGAAGCAAGCTTGACAATTTCCGGGTCCGGCTCAGCAGGCGTGCGCCCGAAATAGCCAAGAACCATCTTGCCGTAACTTTCGGTAACTTTCTTCCACTTGCCCTGAACGGTATTGGCAAACGCCTGCTGGAAATAGAACTGGGAAACAGGGGTAACCGAAGAGCCGAACCCCCCCCTGGCCACAACCTCACGCATGTTTCGGATGACTTCCGGGAAAAGATGCAGGGAGTTGTTGTCACGCATCATCTGCGTGTTGGCCGTGAGTGCGCCTCCCGGCATCGGAGAGAATGGTATTAGCGGATTGACTTCCTTTGCTTCAGGAGGCATGTAGTATTTGCCCATATGATCGATAAACATCGCCTCGACTTCGATAATCTTCTCCTGATCGATATCCAGCGTGTAATCGGTTCCCCTGAGCCTGTGCCACATGGTCAGAATATCAACTTGCGCCGTACCGCCGCTGACAGGAGCCATGGAAAGATCGATAATGTCCGCACCGGCCTCGATAGCCGCAAAGTTACAGGCAACACCCATTCCTGCCGTATCATGCGTATGGAACTGGATAACCGTGTCTTCCGGCAGCATTTTCCTCGCCCCCTTGATCGATTCATAAACCACAGTCGGGGTTGTTGTACCGGATGCATCCTTGAAGGCCACACTGCCAAAAGGAACCCCCGCGTCAATGATCTCCTTGAGCTTATCGAGATAGAACTGCGGCGTGTGACAGTATTTTTCCCTCAGACCCGGCGGAAGGCCCATCAGGGCAATAACAACCTGGTGGTTCAGACCTGCGTTGTGAATACACCGGCCCGAATAGGCAATGTTGCTGACATCCATCAATGCATCGAAGTTGCGAATCGTTGTAATCCCGTGCTTCTTGAACATTTTGGCATGCAGGTCGATGATGTCTCTTGACTGTGACACCAGCCCCACGACGTTTGCGCCCCTCGAAAGGGTCTGCAGGTTGATATCCGGCCCGACAACCTTCCGGGCCGCATCCATCATGTCAAACGCATCTTCCTGACAATAAAAATACAAGCTCTGGAAACGGGCGCCTCCTCCGATTTCAAAGTTATCCGTACCGGCATCAACAGCAGCTTCGAGCACAGGCAGAAAATCATCGGTTTTTACCCTTGCCCCGTAACAGGACTGAAACCCGTCACGAAAGGACACATCCATAAACTTTATCTTTTTCATAAGCCTTTTTTATTGTCGAGTTATTGGTTATTTCACAATTGTGCGGCTGCTTGCCGCTTGGCACAACATTACCGGTTCCGGTGCGCATGAACCGCGGCCGATATTACCGCTGTAACGCTTCCGATGTCTTCCCCTGCCGCGGCGGCTGCCGGGGCGCCTGTTTTTTTTGCATTCTTTTTCTTCCTCTTCGCTGCTTCGGCCTCGAGCAGTTGCTTCTCCTCAAGCAGTGCATGATCCCTGAGAAACCAGGAAAGCCCTGATATCAAAACATTCAACAGAAGCAGGAACAGAAAAACCACGACCATTCCGACAACCATGAGTATTAAACCATCGGTAATCATAGAAAGTGATGTTGAAGTTCTCAGAAAATTTCGCAATCAAACCTTGATTGTAACCTGCGTTGAGCGATTGCTCCAGCATTGTGAACAGTAGTCATCTCCTCTTTTGCCTGCTCACTGAAGACTGCCAACTGATTTTTCCCTGCCAACCGCATACTGATTCCGGCTCGTCACCGTTACTGCTCAACCGTATAATTTGAAACGCTTATCTTAGATATAGTCCTTTACCGCCTTGTCAGCCGCATCTTGCTTGACCAGCAAAACCGGAATATCGACAGCGTGAAACACAGCTTCGGCAACGCTACCCATCAGAATGCGTCTCAAGCCGGTTCTGCCATGGGAACCCATGATCAGCAGGTCTGTCCCCCAAGTATTGCTTTGTTCGATGATCGTATTATATGGGTTCCCCCTAAGGATCAGAATGTCAGCCGAAAGCCCTCTTTTCTTCTCTTCCATCAGCAGCCGCCGGAACTCTTCGGAGACCACATCCGCTTTCCCGACTTTTTTGGAGACACCGTAACTGTATGCTGTTTTCTCAGCGATATTTTCCGGCTGCATGACATGGAGAAAACGAACATGAGCGTTGACTCTTCTGGCAAGCTCAATGGCATAACGGACGGCTTTATCTGAAGTTCTGGAGTAGTCGGTGGGACACAGAATTTTGGACAACTGTATCATGCAGCGTACATCTTTGTGTGGTTCAAGGGAACCTTTAACAACCGATTTTTTCTCTTGCGCTTATTTTCCAGGCCACCCTTAGAACGCAAATTGTTATTTTAATAAGCCCTCAATTTACAATTATTTTTCTGATTAAACCAGATTGCCTCTGCTCCGTGGTGAAAAAGGGCATCCCGACAACCCATGATCAACCTTGTTACAGCCTTGCAGAACCCCTCGGCCTATCCTCATCCGGTACAGGAGATCGATATTGTTGAAACCCATATCTCTCTGGTTTTTTTAACCGGACAGTACGCTTACAAGGTCAAAAAAGCGGTCAACCTCGGCTTCCTTGATTTTTCCACCCCCGAAAGCCGTGAGCATTTCTGCCGGGAAGAACTGCGTCTCAACAGGAGGTTGTGCCGCGACATTTACCTTGACGTTGTTCCTGTTACTGAAAAATCAGGCAAGATAATGATCGGGGGAAATGGCAAGGTTGTTGACCACGCGGTTAAAATGGTGCAGTTTGACCGGAGTATGGAACTGGACATCCTCCTTTCCCGGAACAGGCTCACCGGTGAGCAGATAGACCAGATCAGCCGGATCGTAGCGGATTTCCATGCTTCCCTTCCTTCTGCCGGCCCGGATACATCTTACGGCTGCCCTGAAATCCTCATCAAGCCGATAAGAGACAACTTCACTGAAGCCGAACGCCTGAACAGAGACCGGCACGAGACCGTGCTGCTCGAAAAGCTGAAGCAGTGGACGGAAACCGAATACAGACGCCTTATCCCGCTTTTCTCCTCCCGGAAAGCTTCCGGGCATATCAAACCGTGCCACGGGGATATGCATACCGGCAATATGGTGCTCTGGAAAAAGAGAGTAATGATTTTCGACTGTATTGAGTTTAACCCGTTCCTGAGCACTATCGATGTTATCAGTGAAATCGCGTTTCTGGCAATGGACCTGGAACACGGCGGGCACCGCGGGCTTGCATGGCGGTTCCTCAACGATTACCTTTCCCTTACGGGAGACTACGATGGCCTGCCCCTTCTTAGATTTTACAAGATCTACAGGGCGATGGTACGCGCTAAAGTCACCGCCATACGCCATCTTCAGGAGAAAAATCAGCGGGAGAAAGAAAAAACGCTTACAGAACACCGTTCATACATTTCAACCGCTCTTGCCTATACTTCCCCTCCGCCTTTCGGCCTGATCCTCACCAGCGGCGCTTCCGGAAGCGGCAAAACCACCGTAGCACGGCAGCTTGCTCTCCGCCTCCCTGCAGTTCATATCCGCTCGGACATAGAAAGAAAAAGGCTCTTCGGACTCAAACCCCTCGAAAAAAGCCGTCCGGAACAAAACAGGCTAATGTACTCCGACAAGAGTTCAGAGCTAACCTATGCGAAGCTCCACGGGATAGCTTCGCTCTGCCTTGGAAACGGCTACCCGGTTATTGTCGATGCGACATTTCTGCGACAGGAAGAGAGAAAACGCTTTATCGCCCTTGGAAAAAACCAACGCTGCCCTGTAGTTATCTTCTGCTGTGAAGCTCCGGAAAAACTGCTTGAGGAACGGGTTAAAAAACGGCGGATACAGAGTCGCGATGCATCCGAAGCCGATCATTCAATACTCCTGCAGCAAATAAAAAGTCGTGTGCCTCTTTCTGCCGAAGAAAAGAAAATCACGGTTACCGTCGATTCCTCGCTGCCTTCATCGATTGAGGCCGGTATCAAAGAGACAATAGCGCAGATAACCGGATAACCTGTTTGCTAAACCTCCAAGCCGAACACTGCCCGAACAGCCATACCGGCAAGAAAGCTCAACAACGCCACACCCAAACTCAGGAGAGTCATCTCTACAAACCGGCGCTTAAACGGCACATCTTTTGCGACCGAGATATAAAAATTAAAAGCCCCGATAATGCAGACTGCACCAAAGAAAGCCGCGCCAAGTGCAGCATAAAGAGAAGGAATCACAAGGAAGGGCGTAATCAGAACAACAACCGTCATGACATAAGCCGTACCGGTATAGGATGCGGCCTTGAACGGGTTTTTCATTTCCGGTTCGGCTTTCACGGAAAGATACTCCGAAGCCGCCATCGACAGTGCAGCCGCAAAACCGGTAATGATGCCTGTCAGGGCGACAAAACGGGAGTCCTGGAGAGCAAAAGTCAAGCCGGCCAGTATCCCCATCAGCTCAACAAGAGCGTCATTCAGTCCGAGCACAATCGACCCGGTGTACTTGAGGCGATCTTCGTCAAGCAGTGAAATAAGTACCTGCTCATGTTCCTCCTCATCACTGATGATGCCTCGCACTTCCTTGAACGAAGAGGGCAGTTGGCTATAGACAGCATTAGCGCTTTTTTCAGACTTTTCCATGAGCTTAATGCCGAATGTCAAGCCGAAAAGCATGCTGACCACGGTGAAGAACCAGATTTTCATCTTGTTCGGCTCGACATCCTGCCTGGTATAGACTTTCCAGATATTATAATGGCGAAGTTCATCGTCAGCTATCTGGGAAAGCACTCTCCGGTTTTTTACTCCGCTCACGCTTGCCGCAAGGCGCTTGTAAATGTAATGCTCCGTAAGCTCGTTTTTCTGGAGCGCCAGGATCCGGCCCGGCTTGATATTACTTAAGTCTTTCACGTCCCTGTACTGTTTTTACCGGCTTAAGCTTTTGCCTGCGTGGTAGCCACCTCGATAATCTCATTCATTCTCGAGATAAAGTCCGCCGTACCTTCCAGACTGCCTTCAAGCAGCAGCGCTCCCTCATAGAGCTGATTCATGGTCGTGCGGATAAAGGGATCGTTCTCGTTGAGCATGCAAAGTCCTGCGAGGTTCTTAATAACAGGATGTGACGGGTTGATTTCCAGGATCTTTTTACCCGGTGCCTCCGATTGTTTCATCATTCTCAGCATCCTTTCAATCTGAGCATCCATGGCATCTTTTCCGCCAACCAGCGTCACAGGTGAATTTACCAGGCGATGCGACTCGACCACATCCTCGACCCTGTCTCCAAGCGTCTCCCTGAAGATCCTGAGAACAGGCTCGATCATGTTTTTGCCGAGAGCCTCTTTCTTCCCTTCATCTCCAGCCGCAAAATCAATATCGGCTTTTTCGATAGACTTGAGAGGCTTCTTGTCGTACTCGTTAATGGATGGAATAACAAAGATATCCACAGGATCGACAAGAAGAAGCACCTCGATACCTTGTTTGCGGAAATACTCCAGATTGGGATTGGAAAGCATCTGTTTCCGGTTTTCGCCCGAAAGGTAATAAATCTCCTTTTGATCTTCGCACATTCGGGCAACATATTCCTTGAACGTCACATACTCTCCGTCCTCGGTCCTGGTGCTCTCGAAACGCAGCAATTCGATCAGCTTTTCGCGGTTTGTAAAATCCGTATTGAGTCCGACTTTAATAACCTGACCGAAAGCCTTGTAAAACCGGCGGAACTTTTCCGGCTGTTCCTGGGCAAGGGCCTCGAACCAGGCTATAATCTTTGTGGTAAGAATCTGACGGATCTTCGCCATCACCGGGCTGTTCTGGACAACCTCGCGCGATACGTTCAGCGGAAGATCCTCGGTTTCAACAACACCTTTGACAAAACGCAGGTACTCGGGCAGGAGGTCCTTGCACTCGTGCTGGATCATCACCTTCCTGACATAGAGCTGGGGACCGTGATTTTCGAGAGCACCCTGCTGATACAGCATGTCCATGGGGGCTTCTTTCGGCAGAAAAAGCAGTGCCTTGAAGTTCACGACACCTTCAAGAGAGAGATGGAGATAATCCAGCGGTTCCTGATAATCGACAGAGATAAACTTGTAGAATTCGTTAACCTCTTCTTCCTTGAGATCACTTTTCTGCTGTTGCCAGAGCGCGGTGATGCTGTTAACCCGCTTGTTATCCAGATAGATCGGAAAATCAACAAAATTGGAATATTTCCTGATGATGCTCTCCACACGGAACCCCTCGGCAAACTCCCCTGCATCCTCCTTGAGAATAAAGGCTATCTTCGTTCCGCGCTTTTTGCGGTCGATTTTCTCGATCGTATAGGTTCCCTCTCCCGATGAATACCATCGGCATCCCGGAGCACCCTCGGTCTTTGTTTCGATCGTCACTTCATCGGTCACCATAAACACAGAATAAAAACCGACACCAAACTGGCCGATAAGATTACCGTCAATCCCGGCTGTATCAGGTTGCTGCTCTTTCAAAGCCTGCAGGAAACCAAGGGTCCCTGACTTCGCAACCGTGCCGAGATTGGCAATAAGCTCGTCCTCGCTCATTCCCGTCCCGTTATCCTCGATCACAAAAGAACGCTTTTTTTCATCAAGAGTAATGACGATTTTCAGTTCCTCACCTTCCCCTTCGGCCCTGCTTTCCGTCAATTGACTGAAACGTACCCTGCTCAATGCATCGGACGCGTTCGATATCAATTCACGGAGAAAAATTTCAGGGTGTGTATACAGCGAGTGAACAATAAGGTTCAACAGCTGTTTCATCTCAGCCTTGTATTCAAACTCCTGTACTTTCTGCTGTTTGCTGTCGCTCATGCTTTTACGTTTGATTTACTGTTTTGCTCTGCAAATTGCCGATTATACGCACCGGCCCGGACGCCGCTGCCATCGGGAAATTGTGGCTAAAATTAAGAGAGAGAACATAATATACCAAACCCCGGAGATTCCGTTCAAACATCCCCTGCTTTTTTGGGAAAGATGCGTTTCAGGAGCTTCTCAGCCGTATCAGCATTTCGGCAAATTCACGAAAGGCCCCGTGACCACCTTCAGCCTTGCAGATATAGTGCACCACCGGCCGGACAAACCCGGTAGCGTCGCCAGGGCATCCCGTCAACCCTGAGACAGCAACTGCCCGCATGATTTCAAGATCATTGATATCGTCACCGATATAGGCAATTTCATGCAGCTTCAGACCGGTTTCGAAAAGAACGTCCTGAAGCTTGGCGAGTTTGTCCTTGACTCCGAGATAGAGCAGCTCGATTTTCAGCTTTTCGGCTCGCTTCCTTAGATTGGCAGAGGTTTCCCCGGTCATGATGCCGGTCCGGACCCCGGCAGCTTCCAGCCGCTCAACCCCCATTCCGTCACGGACAGAATAACGTTTCAGTTCTTCACCGCGCCCGGAATAATACACCCCGTTATCGGTAAAAACACCATCGTTGTCAGAAAGTACGAGCCTTACATTTTTTGCCCGCCGAACCAGTTCCTCATGTGACAACTCTTTCATAGCGCAAACACGATCCCGATCATTGTTTAGGGCACCTCTATTTATTTATTCCGCGCTTCAATTGCATCGTTGAGCGGATAAGAAAGGTGAACTGCTCATGACAATACATAGAGGTGCCCAAAATAATCACACCGCGGAATGCATCTTTAAAGGCACCTTCTATAAGGGCTTGAAAACAGTGCAGTTAGAATATATCATTTTATCTCCTATTTCGTCGCTCAACCGGGCAGCTCACAAGTTATCAACATTTTGTCAACAATTATCAGCACACCGCAACAGGTTACCATGCAGAAAAAAATCATCCGGAGAAAAAACAATAAAACATTTAAAAAAAGTAAGTTAAAAAATCTTCTCCTTACAAAACCGCCTCCGTGCAGCCTTGTATGTCATTTTTTTACGTCATCCGAAAGGCACGGTTTTTCCGGTTTTCAACACATGTCATCACCAAAAGCAAAAAAAATCATGCAAGTATTCATTCCATACCCATCAAATGAACTTTCACGGCATATCAGATGAATAAACGTGCTATTTTTTTCCACCCTGCATATTGTTCTTTCATCCACTCCATGTCCCCCCCCCCCTGCTCGTCCGGATTGATTACAAGCCGGATTACCGTTTCGCTGACAGAGTAACCGGTGACGACCTTATACGAACATTTCCATCATTTGGTTCTAAGGATTCAACCGCCCTTAGAATCTCCTCTTGTGTAAACGCTTTTCCCGGAAAAGCCTGAAGCGTTCTCTCCGGATTATATCTCTGAAGAAAAAACGGGATACGAATCAACCGCGCAAGCCCTGCAATATCTTCCCTGTCATGGTATGGTTTGAGCAGAGTCGTCCTCACTTCACAGGGTATAACGGCCCTATGCAAAAGCTCCAGCGACCGCCGTATATCATCAAGCATGGTTTCGGTAAACAGCTGCCCGCAGATCATGGCGTATTTGCGGTAATCCAGGGGCGCCTTGATGTCCATGGCAACATAATCTACCAGTTCTTCGATCAAAAGCATCTCAAGCATCCGGGGATTTGTTCCGTTGGTATCCAGTTTCACCTCCATCCCCAGGGCCTTTATTTTCCTGATGAATTCCGGCAGCAAACGGTGCCGGGTAGGCTCTCCGCCGGTTATGACGACCGCATCGAGAAGAGCCTTGTTCGATGAGAGCCACGCAAACACGTCCTCGTCAGCAAAAGGAGCCGAACGTGAGAGCAGATTCGGCAGAACCAGCTCCGGATTATGACAGTAAACACAGCGAAAGTTGCAGCCCCTGGTGTAGACAACCGCCGAAATTCTTCCCGGATAATCATTCAGGCTCTGCTTGAGAAACCCTCCCAGCGGGAGCAGTGAAGAAACATCCCCGGCTCCCGGCTTTGTCTGTTCGACGTCGTTCCTCATGTTGCAGGGGCGGCATTGCAGACGGCCTTTTTTTCAAATTCATCGAAAGCGTCCGGGCCTTGCCGGTCAAAAAGTTTGCGATCCCTGAACTCCACCTGCTTCCCTGCGTTCCATTGTTCGACAGGTCTGAGATATCCCACGATTCTTGAAAAGACAAGGCACTGCTGAGCCGTTCCGGACCCAAGACAGAGAGGGCATTGCCGATGCTCACCGGAAAGATAACCATGTGAAGGACATACGCTGAACGTTGGAGACAGGGTGACATAGGGCAACCGGAAATTCGCGGTGATCTTCCTCAGAAGCTGCCGGGCCGACTCCGGCGGCAGGCTGTGCTCTCCGAGAAACGTGTGAAAAACCGTCCCGCCGGTATAGCGCACCTGAAGATCATCCTGAAGCCGCAGGGCTTCGAAAAGATCGTCGGTATAGTTGACCGGGAGCTGAGAGGAATTGGTGTAATACGGCTCTGCCCCATCCCTGCAGGCCGCTTCATTGGCAACAATGATATCCGGATACTTCGCCTTGTCAAGCCTCGCCAGACGATAGGAGGTGCCTTCTCCCGGAGTAGCCTCGAGGTTGTAGATGTGCCCCGTCTCCTCCTGGAAAGCGGCAAGCTGTTCCCGCATGAAATCCAGAACTTTGAGGCTGAACGTTCGCCCCTTCTCCTCGCCGATGGACGAACCGAGGAAGTTCAGACTGCACTCGTTCATACCGATAAGCCCTATCGTCGAAAAGTGGTTATCCCAGTATGCCCCGTTTTTCCGGTACAGGTTGCGCAGATAAAAACGGGAATAAGGATACAATCCCTGACCGGTTAAATGCTCGATCACCTTTCTCTTGACTTCAAGACTGCTTTTCCCGAGTTCCATGACCTTCGCCAGACGCTGAAAGAACTCATCTTCCGAACGCGACAAATAGCCGAGCTCCGGCAAATTGACCGTCACCACACCGACCGAACCGGTAAGCGGATTGGAACCGAACAGACTCCCTCCGCGCCGTTGCAACTCGCGCTTGTCGAGCCTGAGACGGCAGCACATGCTGCGGACATCGTCCGGACTCATGTCGGAATTCACAAAATTCGAAAAGTAAGGTATTCCGTATTTTGCCGTCATCTCCCAGATACCCTCATACACCGGGTTTTCCCAATCGAAATCAGGTGTAATGTTGTAGGTGGGAATCGGAAATGAAAACACCGAGCCGTTGGCATCACCTTCAAGCATCACAGCGGCATAAGCCCGGTTGAACAGGTCCATCTCTTCCTGAAAATCCCCGTACACCTCTTCCTGTAGTTCACCCCCGATAATGACCTGGCGGTCACGCATGTATTCTGGTACCCGAAGATCAAGCGTGACATTGGTAAAAGGTGTTTGGAAGCCGACCCTTGTCGGGACATTCATGTTGAAGAAAAACTCCTGCAGGGACTGCTTCACCGCTTCATAATCCAGGTCGTCACAGCGGATAAACGGTGCAAGCCAGGTATCGAAGCTGGAAAAAGCCTGGGCGCCGGCTGCTTCTCCCTGCATGGTATAGAAAAAGTTCACAATTTGTCCCAGCGCAGAACGCAGGTGTCTTGCCGGAGCACTTGTCGTCTGCTGTTCAACCCCCTGAAAACCGCTTAGCAGAAGATCTTCAAGATCCCAGCCTACGCAATAGACACTAAGCGACCCAAGATCGTGAATGTGCATGACCCCCTCCTTGTGAGCCTCGGCAATCTCCTGGGGATAGATCTCGTTCAGCCAGTACTGTGAACTCACAATACTCGAAACATGATGGTTGAGGCCCTGGAGTGAATAGCTCAGGTTGGCGTTCTCCTTCACGCGCCAGTCCTTGAGATGCAGGTAGTCGTCCACAAGACCGATATTGGTAAATATCTCCTTGGCCTTCCGCATGTTGCGGTGCTGGTGACGATAAATGATATAGGCCTTGGCAGCATCGAAAGCCTGCTGATCAAACAGCACCTTTTCAACCGCGTCCTGTATCTCTTCAACCGAAGGGAACTCCTCCCGCGCTCCGATGCGGAGGGACTCGACAACCCGGGAACTCAGTGTTGCGGCATGCTGCCGATCGGGATTCCCCACCGCGCGAAGAGCCCTGAAAATGGCAAACGTGATTTTTTCCTGGTCGAAACGAACAACCCTGCCGTCACGTTTGATGATTTTCGCGTCATCAAACACCGCTTTGTTTTCCATCATGAGTGTGCGATTTAAAGGTGAACAAAACCGTCTGAGGCACACATTCACGGACAACAGCTTATGGAAAAGGGATAAGAGGAAAAAAGAGGACCTCACTCCTGTCACATGCTTTATACGCGAAAGCATACCGTCACAACGTCGGGCATCGGGAAACACCGGTTATGGGCATTTCCTGATTATAAATAAAAACAAGACAGGTCTCCTGGCTCACCCATTCCACGGCGCCTTCCCATCCCTGTAACCGGAACAGTGGCACAATGCCGAAAAATTTCAGCGGGTTTACAGTTGCGCGTCAGCTCACGATTCTCACGTGATTCCCTATTAAACCCCTGTTAAGGGGTATCCTGTTTCATCAGAATGCAGAAGAACACACAGAGTACTATTGAATGTAACAATATTGTCTGTGGGCACAAACACAGTCATGGTGAAAATCTCACTCTTCCTCGGCAGCAAGCATTTCCCTGATTTTCAGAAGCTCCTGCCGCCGCTCCTCACTGGTTTCCGGATAGGACATGTTCAGTGATTTGAATGTGTTAAGGATGATCTCGGAAACAATAAGGCGGGCGTTTTTTTTGTCGTCCGCAGGCACGACGTACCAGGGCGCTTTCTCTGTGCTGGTTTCGCTGAGACAGTCCTCGTAAACCGCCATATACCGGTGCCAAAACTTTCGCGCCTCAATATCCGCAATGCTGAACTTCCAGTTCTTCTCCGGCTCATCGATGCGCCGCAGAAAGCGTTTGCGCTGCTCCTTTTTGGACAAGTGCAGGAAAAACTTAATGATTCTGGTGCCGCTATAGTACAGGTGACGTTCCATGTTGTTGATCGAGCAGTAACGGTTGTTCCAGATCTCATCGCTGTTCAGCAGATCCTCCGGGATCTGCCGGCTCCTGAGAATCTCGGGATGCACCCGGACAACAAGCACCTCTTCATAATATGACCGGTTGAAAATACCGATCCGACCTCTTTCAGGAAGTGCGCAATTCGCGCGCCAGAGAAAATCGTGATCCAGCTCCTGCAGGGTAGGGTGCTTGAAGCTGTATACCTGGCATCCCTGAGGGTTTATTCCCGACATCACATGGCGTATCACGCCGTCCTTTCCTGCAGCGTCCATTGCCTGAAAGATCAGGAGAACCGCATAGCGGTCGTGCGCATAGTGTATTCGCTGCAGCTCGCTCAACTCCCCGACATGCTCTTTCAGCATCACCCTGTATTGCTCTTTCGAGGAATACACCTTGGGAATATCGGTCGGCCACTTGTTCAGCGAAACCTTGTGTCCTTCACGGACCCTGAAATCATCAAGATTTATCTGCCCCATAGCTCTTTCTTCCCGGTCATTTTCGACGGGACAACCCATTCGTCGAACTGCTCATCTGTCAGATGGCCAAGAGCAACAGCGGCTTCCCGCAGGGTTGTACCTTCGGCATGAGCCTTCTTGGCAATCTCGGCGGCCTTGTAATAGCCGATATACGGGTTCAGTGCCGTCACAAGCATCAGCGAGTTTTCCAGATGCTCCCTGACCCTCGGGTGGTTCGGCTCAATCCCGTTGACACACTTGTCGGCGAAAGAAACACAGGCATCGCCGATCAGCTCGGCGGACTGTAAAAGATTGTAGATCATCACGGGCTTGAACACATTCAACTCAAAATGGCCGTTTGCTCCCCCTACGCTGACAGCAACATCGTTACCCATAACCTGTGCGCAAACCATGGTAATCGCCTCAACCTGTGTAGGGTTGACCTTGCCCGGCATAATCGACGATCCGGGCTCGTTCGGAGGGATGGTAATTTCACCGATACCGCTTCGTGGACCGGAGGCAAGCATCCTGATATCGTTTGCAATTTTCATGAGACTCACGGCAACCTGCTTCAGGGCTCCATGCGATTCAACAACAGCGTCATGAGCCGCAAGCGACTCGAACTTGTTTTCTGCCGTCACGAAAGGCAGGCCGGTCAGCGATGCGATGGTTTCGGCAACTTTCCAGGCATACCCCTCCGGAGTGTTCAGACCGGTGCCGACCGCCGTACCGCCGAGAGCAAGCTCGGCAAGGTGAGGCAGGGTATTTTCGACGGCTCTGATACCATGGTCGAGCTGGGAGACATAGCCGGAAAACTCCTGGCCGAGCGTCAAAGGCGTCGCGTCCATCCAGTGCGTACGTCCGATTTTGACCACCTCTCTCATTTCTTCGGATTTTTTCTGCAGCTCGTCGCGCAGCCTGCTGATACCGGGAATGGCTCTACCAACCAGCATACTGTATCCGGCGATATGCATCGCTGTCGGAAACGTATCATTGGACGACTGTGATTTGTTCACGTCATCGTTCGGATTCAGCAGCCGTTCTCCCTCTCCGAGCTTGTTACCCGCAAGGAAGTGTGCGCGATTGGCCACAACCTCATTCACATTCATATTCGATTGGGTGCCCGACCCCGTCTGCCAGACAACAAGCGGAAACTGATCCGCCAGCTTACCCTCGATAATTTCATCACACGCAGACACTATCGCGTCTTTTTTCCCTTCAGGAAGCACTCCAAGCTCACAGTTAGTCATCGCCGCAGCCTTTTTCAAGTAACCGAAAGCCTCGATAATCTCCTTCGGCATCGATCCTGCCGGGCCGATTTTAAAGTTTTCGACCGACCGCTGGGTTTGAGCCCCCCAAAATTTATCGGCAGGGACTTTCACCTCCCCCATGGTATCCTTCTCGATTCTGTAGGCCATAATGCTTCAATCTACAAATTTCAAAAAATTCCCGAATCCGCGGTCCTCCCCCGGAATTCAGGGCACTTCTATTAAATTGTCGTGAGCGACCTTCTCTATCCGCCCAACGAAGTATTCGGGTCGCGTAACAAATTAATAGAGGCGCCCTTCATTGACAAAACACTAAGGCAGAAAAAAACCTTTTTCTATCCGCTCGACGAAGTAATTGAAGCGCGGAATAAAGGGTACCTCTATTAATTGTCATGAGCGTCATGAGTACGAGGCGGACGGAGCGCAGAAACCCTCTCCTATCCGCCCAACGAGATAATCATGACGCAGAATAAATTTAATAGAGGTACCCTAAATAGAGGTGCCTTGCGCTGTCATTCCTTCCCGGAAAGAACACCGCCGATGACCTCCTGTGCTTCGGCAAGGATGCGCTCCAGATGTTCTGTGCCGACAAAGCTCTCCGCATAGATCTTGTAGATATTTTCGGTTCCCGATGGCCTTGCCGCAAACCAGCCGTTTTTGGTTACAACTTTGAGTCCCCCTATTGAAGCGCCATTGCCCGAAGCACTGGTCAGTACACGCTGGATTTTCTCCCCTGCAAGCGCATCACACCGCACCTTTTCCGGAGAAAGCTGTTTCAGCCTTGCTTTTTCTTCCAGAGAAGCCGGAGCATCCAGCCTCCTGTACACCGGCTCACCCAGTTCATGGGCCAGATCGCGGTATATTTCACCGGGATCCCGGCCCGTCTTTGCCGTTATTTCGGCTGAAAGCAGTGCCGGAACAAAACCGTCCTTGTCTGTTGTCCAAACATCCTTGTTTTTTTTAAGAAACGATGCCCCCGCACTTTCCTCCCCTGCAAATCCCAGAGAGCTGTTCAGCAGCCCGTTAACAAACCACTTGAAACCAACCGGCACCTCATAAACGCCGCGCCCGAGCTTGTCCGCAACCCTGTCGATCATACTGCTGCTCACGACGGTTTTCCCCACCGAGATATCGCTTGTCCACATCGGACGGTGTTGAAAAAGATAGAAGACACAGACGGCCAAAAAGTGGTTTGGCGGCAGGAGCCCTGAGCTTCGGGTCACAATACCGTGACGATCGTAATCCGTATCGCAGGCAAAAGCGATATCAAAACGATCCTTTTGAGCCAGCAGCGGCTGCATGGTGTAGGGGGAAGAAGGATCCATACGGATTTTGCCGTCACGGTCAACGCTCATAAACCTGAATGTGGGATCAATGGTATTATTCAGCACCGTAAGATCCAAACCGAACCTTTCGGCAATTCTCCCCCAGTAACCCAAACCGGACCCGCCAAGAGGGTCGACGCCAAGCGTTACACCGGCGTTTCTGATAACCTCCATATCGATCACGCCTGCAAGATCCTCAATGTACGCTTCGAGATAATCATGGTGATGGGTTGTAGGAACACGCATCGCTTTCTCAAAAGAGATCCGCTTCACCTCCCTGAGTTTCTGTTCAAGAAGAGCATTCGCCCTGTCCTCGATCCAGGAGGTGACTTCGTTACCCGCAGGACCGCCGTGGGGAGGATTGTACTTGATTCCTCCATCCCGAGGCGGATTATGAGACGGTGTGATGAGGATACCGTCGGCCGTCCCCCCTGAACGGCCACGGTTCCACGCAAGAATAGCGTGGGATACCACAGGTGTTGGCGTATAACGTTCCCCGGCGGATACCATCACTTCAATTTCATTTGCTGCCAGAACCTCGAGAGCCGCAGCAAGAGCCGGCTCGGAAAGCGCATGAGTATCGATGCCGAGAAACATCGGCCCGGAGATTCCCTTTTCCTTCCTGTACACGCAGACAGCCTGGGTTATGGCAAGAATATGGTGCTCGTTGAATGAACAATCAAGCGACGATCCCCTGTGTCCGGACGTACCGAAAGCCACACGCTGCTCCGACACGGCAGGATCCGGTGTCTGCGCATAAAAGGCCGTGACAAGACGAGGAACATTGACAAGCATCTCCTGTTCAGGAAGCTTTCCGGCATAGGGACTGATCTGCATAATCACAGGATTGATCGTTAAACGGCAACAGTTTTTCAGCGTGTATTTAAAGATAGAAAACTCTCCGCAGATCTCTCGCGGCAACGCTTTCCACTCCCCGGCAGTACGGTTCCGCCGATGGCACCGGGGAAGCGAACACTTTCAGAAACACCGATGACGCCCTGACCGTGCAACCGGGCTTCTCAGACTTCCAGAACATGAGCGCATGAACGTTTCACACCCTTGGTCATGCAGAAAATGCAGGACGGCGACGCTATGAAACAAGGGGCAAAATACGTATGATACTATTGGAAATACCATACAGTGCAGAATGACCGGAGCCGGATAACAGGGAAGCACAAAGGCACCTCTATTTATTGTCATGAGCGGTTCAAGTGCAAGGCGAACGGAGCGCAGAAACCGGAATGTACATAGAGTACATGAGGATTTCGAGCATCGGCCAACGAAGCAATTGAATCGCGGAATAAAATAGAGGTGTCCACAAAGGAGGAAATATGGAAAAACAGCGGTTAGGAAATACTGACATGGAAATCACCCCCATCGGTTTCGGCAGCTGGGCAATCGGCGGGGACAACTGGTCCCACGGCTGGGGGTCACAGGACGACAACAAAGCTTTAGAGGCCATTGAACGGGCCGTCGAACTCGGCATAAACTGGATAGACACGGCAGCGGTTTATGGGCTTGGCCACTCGGAAAAGCTTGTTGCAAAAGCGTTGCAAGGTGTTACCGCAAAGCCTTACCTCTTTACCAAATGCTCCCTCGTATGGGACAGCAGCCGTCACATCAGCAACAGCCTCAAACGGGATTCGATCTGGAGAGAGTGCGAAGCCAGTCTGATGCGCCTTAAAACAGACACCATAGACCTGTACCAGATTCACTGGCCAAACCCTGAGGAAGATCTCGAGATAGGCTGGCGGACGATGGCCGAACTGAAGGAGGAAGGGCTGGTGAAGCATATCGGGGTATCGAACTTCAATGTCGAACAGATGAAAAGGACGCAGGCCATCGCACCGGTTGCCTCGCTACAGCCTCCTTACTCCATGCTCCGAAGGAACATCGAGCAGGAAATACTGCCTTACTGTCTGAAAAACAATATCGGCGTCATTGTCTACTCGCCGATGCTCTCCGGCATGCTTTCCGGAGCGATGACCCGTGAACGGGCACTGAACCTTCCGAAAAACGACTGGCGGCGCAGCAACAAGGAGTTCCAGGAACCACGCCTCGGGCATAACCTCGAGCTGGTTGAACTGCTGCGAACGATCGGCAAGAAACATGACGCGTCCCCCGGAGAAGTTGCCATCGCGTGGGCACTTCGGCATCCGGCCGTCAGCGGAGCGATAGTCGGTGGACGCAGCGCCGAGCAGGTGGACGGCACGATCGGCGCAGCAACGCTGACACTCCACGAAGGAGAAATCACGGCCATCGAAAACTTTATTACTGCAATGCCAGACCAATAACAATGCCGACTTCCTTCTACGAAAAGAAACTCAAAAACCTGCTTGCATCGGCAGGTATCACCGTCGGCGGCCCTAACCCCTGGGACATCAGGGTTCGGGACCAGCGATTCTACAAACGGGTTGTGACGGAATCCCATCTCGGTATAGGAGAATCCTACATGGATGGGTGGTGGGAATGCGATGCGCTCGACGAGTTTTTTTACCGGGTGCTCAGAGCCAAGCTCGACAACAAGGTTTCACAGTTTACCCGTTTTCTCAGTAACGTTGCGGGAATCCTGATCAACCTGCAGCACCCTTCAAGAGCCTTTACCGTGGGACAAACCCACTACAACATCGGCAACGACCTGTATGAAGCCATGCTCGACCGGCACATGATTTACAGTTGCGCATACTGGAAAGGGGCCGATGACCTCGATACCGCGCAGGAAAACAAACTGCGGCTGATTTTCAACAAACTGAGGCTCGAACCCGGCATGCAAGTACTTGATATCGGGTGCGGCTGGGGCGGTGCTGCCCGTTTCGCTGCCGAGCACTACGGTGTAAGCGTCACCGGCGTCACGGTCTCCAGCGAACAGGTAAAGAAAGCCGAGGCACTGAAAAAAGATCTGCCGGTCGATATCAGGCTCATGGATTACCGGGACATAAACGGCAGTTATGACCGCATGTATTCCATAGGCATGTTCGAGCATGTCGGAGTGAAAAACTACCGGCGGTTTTTCGAAATCACTTCAGGATGCCTGAAAGATGACGGTATGTTTCTCCTGCATACCATCGGCAGCAAACGCTCCTCGGCAAACACCGACAAATGGACCCACAAGTACATTTTCCCCAACTCCATGCTCCCTTCGGCAAAGCAGATCACCGCTGCCAGTGAAGGGCTGCATGTCATGGAGGACTGGCACGCATTCGGCAACGACTACTACAAGACGCTCAAGGCATGGCATAACAATTTCGAGCGTCACTGGCCCGAATTGAAGCACTCCTACGACGAACGTTTCCACAAAATGTGGAGATACTACCTGCTCAGCGCCGCCGGTTCGTTCCGCGCCCGCAACGTCCAGCTCTGGCAGGTTCTTTTCTCAAACAACGGGATCACCGGAGATTTTTATGTCAGCAGAGAAGCTGCAAAGGTCACGCAGTGACCGCAAAAAAAACATATAGGGGACGTTGTAAATAAATTATACCTTACAAACACTTTGCGCGATTTGAACACCTGCCGAAAAAAACCAAGACAACTTGCGCAAGCCTGAAAGCACTATAAATTCCTAAGATAGATCGAACAGATTCTTCCTTGATCTTGCTCTGTCAGAGGGATGGTCGGTTGATTACACAGGAAAGCTTACTGCGGATGGATTGCTTACTTTACATCATCTACATCAGGAATATCATCAATATCCGGGATGTCATCATGAATAGTCACGTGGATCTTCTCCATTGCCTCAATGTCGTGTTTCTCAAGCTCCTTTCCCATATCCTCATCTCCGATGTAAGAAACTGATGTAACCGGTTGGGCCTCTTCAGGAAAAAGAGAAATCTGCCGGGCCCGTAAAAGTGCATTTGCAGCACTCTCGTCGATACGGTCTCCGCTCGCCGTCACAACCTCACCGACATTCGCTCTACCCCTTTTCACCGTTCTTTTTTTCGGGTTGTTTTCCGCTACACTACCGTCCAGACGCTGCGGGAGCACCTGAGCAACACCGTCATCCCTGACGAAAGTGCCCATTTCACGATCGAACGATTCCTGAATGGCGTCTTCGACCTCAGTGCGGATGGTTTGCAAAAGCCGGATGGATTCACCGTGATACTCGGCCATTTCACGGCGCGATATACTACCGATTTTTTCGATTTCCATGCGCTCGCGGCCCGGCCATCCGGAAACCATCATTGTAATAATTACGACAAGCAAAAGCAGGATAATAACCAGCAAAACAATCGTCATCGGCATTGTTCCCTTTTATTGGATTATATGCGCAAATACCCCGCTCATCAGCAGGTTGATGATGACGTACCCTTGCCCGCAAATAGTTGCGATTCGTACAGAATGAATGAGGGGGCTTTGCAGAACAATTTATACTTTTTACATTCTTCAAATAATCTAAAATAGGAGACATCCAAATAATTTATTTCAAAAATAATCTTCGTATGATCTGAGCAACAGCTGGAGTTGATATTTTGAGCATCCTGGCTGTCTGCGCAAACGAAAGCCCGTATTCTTTTACAAACTTTTCGACAAGTGTCTTGCGAATCCTGGATACAGAACGAATTCTACTTCCAGAAAGCAACTGCTTGACGCCTATCCCCTCCTTTGCACAAAAGTCTTCGATATCAGATTGTGCTTTACGTTTTATCTGATCGAAATCAAGCGGGTTAAGCTGACTTTTTACTGAATCCTCAGCCTCCTCAAGTATTCTGCTGACAAAAGCACCATCTCCCAAAATCCGCTCATCGCTCAATTGTTTTTCTTTTCGAAACCGCATCCCCTGTACTGCCGACCATCCACCCATCGAGCGTACCAGACCTCCACCGGTCAGCTCAGGTTGGCGTCCTTTTCCAACCTCTTCTTCAAGAAAATTTCGATAGGCATTTTTGGCCAACCCTTCTTTTTCCCCAAAATAACGAAGAACAAAATCCCGATCCTGCCAGCTATTCTTGTGAAAATTCATTACGACAGCATGACCGCTCCAGGGGTAAACATCCAGATCATCTAACGAGGTTGGTGGTTCCGGCGATTTCGAACACCTATTCCGGTAAACATCGAACAGTAACCGGTTCGTCATTCGTTCTGCAAGATCAAAGTAAGAAAGTGTTCGAAGTTATTCCATTTTAGCCAGCATTTTCCGCATCGATTCTCCCTTGAGAGGAAGTTGATAAGCGTTGTGGATCAAACGGTCACAAATCGCATCTGCAAGGGTCGGGTCATCGATGAGTTGATGCCATTGCGACACCGGGTATTGGGTACTGATCAGAGTCGATTGCACATGATGCCGATCCTCCATGATTTCAAGGATATCGCGCTTGCCGGCATCATTCAGAGGGCTCATCCCCCAGTCATCGATGATCAGTAACTGTATTCTTGCAAGCCTTTCCAGCAGCCTGCGATAGGAGCCGTCGGCCCTTCCGATACCGAGGTCATGCAGGAGCCTGGAGAGACGGACATAGAGCGTGCTCATACCAGCCCGGCAGGCTGTGACGCCAAAGGCGCAGGCCAGCCAGGTCTTGCCTGCACCGGTCGGACCGGTGATGATCAGGTTTCTGTGTTTTTTGAGCCACTCATTGCGGGCAAGATCCATAACCGTTGTTTTGGAGATGCCCCGTTTTGGACTGACATGCAGCTCTTCAAGACAGGCATCAGGGTAGCGTAGCCGAGCCTTGCGCAGGAGGAGGGTAAGCTTCTTGCTTTCACGGAAGCTCTTTTCCTGCTCGACCAGCAGCTGAAGCCGCTCGGAGAAGTCCATATCCGCCGCCATCGGGGTTCTGATCTGGGTCTCGAGCCCTTCAGCCATGCCATGGAGTTTCATGGCAACCAGTTGTTCTTTGACCTGTTCAAGCATAGTATCTCCCTCCCCTGATATTGTGATGGGAGATGGCAGGTGAAGACTCCTGCTCCTCGAACAGGGTCACGGCATCCAATCCGTTGTCCAGCATCGACTTGATACTCTTGTAGGTCGTCATGTTCCGTTCGAGTGCTTTGCGCGATGCCCGTTCAAGCCGTTCAGGGGTGAACATCCTGGCCAGTCGGAGGATACCGAGACAGCTCCTGAAGCCATGCTCAGGGGTGCGGTGTTCCTGCATGATCCGCTCAAGCAAACGTGCCGTGTTCGGGCCTATTTTGGCTCCCCACGACCGTATGCGCTCCGGGCTCCATTCCTTGTAAAACCGGTGTTCATACGGCATATGGTGTGGATCGGTGATATACTGGCCCCGTTTGAGTGTCCTGATATGGCGGGCAACAACGTCACCATCATGATAGACGATCACCTGATGGGCGGTGCGCTTGATATCGACCGGCTTGCCGATCAGGGTATACGGCACGCTGTAGAAGCTTTTATCGACACTGACGTGGTAGTCGATATGCACCTTGGCCTTGCTCCAGTAGCCGATGCTGAAGCGTGTCTGCGGCAGTGAGGCAAGCCGGTGTTTTTCGAGTTCCAGGAACAGCTCACGGCGGCTCTTGCCGTACTGGCGCATCGGACGGTTATTGAGCTTTTCAAGCTCTTGAGCTATAGCATCGTTGAGTTCCTCGAGGCTGAAGAACTGACGGTTCCTGAGCGGTGCCAGGATACGGCGCTGTACCTGCAGCACGCCGCTCTCGACCTTGCCTTTATCTTTGGGTTTGCGCACCCGGGCAGGCAGCACCGCTACCGAGTAGTGGCGGGCAAGGTCGGCAAACGTGGGATTGATGTCCGGATCGTAATAGCAGGCATGCGTCACACCGCTTTTGAGATTGTCGATGACCAGCATCTGCGGACATCCGCCAAAGAACTCGAGTGCCTTGAGGGTTGCCATGGCAAAGTCCTCGGCCTTCTGGCTCGGGACTGCACAGGCGAAGGTGTAGGAGCTTCCACCCAGGACCGCCACATACAGTTCGGCTTGGAACACCTCGCCGGTTGTCGGATCGATCCAGCTTGGTTTGTCGCCGGAGAAGTCGATGAAGAGCTTCTCTCCCGGGGTATGCGTCATACGCATCGTGGCTTTGTCCTGTGCTTCCCACCCTCGGAGCAGCTCGTAAAAGCGTGTTTTTTTGTAACCGTCCGGGTATTGGGCAAGATACTCTTCATGCAGGAGCTGACGAGTCACCTTTCCTTTGGATTTCTTGATCTCGGCGATAAGCCGGGCGATGTCGGGCTCGGGACGTGAAGCCCTGCAGGTTTTTCCTGCAGGCCGTAGCCGTTCCTGCAGTTGCGTATCTGAGAGTGTGGCGAGTGAGCCGTAGTCAAGGCCTAAGGCCTCGATTTTCTTTACATAGCCCTGCACTGTCGAGACCGACAGTTGACAGGAAGCTGCGATAGCTCGCATGCTGAGCTCCTTGTCAAGATGGAGCCGGGCGATTTCTCGGATGGTTTTCATGGTTTTTCTTCTGCCTTGTTGGTGTTGCATAGCCTTCCGTTAGGGTTCTGGAAAACGAAAAGACTACAGGATACGTCAACTTGCAGAAGAATGACGGATGGGTTTCCGCTCCACTTCGAACGCTGTTTCCGCAACTTCGAACACCTTTTCCGCTCAAGGGGCAAAAAATGTTCGAAGTTCTGCGGAAAGACTGTTCGAGCTTTTCCGGAATGACTGTTCGAAGTTGTGCGGAATTTGTGTTCGAGGTTTGGCGGAACCTACA
>JANQGE010000004.1 GCA_028277485.1 Chlorobium sp.
GGGCTGCCGTGCCATTACTCTTAACTCGTCACTAAGCCTGACTTTGTCAGGCGTCGTCTCTTGTCACTGCGTGACAGCGCTTTCCGATACCGACGGCGAACCCCGAAAGAAGAACAATCAGGGGGGGCGGGTGTTTGAACTCTCATGAATTATTCAGGATAAGTAGCTGAAATAATTATCTTTATTGTGACATTTTTGTGGTTTTGTATGGTGTGCGGCAAGCGCCGCCTTAGAAGTTTACTAACAGTTTTAAACGTTGTCAGACATGATTACTCCACGAGATACTGTTTTGTTGATCATTGACGTTCAGGGAAAACTTGCACAGATTGTGTACGAGTCTGAAGCTGTTGAACGGAATATTTCAAAATTGGTCAGAGCGTCCAGAATTCTGCATGTTCCCGTTATTTATGCCGAGCAGTACCCGAAAGGTCTCGGGCACACGGTTGAAGCTCTGCAAAAGCTGCTCACGGACGAGGAGCCTTTCGAGAAAATTGCGTTCAGCTGCTGCGAGGAAGATGGTTTTATGGAAAAGCTCAGGGGGCTGAACAGAAACAACGTGCTTGTCACCGGTATGGAAACGCATGTTTGTGTCTATCAAACCTCCGCTGAACTGATTGATTACGGATACAACGTTCACCTGGTGGCCGATGCGGTTTCTTCAAGGACAAAGGAAGACCGCGAGATTGGATTTCGCTGCATAGAAAAGGCTGGAGGCTGGTTGAAGAGTACTGAAATGGTGATCTTCGAACTGCTGCGGATTGCGCAGGGAGATGAGTTTAAAGCTATTTCGAAGATCGTCAAGGAATGACAGGCACCTCAATGTGTTGCACGCCCTGATTACCTGTTGACCGCTAAGTCGTTCCTAAACTGAGCGTTTCAACAATCGCTCAATTTAGGGCACCTCTATTTATTTATTCCGCGCTTCAATTGCATCGTTGAGCGGTGCTCGAAATCCTCATGTACTGTGTGTACACTCCGGTTTCTGCGCTCCGTTCGCCTTGCACTTGAAACGCTCATGACAATAAATAGAGGTGCCCTTTAGGTCATTGTAACAAATCAGCAGGTTTCAGGAAACAGCCTGATCCAGCATGCTTTCGAACAGCTTCTGCCCTTCAATAATTTCGATTTTGATCGGAAGATAAAAACAGGGAACCTGGGAGAGTGTTTCAAGGATGGACCGGTTTGAAAGCAGGCGGAAATAGTCTTTTTCGGTTGTAACTATCGAAAGGGCATCTTGCAGCGCGTGTTCGACCAGACTCCTCATCTTTTTAACGGGGAAATTCGCATGGTCGGGAAAAAATTCCTGTGAGACAACCTGTATTCCGCCCTGTTCCAATGACGCAACGAATCCCTCCGGCTGTCCAATGCCTGCCAGTGCAATGACTCTTTCCGGCGGAGGGTTATCAGGGCCTGCAAAATGTACCGGTTTGCCGGGACGGGTGACGGTTTTGACCAGCGGTTTGCCTTTTACCGGCAGTTTTTTAGCAAGGATGTCTGCTTTTGCAGTATCGGTTATTTTGCTGAGGACGATGAGGTCTGCACGATCGAGGTTTTCCCGCGGTTCTCTCAGACGGCCTGCAGGAATCAGCCGTTCTTCAAAAAACGGTGCCGCGGTATTGATGACGACGATGTCGAGGTTCCTGTCAAGCTGACGGTGCTGAAATCCGTCGTCGAGCACCAGTACGTCCGGAAGCTTGCCGGCAAGATGTTCGGTGATAAAATCCACACCGTCTTTTCTTTTTTCAGCAACCACGACAATGGTTGCGGGGTTTTTATGAGCCAGCATTGCGCTTTCGTCACCGGCTTCACGGCTTCCGAGGAGTATCCTCCGGCCGTCAGAAACCAGCCGGACACCTTTTGTTGTCCTTTTGTAGCCGCGTGAAAGAATGGCCGGTTTGAGCCCCCGGCTCGAATAGTATTTGACAACAAGATCCACCAGCGGGGTTTTGCCGGTTCCCCCCGCATTGATATTGCCTACCGAGACCACGGGGATGCCGGCTTCGTAACGTTGAAGAATACCGAGGTCAAACAACCTGTTTCTTGCAAAAATAACCGAGGTGTAAAGAAACGCAGCCGGTGCGAGCAGAATCCTCAGGACATTATCCATTGCCGATCTGTTTTGAGAGTTGGTGCTCGAATGCAACGACATCCTGTTCACTCTGCAATGCCGGAACCTCTATGCGGTGGAAGGTCACGGTGACCGTGCTGAAAGGCAGAGGAATTTCAAAACGGTCCCAACTTTTGAGCTGTAACGCTTTGCTGTAGCTGATATCTGCAAAAATGATCGGGATGCTTTGTTCCGATGCAAGGCGGAGTGTTCCATATTTGAATGAGTGATACGGACCGCGGGGGCCGTCGGGGGTGATGGCGACAATGTCGTTTTTTTCCAGTTCCAGAAGCATCATCTTTTTTACTTCGCGGCTTCCCCTTGAGCTCGAACCCCGGATCATACTGAAACCGAGCTTTGCAAGGGTACGCGAAAGAAGCTCTCCGTCTTCGGAAAGGCTGACGACCGCATGTATCCTTTTTCCTGCGAACAGCTTTTTGGCAAGCAGCCAGCCGTAAATCATTTTGCCGTGCCAGAATGCATAAATAACTCTTCCTCCGCTTGTACATGGTTCATGCTCGGGGTTTGTAACCGTGATTCTGAGCGTTGAGGCCAGAGCCTTCAGCGCTGGGGGCAGCAGGAGTCCGGTGAGGAGGAGACGCAGTGAGGGCATAAAGGGTGAATCTTACGGGTTTTTTTATTTGTTTTTTACGATTCCTCCGTTATATACTTGGGTTCATATGAACCTCATAAAAAACAAGGGCACCTCGATTGTCGTGAGCGACTGGAGTACGAGGCGGAAGGAACACGGAAACACTCTCCTATCCGCCGGACGAAGTAATCAGGGCGCGCAACCAATTAATAGAGATGCCCACAATTTAACAAATCCCGGCTTGACAGGGCCTTTGTCTGCTCCGGCAAGTCGAGATCGTACTTGACCATGTTATGAAGGTACTGATAATTGGAGGAGGAGCAAGGGAGCATGCTCTGGCTTGGGCTGTGGCGCGCAGCGGAAGGGTTTCGCAGGTTTGTGTGGCTCCCGGAAACGGTGGAACGGCAATGATGGGAGGGAAGGTTGAAAATGTTTCCATCAAGGCGACCGATACGGATGCTCTTGTGCGGTTTGCCGATGAGAAGGATATTGACCTCACAGTTGTCGGTCCTGAACAGCCGCTTGAAGCCGGTATTGTCGATCTGTTCAGAAACTCGGGGAAGAAGGTGGTCGGTCCGGTAAAAAATGCGGCAAGGCTGGAAACCAGCAAGGTTTTTGCAAAAGATTTTATGAAACGATACGGAATTCCGACGGCGGCTTACAATGTGTTCAGTGATTACACATCCGCCAAGACGTTTCTTGACGGCACCACTGTTTTTCCCCAGGTTATCAAGGCGAGCGGCCTTGCTGCCGGGAAAGGTGTGATTGTTGCTGAAAGTCGCGACGAGGCCATGCAGGCGATTGAGGATCTTTTCAAAAAAAGAATTTTCGGTGAAGCGGCTAATGAGGTTGTTATAGAGTCTTTTCTGAAGGGAGAAGAGGCAAGTGTCTTCGTGCTGACGGACGGCAGTGTGTATCGTTTTTTCCAGCCTTCCCAGGATCATAAACGTATCGGGGAGGGCGATACCGGGAAAAATACAGGTGGTATGGGGGCCTATGCGCCGGCACCCCTGGTTTCCGAGGAAGTGCTGAAGAAAGTTGAAGAGAGGATTGTTGTTCCAGCTCTCGAAGGCATGCGAAAGGAGGGAACCCCGTACACGGGTTTTTTATATATCGGTCTTATGGTTGACGAGGGTGAGCCTTCTGTTGTCGAATTCAATGTACGTCTTGGCGACCCTGAAGCACAGGTTGTTCTGCCTCTGTTGAGAGGTGATGTTGTCGATGCCCTTGAAGCAAGTCTGAACGGCAGTCTCGCCACAGTGAACTTTGAGGCGCAGGACCGGGCTGCGGCAACCGTAGTGCTTGCCTCGAAAGGATATCCTGACGGCTATGAAACCGGTAAAGCAATTACGATCAGGCCGCAGCTTGAAGAGCTTGACGACGTGATGCTGTTCCATGCCGGCACATCGTTTGAGGATGGAAGGTTGACGACCTCCGGTGGAAGGGTGTTGTCGGTGACTGCTCTCGGGCTTACCCTCAGAGAAAGCATTGATCTTGCCTACAATGCGGTTGATTACGTGGATTTTGAAGGTGTGTATTACCGCCGTGACATCGGGGTGAAAGCACTTTCCTGACAGGTTAAAAATAGATGCAGTTATTTCGTCGCCAATTCGAGATAATACAGGAACACGCATTAAGGGAAACACCTTATGAATGCTGCGGTCTCTTAGCCGGAATCATACGGCCGAGCCATGAAGGGGAGGACTATGAGAATTTGGTTTATGAAATAGCGCCATGCGCCAATGTGCTCTACAGCGGTAAAGAGCACGGTTTTGAGATTTCTTTTTCGGAATACCTGGATGTGGAGCGGGAAGCAAAAGGTCTCGGGTACGAGATTGTAGGGTCTTATCACTCTCACATCAATTCGGCAGCTATTCCTTCAAACAATGACATTAATTTTGCCAAGCCGGGCCATTCCATGATCATCATTTCTGTTCAGAATATGCAGCCGGCAGCCGTTACTTCCTGGTATCGCCGTGAATCCGGCGGATTTCATCAGGAGGCCATACGGGTTATAGAGTAGAGACATTTTTTTTACATTACCATCGTTTATCGTTAAAGTTTAAAACAGAAAAAAGTGCCAAAACGGGAAGATATTAAGTCGATTTTAGTGATAGGGGCCGGTCCGATTGTTATCGGTCAGGCATGTGAGTTTGATTACTCCGGTACACAAGCTTGTCGATCCCTCAAGGAAGATGATTACAGAGTTATTCTTGTGAACAGCAATCCGGCGACTATCATGACGGATATAGAGTTTGCTGATAGTACTTACATTGAGCCGATTACGCCTGAGTATGTCCGGAAAATTATCGAGAAGGAAAAACCGGACGCCCTGCTGCCGACTATGGGGGGGCAGACAGCGCTGAACACTGCTGTAAGCCTTGCCGAAAGCGGAGTACTGGAGCGAAACGGTGTTGAACTCATCGGTGCCAAGCTCAGGGCTATAAGAAAAGCTGAAAACCGGGAATTTTTCAGCGACGCCATGAAGAAACTCGGCCTCGAGATGGCGCAAGGTTTTTTTGTGCGTAACGAAAAGGAAGCCAAGGAGGCTCTTGAAGAGATAGGGCTTCCAATGGTTATACGGCCTTCGTTCACCCTTGGGGGGACCGGTGGAGGTTTTGCGGAAACCAAGGCTGATTACTATGATGCCGTCAGGCGTGGTATTGCCGAGAGTCCTATCGGTGAGGTGCTTGTCGAAGAGTGTCTTATAGGATGGAAGGAGTTTGAGCTTGAGGTTATCCGTGACCTTGCGGACAACGTTATTATTGTTTGCTCTATCGAAAATGTGGACCCGATGGGTGTGCATACCGGTGACAGCATTACCGTGGCTCCTGCCCAAACGCTTTCCGATCGTCAGTACCAGACATTGAGAGATGCATCGATAAAAATTATCCGCGAAATAGGAGTTGAAACCGGCGGCAGTAATATTCAGTTTGCCATCAATCCCGAGAACGGGAGAGTTATTGTTATCGAGATGAACCCCAGAGTCTCTCGAAGTTCCGCACTCGCTTCGAAGGCTACCGGGTTTCCTATCGCCAAAGTTGCTGCAAAGCTTGCAGTTGGCTATACGCTCGATGAAATCCGGAACGATATCACCAAGTCAACTCCGGCAAGCTTCGAGCCGGCTATTGATTACTGTGTCGTGAAAGTGCCCAGGTGGGATTTCGAGAAGTTTAGGAATGTTGACGCGAAACTTGGTGTTCAGATGAAGTCTGTCGGAGAGGTTATGGCTTTCGGGAGCAATTTCCGGGAAGCACTCCAGAAGTCCCTGCGCGGGCTTGAAATCGGCCGTGCCGGGCTGGGCTGTGACGGAAAGGATATCATGAACGTTATCGGAATGACGCAGCAGCAGAAAAAATTTGCCAAGGAAGATCTGCTTGAAAAGATAAAGGTACCGAAAGCAGACCGGGTGTTCTATCTCCGTTATGCTTTTCAGGCAGGTGCAACCATCGAGGAGGTCCACCAGTCGACCGGTATAGATCCGTGGTTTCTGGACAATATCAGTCAGATCGTTGATTTCGAGAGCGAGTTGAGAGGTATGGCCGGAACAGCTTCTTCCTCATGACCACGTATCTTACAAAAATACTTGAACACAAGGCCTGCGAGGTAGATGTTTTAAAGCAGCAGGCTCCGGCAGCGCGTTACCGTGACGCGGAGGCGGATCTTCCCCGGACAAGGGAGTTCGGGGCAGCGTTAAGAAATGAGGACGGTGTTGTGCGGCTCATTGCCGAAGTAAAAAAGGCTTCACCTTCCAGGGGAGTCATGATTGAAAACTTCAACCCTCTTGAAATTGCCCGCTGTTATGCTGAAATAGGCGCTTCTGCATTTTCCGTGCTTACTGACCGAAACTTTTTTCAAGGCTCGAACGAGTATCTCCGGCAGGTGAGCGGTTCCTTTGATCTTCCTGTTTTGCGCAAGGATTTTATTATCGACGAGTCACAGATTTACGAGGCCCGTCTAATAGGTGCTGACGCTGTTTTGTTTATTGTGGCAGCGCTCGACAAAGTCCGGCTCAGGGACTATCTGCAGCTTGCGGCCGGTATAGGCCTTGATGCCCTTGTAGAAGTGCATGACCGTTCTGAACTGGACTGTGCTCTGGAAACCGGAGCGTCTGTTGTGGGGATCAACAACCGGGACCTGAGGGACTTCAGCGTTACTCTCGAAACAGCGCTTCGTCTCAGGCCTGCTATACCTGACGGGATGGTTTCAGTTTCGGAAAGCGGTCTGAAACGGACTTCAGATGTCGAGATGATGCAGGAGGCGTCGTTTGACGCGGTCCTGATCGGCGAAGGTCTGCTTGGCCCCGAGCTGCGGCAGTTTACCTGGAAGCGGACTTGATTTTTGCTGCGGCTTCGGCAGGGTTTTCAGCCTTGAAAAAAGCCGTGCCGGCAATCAGGGCATCGGCGCCCGCCGAGACGAGGTCCTGGGCGTTGTCAACCGTTACCCCTCCGTCAACGGCAATAATCATTTCCGGATTGAGTGTATTGCGGACGGTATCAAGCTGCCTGACCTTGTGCAGGGATGAAGGGATGAACTTCTGACCCCCGAATCCAGGGTTTACCGACATAAGCAGAACAAGGTCGAGATCCGGCAATATCGATTCAAGTGTCGATACCGGTGTTGCCGGATTAATCGATACACCGGCTTTTGCACCCAGGCTTTTAATGAACTGGACACTTCTGTGCAGATGGAAGCAGGTTTCCTGGTGAACGGTTATTTGATGAGAACCGGCTTTTACGAAGTCCGGGATGTAGGCATCCGGATCGGAAATCATCAGGTGCGTATCAATGGTGAGGTTTGTACACTGTGCGATTGCCTTTACGATAAAAGGGCCGAACGTTATGTTCGGTACAAAATGGCCGTCCATGACATCACAGTGGATCCAGTCTGCGCCGGCTTTTTCAGCAAGCTCAACGGATGTTGAAAGCTGTGTGAAATCAGCTGAAAGGATGGACGGAGCGAGAAGAGTCTTGTTTACCTGCATTGATTGGCACATTGAAGGTTGCTTGATAAATGCTGTATCTATGTATTAAAAAGGCTCGCCAATTCCAAAATTGAACGTGAAATCCCCGATACTCAAGTTGGAGAACTGCCAGGGTTTTGTCTGAGAAGGATCGTAAAGCTTGTAGCCAAAATCAAAGCGGAATGGGCCGATAGGTGAGCCTATACGCAGGCCGATGCCGGCATCCCACGCGATATCTTTGTAAAGAGACTTGAGAGTCAGGCCGTAAGGGCCCTTTCTGTCCCAGATGTTTCCAACGTCGGTGAAGAAGGCGATACCCGATGGCTGTCCGAAAATTTCAAAGAATTTCAGACGATATTCGAGGCTGCTTTCAATTTTTATGTCTGCGCCCAGTGTGGCCGCAGCCTCGCTTTTGTTGCCTCCGGGACCCAGTGTGTTGAACAGCCATCCCCTCATACTGTTCGGCCCGCCAGCGTAGAAACGGCGTTCGTCCGGTGTTGCATCGGCTTTTCCATACGGGGTCATCGCCCCGAGAAATACCCTTCCGGCAAGCTGCTGTTGTTCTGTCAGGTCTTTGGTGAAAGTGAATTGCCCGCTTGCCTTGACAAACTGTGAATAGGGGGTACCGAAAATCTGCGGATCGTTTTCCGTAAACCCTTTATAATTGCGGGTATCGAGATATTCGTCGATAAGATAGGCAAGCCCGCCGACCTCTTCGATGTTGACATTCCAGGTATAGGTTGTCCTGCGTGCCGGGTCATTCCGGTTTGAGTAAAAATACTGCAGGCGGAAGGTCTGATTGATATTGGTCTGTAGAAGGCTGTCGAGGCTGTTGTCCACTGCAATTGCATCTAAAGGATCAACACCGATATGTTCTGCCAGATCGGTTTTGAACAGTTGTTTAAAGCCGTCAAGAGAATCTTTCTTTACCAGTTCAAGCTCGAAGAAATCGAAATTCAGGCGTGATTTTTGGGTGAGCTGGGCATTGTAGCTCATGCGCAGCAGACCTTTCTGGTTATCGAGAAGGATTGGCAAGCGGGAGCGGGAATACTCGAATGTCCCTGCATAGATGTTGCCCGGTTTTTTCAGCTCGGGCATGGCAAGGTTTACCGAGATTCCGAATTCATAGGGCCGGTATGTTGTGTACTGGTCCTCTTCAAGATTTTTAAGCAGATCATTCGAGTCGGTGACCTGCATGCCGAAATCGGTTTTTACTGTCAGGTTCTCCGCTCCCCCGAAAAGATTCTTGTTTTCATAGCCCAGCGATGTTCCTATGAAAAAATTACCGTAACGGTTATCCATGTAGATTTTAGGCTCGATGAGGTGTTTCGGTTTGGGCTCAAGATGGATCGATGTATGAAGTTTGCCCTCGACAACCGAGTCTTTTCGGATAAAGACAGAGGAAAAGACATTTGTCGATCCGAAATTCTGCAGGGTTTTTCGCTGCAGCGACTGACGGGTTGTGTCCCCGGACCGGTAAGCGGTAAAGTTCGTGATGAGGTCGGGGGAAATTTTCTGATCTCCGTAAACAGCGATATCGATACTGTCCTGACGGGTTGTTTTTAGTTCCGGAAGATCGGCACCGGCTCTGGTGAACGGATCGTGGACAACAACCTGCAAGGGACCGTATTCAAGCAGCCGGGGAAGTTTGACGTTAACCAGTATACCGGCCAGTACCCCGACGGTATCCACCTGTATGCGGATGCTGTCTTCATGCATGAATGCATAACCGTGCTCTTTGAAAAAATCAATTGTTCGGTCCCTTTCCTCTATGAGTCGATCAACCGTGAAAATCGAGTCGCGTTTGAGCTTGCTTTCGTTCAAGTATCTTTTTTTCAAAAAGTCCGAAATTTCACCGATACCCTCATAACGGACCGAATCAATCCTCGAAGGAGAACTTTCTTCAATGCCTATGTTGATGGTAATCCTGTTGTTTGTGTCGGATCGTGTGATAGAGGTATCGATGGCCGCGTGAAAGAAGCCCTTGTAGGTGTAGAGTTTTTTTATCAGGGCGGTATCACGGTTAAAATCTTCCTGGTTGAAAAGGCCCTTCGAAGTGGACATGACTTCCAGGATTTCGTCCTTGCTTATGGCCCGGTTTCCTGTTATCGATATGTTTTTAACGTAGACCTGATTTTCAGGTTCAGCACCGCTCTGTTTTTGGGCTATGCACAATTGGGGGGGAAAAGTCGGCGTGATAATCGAGAGTATCAGGAATGCCGTGCACAGCCGGATAGTTTTTTTATGTAAAAAAAAATCATGTGTTGTAATGATCTTCTTCTAATTTATAGGCTCTTCATCTCCATAACAGAAATCTTCATCCGTGGGATAGTCAGGCCATATTTCTTCAAGGCTTTCATACAGTTCATCACTTTCAGGCAGGTCGGTCAGGTTGTCAATGACAGCTTGGGGGGCACCTGTACGATTCGCGAAGTCAATTAATTCTTCCTTTGTGGCAGGCCATGGTGCGTCGGCAATATACCTTGCCAGGTCCAGGTTCCAGAACATATGGTTACGTGTTAGTTCAGATTTGTGAGTTGCTATTGCTCTGCGTTGACGCTGGTTTTGCTGTCAGGAAACTTTCTGGTGTAAAATTATCGAAAAAGTATGCGGATGGATTTATTTTCTGATAGTTTTTGTGAATCTCGTAATGCAGGTGAGGGCCTGTGGAAACGCCCGTGTTGCCTGAAAGAGCGATGATGTCGCCCCGTTTTACTTTTTGCCCGGTTGTAACCAACGATTTTGAAAGGTGGGCATAAACCGTTCTGTAACCAAACCCGTGATCAATGACAACCTTGTTGCCGTAACCGAAATTATATCCTGTGTAGCGGACGGTGCCGTCCCCGGGAGCATAGACCTTTGTGCCGACCGGTGCGGAGAAATCAATGCCGTCGTGGTGCACATGCCGTTTGTATATCGGATGGAAGCGCACACCAAAACCGCTGGTAACCGGGCCGTTTATCGGTTTCAGCACAGGGAGCGACGCGAAAAGTCTCTGGTTTTCGTCCCAGGTGGCCTGAATCTTTTTATGGCTTTCCTTCTGCTGTTTGATCTTAAGGCTGAGGTTGTCGATCTTCTTTTCGGTCATCGCCAGAAGATGCGCCAACGGCTCATGGTTTGCAAAAAGGTTGCTGGTACGGCTCCCGCCGGTACCCATGCTTTTTTCTTCTTCAGATACAACCGGAAGGTTTACCGCAAGCCGTAGATGATTGTCTGATGCTGAAAGTGACTCGAGCTCTTGTTCGAGCCCGTTGATTTGCTTTTGCAGTGAAGCGAGGGTTTCGCTGCACGATGAGAGTTCGGAAGATGCTGTGTTACGAAAACCGGAGACCGCTGTCACCGAGATAAGAGAAATGAGGAGAGCACCTGCCAGCAGTAAAGTCGGAAAGTTCAACGGCAAAAACCTGCCATCTTCTGTGAGATAGTAGAAGCGTTTTCTGGAAAACATTAGTCTCCGTTTCTTGGCATGTGCAGGGAATATCTTCACAAACTTCGAAAATATAAAAAAAGTTTTTTGTTCGGCAATACACGCCTTTGGTCTCAGTGAGCGTCCAGCCAGTTTTTTCCGGTGCCGATTTCGATTTCTACGGGTACGGTTTTGAGGCCGCATGTTTTAGCCGCGTTCTCCATGCAATCGGCTGCCATGTTTGCAAGAGTTTCTTTTTCCTGTTCGGTTGTTTCGAAAACCAGTTCATCGTGGACTTGCAGGAGCATGGAGGACTGCATGCCGTTTTTTTTGATTTCTTTAGCGATAAGACTCATTGCGCACTTGATGATATCCGCAGCCGTGCCCTGTATGGGTGTGTTCATGGCGGCACGTTCCGCAGCTTTCTGAATGTTCCTGTTCCTGCTGCGAAGGTTGTCGATATACCTTCTGCGTCCGATCAACGTGGTGACATATTCTTTTTCGATGGCTTGGCTGATGGTTTTCTGCAGGGCCTCGAACAGTTTGGGGTACTTCGACGTGTAGGTTTCAATGATAGCCTTGGCTTCTTTTTGCGGAATGTTCAATCGCTGAGCCAGTCCGTAAGGTTGAATGCCGTAAAGAACACCGAAGTTTACCTCCTTGGCTTTTCTCCTCATGTCGTCGGTTATCCTGTCCGTATCGAAAATGGTTTTTGCGGTTGCGGCATGAATGTCCTCCCGATTCATGAATGCGGCTATGAGCTGGGGATCCTGCGATATTTCGGCCGCAATACGGAGCTCGATCTGGGAATAATCGGCAGAGAGCAGGTAGTTGCTCCTGTTCGAGGGTATGAAAGCTTTGCGGATTTCTTTGCCCAGCGGTGTGCGTATCGGGATATTCTGCAGATTGGGGTTTGATGATGAAAGCCGGCCCGTTGCGGTAATGTGCTGGTTAAATGAGGTGTGCAGTCTGCCTGTCTGAGGGTTGAGCATTCTTGGCAGGGCTTCGATATAGGTGGTCTTGAGTTTCTGGAGGCTGCGGTATTCCAGGATGTCCTTTGCTACCGGGTGGAGCGATGCCAGCTCTTCGAGTACCTGGACATTGGTTGAATAGCCGGTTTTGGTGGTTTTTTTCGCGGGCAGGCCGAGAACATTGAAAAGAATGTTTCCAAGCTGTTTCGGCGAATCGATGTTGAAGCTGGCGCCCGCCGTTTCATAGATCCTGTCGGTAAGAGCCGCAAGCTGCCGGTTGACTGTTTCCGCCGTTCGTTCCAACTGTGCAGTATCGAGAGCGATGCCCTCGTATTCCATGTCCGCAAGCACTTCGACAAGCGGGAACTCTATGTTCCGGCAAAGCTGCTCAAGCTCACTGTTTTCCTTGAGCACCGTTTTCTGGCTTTGCTCGAGCTGCAGGGCGATGTCCGCGTCCTGACACGCATAAACAGTGAGTTTATCGACAGGAACCTCGCGCATGCAGAGAGCGCTTTTCCCGCTGCCGGTAAGGTCACTGTATGTTATTGTCCGGTAACCAAGGTGCCGTGCGGCGAGATCGTCGAGGTTGTGTTTTTCCTCGGGGTTGATGGCATAGCTTGCAAGCATGGTATCGAAACCGACCGGGGTAAGTCGTATGCCGTATTTTTTAAGTACAAGGATGTCGTACTTGAGATTTTGCCCTGTCTTTTCAATGGCAGGGTTTTCAAGCACAGGTTTAAGTGTGCCGAGCGTTTTTTCGGCGCTCAGGCCGTCATCTGTAAAGTACATGAAATATGCTTCTCCGGGTTTCCAGCTGACCGACATTCCCACAAGTTCTGCGTCAAAGGTGTTCAAACTGGTTGTTTCGGTATCGATTGCAAGGCTGTCCAGTTTTTCAAGTTTTTTTGCCAGTTCCTTTACGCTGCTTTCACTGTCTACGAGATGATATGCTGTCCCTTCCGGAGGAGAGACGGACGAATCGGGATTTTCAGGGATATTTTGCGCGGCTGGATATGTTCCCGGAAAGATTTGTGGAATTTTTGCGACAACGCTTTTCATTTCCAGCTTCTCAAGCAGATCGAAAAGCTTCGGGCCGTCCACTTTCCCGCATTCGAGTTCATGCAGTGTCGTGGCAAGGTCGAGGTCGGTCCTGACCGTAACAAGATCCTGAACCAGTTTTCGGCTGGGTTCAAACTCCTGGAGGCTTTCACGTGATTTCGAAGGCAGTTCGTCAAGATGTTCCAGAACAGTTTCCAGGTTGCCGTAGGTATTGAGAAGTTTTGAAGCGGTTTTCGGCCCTATTCCTTTTGCTCCGGGTATGTTGTCCGAGCTGTCACCGGTAAGGGTCAGAAGATCGGTAAAGCGGTCCGGTGACACGCCGAACCGCTCCCTGATTTCTCGGTCACCCAGAAGTTCCAGTTCATTTTGTCTTTTGCCGGGCTTGAGGATTTTAACGCCGTCATGGACAAGCTGTGCGAGGTCCTTGTCCGGTGTGACGATGTAAACCGAACACTGGTGCTCGAATTTTCTGGCAGCGGTCCCTATCAAATCGTCGGCTTCGTAGCCCGGCTGCTTGAGAACGGGTATCCGCATTGCTTCGACAAGCTTGAAGATCACATCCAGCTGTGCGATAAGATCCTCGGGAGGTTCCGGGCGGTTTGCCTTGTATGGAGCATAGAGTTTGTGCCGAAAAGTTTTTTCCTTACTGTCAAATGCCACAGCGAGATATTTCGGGTTGTAGGTTTCGAATATCTTCAGCAGCGTCGTGAGGAATCCATAGGTTGCGCCTGTTGGAATGCCGCCCTTCGTTCTCATTGCCGTGCGCTGCAAGGCAAAGAAAGACCGGTAAACCAGCGCCATGCCATCAAGCAGAAAGAGCGAGGGTTTTTCCTTGTAACTTTCCGGGTTTTCCGCGGTTGAGAGTTCGTTCATGTCGAATGTCAGTTGCAGATGACCGGTATTATTCAACGACGCCATAACTGCCCAGGACTTTAACCATTGTTGCAAACTCCCTGAGATGTGCCAGGGCGTTATGAATATTGGTATCGTTTTCGTAACCGATGAAATCCACATAGAAAAAATATTCGAAAGCTTTCATTCTCGACGGTCTGGACTCGATTTTTGTCATGTCGATGTGCCGCAACGCAAGTGTCGCCATCGCCTTGAAAAGTGAGCCCTGCTCATTGGGAAGGGTAAAAACAATCGATGTTTTCTGCCTTGTAGTGTTCGGTTTTTTCTTTAACTCGATATCGGCAGTATGTCCTTCATGGGTGATGCAGAAAAAACGGGTAATGTTCCAGTCCTCGTCGGCAAGGTTTTCCCGGAGGATTTTCAAACCGTAGAGTTCGCCGGCTCTTTTTGAGGCGATGGCGAAATGGTCCGGATTTCCCTTATCGGCGATGATTTTTGCGCTGCCCGCTGTGTCGTATGCTACTTCAGGTTTGAGGTTTCTGTGGGCCGCGAAGAAATTACGGCATTGGGCAAGTGCCTGGGGATGTGACAGTACTTTCCCGTTGTTGTCCACGGACGCCCCAGGCAGTCCCAGCAGGCAGTGTTCCACCTTGACGAAAGTTTCAGCGGTTATACGCACGGGATGCTGAATCAGCAGATCGTAATTGTTATGGATGCTGCCGCCGAGAGAATTTTCAATGGGAATGACCGCGCATGGAACTTTGCCGTGTTCCACTGCGTAAAAGGCCTCGTCAAATGTTTCGAACGGTTTGGGTATACCGAAGCGCAGAGCAGCAATCTCGCTGTATGCGCCGGGTTCACCCTGATATGCAACCAACTGGTTTGCCATTATTTTTTCTTGTGATTAATTTGCGGTAGTGCAGATTGGCATTATGTAACCCTGAACTGATCGCTTTGAGCCATTTGGCTATCCAGCCGCACAACTGCTCAACTTAGGTTAAAGAAAATAAATCTATTATCATAAACGGGTCATTACCCTCTTCACAATTAGCAAGTTTTTATTATGTCCGGACACAGTAAATGGTCAACGATCAAGAGGAAGAAAGCCGCGACTGACCAGAAAAGAGGCAATTTGTTCACAAAGCTGGTTCGTGAGATCACCATTGCAGCGAAGATAGGAGGAGGGGACCCTGCAGGAAATCCGCGGCTCCGTCTCGCTGTTGACAATGCAAAGATGAACTCTATGCCCCATGAGAATATACAGCGAGCCATCAAGAAAGGGACAGGAGAGCTCGAGGGTGTGCACTATGAAGAGATAGCCTATGAGGGCTACGGGCCGGGAGGTATTGCGCTTATCATTGAGACCGCGACCGATAACCGCAACAGGACTGTTGCCGATGTCCGGCACATCATGACCCGTCACAATGGTTCGCTTGGTGAAAACGGCAGCGTAAGCTGGATGTTTCAGAGGAAGGGCAGCATCGATGTTCCGAAAGCCGCCGTGAGCGAGGAACAGCTTATGGAGGCCCTCCTTGAAGCCGGTCTCGAGGACCTTGACAGCGAAGATGAGCACTATTTTAATGTGATTACCGATGTAAAAGATCTTGAGACAGCAAAAAAGGCACTGGACGAGGCAGGTATTGTTTATGAAAACGCTAAGACAGACATGGTGCCGGATAATTTTGTTGAACCGGGTCCTGACGATGCTTCCAAGGCTGTCAAGCTCATCGATGCTCTTGAAAGCTGTGATGATGTTCAGGCGGTCTACAGTAATCTCGAGGTCAGCGAGCAGACAATGAAAAGTTTTGATTCCTGAGCTATGATCGTTATCGGGGTTGATCCCGGCAGTGTAAAAACCGGTTACGGCATCGTGAGGTGTGAAGGGGGATTGTTTTCCCTTGTTGCCTGCGGGGTTATCCGGCTGAATTCCCGGCAGAGTATCCCCGAAAGGATCAAGGTGATCTACGATGAGCTTGAAGAGCTTATTTTCGAAAACCGGCCTGCAAGGCTGGCCCTTGAAACGGCTTACGTAAACCGAAACGCTCAGTCTGCGCTTAAGCTCGGTCAGGTAAGGGGGGCGGTCGTGGCGCTTGCCATGAACAGCGGGCTTGCGTTGCGCGAGTATGCTCCCCGTGAAGTGAAACAGATGCTTACCGGCAGAGGCGGGGCCAGCAAAGAGCAGGTTGCTTATATGGCGAGACATTTTCTCGGTATCGGTGAGCCGGTAAGGCCTTACGATATTACAGATGCTCTTGGAATAGCTCTTTGTGATCTGCTGCGGGAAGGTGCAGGCGGTTCCGTCCGGAGAAAAAAAGCCATATCGCCGCCCGGGGACAACTGGTCCGAGTTTGTGAAGGCAAATCCCGGCCTGGTACTGTAGGGTAGAGTGTTTTAGAAAAATTAAAAGAAAGCTGTGAAAGGCCACATTGTCAATCTGCCGAACTCCCTGAGCCTGCTCAGGGTTCTGCTTATTCCTTTTTTTATCTATTATTTTGATAAAGGGGAAATATGGACCGCGAACGCGATTCTCGTTATTGCGGTACTGACCGACTGGTTCGATGGCCAGACGGCTCGCTGGACAAATGAGGTGTCAGAGATGGGCAAGATTCTCGATCCTCTGGCCGATAAGCTCTGTCTCGCTGCCGTTGCCGTTTACTTCACGGTTATCGGGGAGCTGCCTGTCTGGTTTGTTGTTTTTGTTGTGGCGCGGGATCTGTTGATTTTCATTGGGGCTGCATATGTAAAACATCACCACAAGGTTATCACAACATCATTATGGCCGGGTAAATGGGCGGTGGGCTTTGTCTCCATGATGTTTTTTTCCATGGTTTGGCCTCATCCCTTTTTTGAGCGATACCCTGTTCGGGAGATCTTTATGTACCTTTCAGTTGTTATGCTGCTGGTTTCCTTTATACAGTATTGTCTGAGATTTTACCGGATTCAGCAGGGACTCGAGTCGGGTCTTGAGTCCTGAGATTCACTCTTTTTTTCCATTACGGTTGCCATAAGCGACGCTTCACATACGAGATCTCCGCGTACGTAAGCTTTTGCGTCAAACTGGCAAACGCTGCGGCGGCGGCTTGTCATGATTGCTTCGATAACCAGTGTGTCTCCCGGAACGACAGGTTTGCGGAACCTTGCCTTGTCGATTCCCATAAAAAATACCTGCATGTCATGGATGTTGTCGTTACCGTTCAGCATCATAATGCCTCCGGTCTGCGCCATGGCTTCCACAATGAGTACACCTGGCATGATAGGGTTTCCGGGGAAATGTCCCTGAAAAAATTCCTCGTTTATCGTGACGTTCTTGGTTGATACGATTTTCTCGTCGAGTTTGAACTCGATGATTTTATCGATCAGCAGGAACGGATAGCGGTGAGGAAGGATTTTCTGGATGGCATTGATATCGAAAATCACACCGGATTTCTTTTCGTGCTGAAACTGACGGGCCAGTTTGTTTCGGTCGGCATATTTTTTCAACTGTTTGACAAACTCGACATTCGACGCGTGGCCTGGACGTGCTGCAAGTATTTGTGCCCTCAGGGGCATGCCGAGTAAGGCTATGTCGCCGATCAGGTCAAGCAATTTGTGGCGTGCAGGTTCGTTTTTAAACCGTAATTTCCGGTTGTTGAGAATACCGTTTTCACCAAGGACAAGTTGAGAGCTGCCCACACCGATCTTTTCCGCAAGCATAGCCAGTTCGGTTTGAGACATGTTCTTGTCAACGATAACGATAGCGTTGTCAAGATCTCCGCCCTTTATGATTCCTATGTTTGCGAGCGCTTCGACTTCACTCAGGAAACAGAAAGTCCTGCACGGAGCGAAATCACTCAGAAACTCCTTTTCAAGGTCAAAAAGCCCGGAATGCTGTGAACCCAAGGCAGGGTTTTTGTAGTCAACCATTACGGTAGTTCTGAAACCCTCGAGCGGCAGGGCAACAATATCGACGTTCTTTTCAGGGTCATGGAACTCTATGGTTTCATCGATCACAAGGTAATTTTTTGGCTCCTCCTGCTCGACAAGCCCTGCGGAGACGAGAGCTTTGGCAAACTGCATCGAACTGCCATCCATGACGGGCGGTTCCGGGCCGTTCAGTTCTATTTTGCAGTTATCTATCTGTAATCCGTAAAGCGCTGCGAGCACATGCTCGGTTGTGCGCACCTCGTTGCCTTCGAATTCGATGGTTGTGCCGCGGCATACATTTGCAACATTGTCTATGACTGCAGGTATCTCGGGGCAGTTCTCGACATCGGTCCTTACAAACCGGTAGCCGTAGTTTTCAGGTGCCGGTTTAAAGGTTATCATACACTTCCGGCCGGTATGTAGACCAGTTCCCTGAAGGGAAGCTTCTTTTTTCAGTGTTCGCTGATGAATGAGCATTTTTTGACCGTTGTCCCGGCTGAAGAGTTCATCCGGAAATAAGCTGATTAAAATCTGAAGAATGTAAACCCCTAAGATAACAAAGCTGTTCAACCATTCAAATAACCTCGGATCAGGCTGTCTGAGGGGGCGATTGAGGGAAAATCAGCATCCCGCGGCGTGCCGGGAAGTAGGCCGTATCCTGCATGCAGCCGCCATAAGAACCCCTTACATATGCTTTTTAAAATGCTTTTTTGCTTTTTCTAAAATCAGCGGATGTGTGAAGGAGTTGCCTGCTATGATGCTATGGTGCATGTTGACATCGCTGTTGCCGCCGAACCCGGTGACTATACCTCCGGCTTCTCTTACCAGAAGCACACCCGCGGAGTAATCCCACGGAAAAAGTTTGTATTCCCAGAACGCATCGAACCTTCCGCATGCTGTATAGGCAAGATCAATTGCAGCCGACCCCGCCCTTCGGATCCCTGCCGAGTCATGGATGACATCTTTGAGCATCGAGACATACGGTTCAAGATAGTGGTATTCCTTGAACGGTATGCCGGTTGCTACAAGGAGGTGCTCGGGATTATTGCGTACGGAAACGCGGATGCGTTTTCCGTTCAGGTACGCACCTTTTCCCTTTTCCGCGGTAAAAAGCTCGTCGAGGACCGGTTGATAAACAACACCGGCAAGCAGTTCGTTATGAGGATCGTTCAATGCTATGCTTATTGAAAAAGCGGGGAAGGAATGAATAAAATTCAGGGTTCCGTCAAGCGGGTCGACAATCCACTTTCTTCCCGACCGTCCGTTTGCAGCACTGCCTTCCTCACACAGCATACCGTCTGCCGGAAACGCTCTGGCAATAGCAGAAGCAATACATTGTTCACAAGCCTGGTCGACTTCCGTGACAAAATCTTTATACTCTTTGGGATGTATTTCCGCCGAATCGAGTTCGCCGAACTTCCTGAGAGCTATACTGCCGGCTTCCCTGGCGGCGGCTACGGCAGTCTCGAGTTCTCTGCTCATGATGAATTTCTTTCCGGTATTGGTTGACTGTGATTTTTAACCATGGGCACCTCTATCCTGAGTAATTCATGAAAGTCTGAACACTTGGACTGCAGCTTTCACACGAGAACCGGAATCCATGCCAAGAAAGGCAAGGTCAAAAGGCAAAAGATGGATCTTGAAACCCAACCTTTGATTTCCGTTTGTTTCTTTCGGGGGTCGCCGTCGGTATCGGAAATCGATCTTTTCTTTCTTCCCTTGCCTACTGCCAACTTTCCCCTTTGTCACTCGTCACTGTCACTACTTTTTCGACCCCGAAACCCGATACCGACCCCGATCTCCGATTTTCTCTTTTCGGAATTCACCGTCGGTATCGGAATCGGTATCGAAACCTGATTCCGATTATCTTCCCGCCTGACACATAGCACTTTCCTACTTTTCTCTCTCCCTCTTTTTTTATTCCTTTGGTGAATTATTCAGGCTATGTATTGTCATGAGCGGTTCAAGTACAAGACAACGAAGTAATCAGGGCGCGCAACAAATTAATAGAGGTGCCCTCATTTCTTGTAACGCGTGACAATATACATTTCGTCACCTTTTTCCGGGGATTTTTTTCTTTTACAAAAAGCTTTTTGTGCCATGTCTTGAAATTGGCAGGGTTATGTTATCTTTTATACGTAACCCTGATGAAAAAAAAACGAAAACAAGACGTTTATGAAAGTCAAACCCGGACAACTCATCGGCTCTATCGTCCTCTGTATGCTTTTTGCTTTCGGGGGCAGTGTGTTTACTCCGGAACAGGGATCGGAATGGTATTACACCGTGTTAAACAAACCCTCATGGAATCCGCCTGACTGGCTGTTTCCGCCCGTATGGACCGTGCTCTTTGTGCTTATGGGGGTATCGCTTGCAATCATTATCGAAGACGGGTTTGACAAACCGGGTGTCAAAACTGCGGTAACGATTTTTGGTGCTCAGCTTCTTCTGAACCTCGGCTGGTCGGCAACATTTTTCGGGCTCCGGTCACCTTTTCTGGGTTTTATCGAGATCATAGTGCTCTGGCTTGCAATAGTGGTTACTATAATACGTTTCAAAGCGGTCTCTGCAGTCGCGGCGTACCTTTTGATTCCCTATCTGCTGTGGGTAAGTTTTGCATCGTACCTGAATTTCATTATCTGGCAGATGAACCAGTGAGTGTAAGTAGCACACGGTGACATGTGCTGAGCATTGCCATTCAGCTAACGAGCTACCATAACAATACTTTTCGATTCCCGATTCCGATACCGACGGCGAACTCCGATTTTCTCTCTTTCGGAAATCGGGGTCGGTATCGGGTTTCGGGGTTGAAAGGGGAGTCATGAGCGCTCCGTTCGCCTTGCACTTGAACCGCTCATGACAATAAATAGAGGTGCCCTATATTTTCCTTCAAGAAGAAGCCGTCCGGCAGACGGCTTCTCTTCTTGGCGTGCGGGTTGTGTGGAGCTACTCCTCTTCTTCCTGTTCACGAAGCTGTTCCAGTACACCGAAATCCTCGAGAGTGGTGACATCTCCCTTGATTTCTTTGGTTGAAGCAAGCTCGCGAAGCAGGCGGCGCATGATCTTGCCGCTTCTTGTTTTCGGGAGTCCCTGCGCCCATCTGATTTCATCCGGTTTGGCGATCGGGCCGATTTCACTGGAGACATGGTTGCGGAGATCATCCCGGAGCTTCATGCCCCCTTCATATTCGTCCTTGAGCGTAACAAACGCGATGAGAGCGTTGCCCTTGATTTCGTCAGGACGGCTGACAACGGCCGCTTCGGCAACCGCTTCATGGGCGACAAGAGCACTTTCAACCTCACTCGTGCCGAGGCGGTGTCCCGAAACGTTGACGACATCATCGACTCGTCCCATGATCCAGATATAGCCGTCTTCATCTTTCCGGGCCCCGTCCCCGGTAAAGTACATTTCCTTGAACTCGGACCAGTAAGTGTCCTCATATCGCTTGTTGTCACCGTAGATGGTGCGGAGCATCGAAGGCCATGGTTTTTTAATGACCAGGTAACCGCCCTCATTTGGTTTGCAGGATGTTCCGTCCTTGCGGACAACGTCGACCTGGACGCCCGGAAGCGGCCGGGTTGCGGTGCCCGGCTTGGTCGGTGTTGCGCCCGGAAGCGGAGAGACAAGTATGCCGCCGGTTTCCGTCTGCCACCATGTGTCGACAATCGGACAGTTTTCCTTGCCGATAACCTTATGGTACCACATCCATGCTTTCGGGTTGATCGGCTCGCCAACCGTACCGAGAAGCCGCAGAGAGCTCAGGTCGTGTTTGGTTACCCATTCGTCGCCTGCACGAATAAACGCACGGATTGCGGTTGGCGCGGTGTAAAGTATGGTGACCTTGTGACGGTTGATGATATCCCAGAAACGGTCCCACTGCGGGTAATTAGGCGCACCTTCATACATCATGACGGTTGCGCCGTTGAGCAGCGGCCCGTAAACCAGATAGCTGTGCCCCGTGATCCATCCCACATCAGCCGTACACCAGTAAATGTCTTCGTCCTTGATGTCGAACACGTGCTTGAAGGAGTTCGCCACATGCACCATGTAGCCTCCGGTGGTGTGGAGGATGCCTTTCGGTTTGCCGGTAGAGCCGCTTGTGTAGAGGATGAAAAGGGGGTGTTCCGATTCAACAAACTCAGGATCGTTGTGATCAAGAGCCAGCCCCATAAGGTCATGCCACCAGTGATCCATGCCGTCATGCATGTGCACGTTTTCGTTGGTAACTTTCAAAACGATCACGCTGCGCACCGAAGGGGTGTTGACGATGGCTTCATCGACGATTTCCTTGAGATTGATGGTTTTGCCGCGTCTTCTTGTTCCATCAGAGCAGATAATGAGCTTGGCCCTTGAGTCATTGACTCTTTCGGTAATGGCATGAGCCGAAAAACCAGCGAAAATAACGTTATGGACGGCTCCGACACGCGCGCAGGCAAGAACCGCGATCGCCAGTTCCGGCACCATGCCCATATAGATGGCGACCCTGTCTCCGGGCTTGATACCGGCGATTTTCAGAACATTTGCAAATTTGCTTACCTGGCGGTGCAGTTCCCCATAGGTAAGAACACGCTGTTCGCCTTCTTCGCCTTCCCAGATAATTGCGGCCTTGTTTTTTCTCCAGTTGCTTACGTGTCGGTCAACAGCGTTGTAGCAGATGTTTGTGGTAGCGCCGGTAAACCATTTTGCGTAAGGAGTTTTCCATTCGAGAACGTTGTCCCACTTTTCTTCCCAGTGAAAATTTTCAGCGATGCCAGCCCAGTATTTTGCCGGGTCCTTTTCGGCTTTTGCGTAAAGCTTTTTATACTCATCCATTGAAGAGATGAGGGCATTTTCGGAAAATTCAGAGGGGGGAGGAAACTTTCTTTTTTCCGAGAGAACCGAACTGATTGACTCTTGCCCGGCTGGTTTCTGATTTGTTTGTTTTCTGTCCTTAGCCATTTGTACCAGATTTTAAATTAACAAAAAGGGATTACCCCCCTACCAGGTATATGAAAAGAGCGTCACAATTGTAGTGTAAAAGGCATGGAATGCCGGCCGGTGTTTTTTTCGGATACCTTGTAGGAATATGCTCATGCGGTTAACTAAAAAATTATTATACAAAAAAAAGCACTGAGCAGGCAAACCGATAATTGTATTCATTGACGACAGCGCAACCGCTGATCGCGGGTGAAGGGGTGCCTTTTAGTAAACCGTCTTTATGACCAGATAGACAACTCCGAGGATTTTGTTTTCGTTATTCGGACCTTGGACGGTAACGTTCATGCCGTTGCTGCCGGTTAAAACGGTTGTATTGTTTTTTATCTCAGTCCTTGCAAGTGTCGGCCGATTATCGTTGAGAACCAGCACAATGCACTTGTCTTTTAGTTCGACCGCCTGTTTTGCAAGCAGTATATCGCCCTGATCAATCTGCGGCGGGAGGTTTTTCGTGCTGTGGAAAGCGAAGGATCCGGGATGCTTAACCAGTGTCAAAGGTAGTTTGATGTATTCGGTTTCTTCTTTTCCGGTATAAGGGAGTTCTCCGGTTTTTCCTGTTCTGCCGGAGAAAAACGGTACTTCGACAATGTCCGGGATACCGTAGCTTTCAGCTTTTTCCTGCACAACATCAAGCAGGCGGTTTATGCGTTCTTCCAGGATGTCGAGCCGCTGTTTATCATGTAACGTACTTTCCTCGGCAATCAGATAATTAAGGTTCAGAGTAGGATATTTCCGCTTAAGCGATTTAATGAGTTTGTATCCCGGCTCTTTTTCGCCACGTTCGACCTCACTGATAAAGCTTTTTGATATGCCAAGCTTGTGCGCGAAGCTTTGAAGTGTAAGATTTTCTGATTTACGGATGTGCCTTAAGCTTTTCCCGAAATGGGTGCTTTTATCCGTCATGATGAAGTTTTTTTGTATATTCCGCTGTAGCGGAATATCGTTAGTAGAAGAAAACAGAAATAAAGGAAAATAAACCGAAAAATATGGAAGGACAAGAGATAAAGATTGATCATCGGAAGCTTCCATGGAAGGGGATATGGAAGACCATTGCGGAGGAGGAGTCAGCCAGAAGAGGGAAACGGGTGACTCCTGAAGCCGTACGCATGGGCGTACAGGGGAAAAGCGAGTATTATCTTCAGTTGTATTACAGGGAGATCAGGAAGCGTAAGGAACGTCTGCATTGTATGGGTACGGATGCATGATGTTATGTATTTCAGCCGCAAACGAAATTCTTTCTCCCATGTCTCCCGGAAAAAAGAGTCTGACCGACGAAAACAGCAGGAAGCCGTGTACGGACGCCGAGGCCTTGACAGTAATGCTGCGTGAAAAAAACAGGCAGATACAACTGTTGAAGGAGCAGTTGAAGTTGTCTGACGAGTACGGCAGGAATCTCGGGGATTTGCTTCGGGAGCTGGTCAGGCTTCTGAAAATAATTGAAGCGTAGTTTTTGGACCTGATGTGTCAATCACTGCCTTTATATCGGCTTCACGACAAAGTTGACCAGCCTGTCAGGTACGACAATTTCTTTTACCACAGTCATTCCATCAAGGAATTTCTGAACGGTTTCATCATTGCGTGCTTTTTCAAGCAGGATCTCTTTCGGTGATTTTGCGGGTGCGGTAACCCTGCCCCTGAGTTTCCCATTCACCTGAACGGCGATGGTTACCTCGCTATCCGCTGCAAGCGCCGGGTCGAAGGCCGGCCATGGTTCGGAGATGGTCGATGTGCTGTGACCGGCGGCTTGCCAGAGTTCTTCACTGATATGGGGTGCGTAGGGGGAAAGCAGCAGGAGGAGCGTTTCGACGATAGTTCTGTTTCTGCACTCTGCTTTATGGAGCTCATTGACAAGCACCATCATTTCTGCAATTGCCGTGTTGAACTTCAGTTGTTCGGTGTCCTCGCTTACCTTTTTGATGGTCTTGTGCATCGTTCTCAAGAGATCTTCAGACAAGGGGTCTTCAGTCAGGGACACGGGACCGCCAGGTTCAGGGTAAACCAGCCGCCACACCCTTGCCAGAAAACGGCTGATTCCCTCGATGCCGTGAGTGTTCCAGGGTTTTACCTGCTCAAGCGGGCCGAGGAACATCTCGTAAAGTCGTATTGCATCTGCTCCGTATGAGGAGAGCACATGGTCAGCCGGAATCACGTTCCCTCGCGATTTGGACATTTTTTCATTGTCTTCTCCAAGGATCATGCCTTGGTTAAAGAGCTTCCGGAACGGCTCTTTTGTTGAAACAACCCCGAGATCATAGAGCACCTTATGCCAGAATCGGGCATAAAGGAGGTGCAGTACCGCATGTTCGGCTCCACCGATGTAAAGATCCACATTCATCCAGTAGCGTTCTTTTTCCGGGTCGACAAGTTTTTCGGTGTTTGCAGGGTCGATGAATCGAAGATAGTACCAGCAACTGCCCGCCCACTGCGGCATAGTGTTGGTCTCTCGCCGGAATTTTCCGTGTTCATCGGTTCCATACAGCCATTGCGGAATGTTTGCAAGCGGAGACTCGCCGGTTGTTGTCGGCTGATAGGCTTCTATGTCGGGCAGGGTGAGCGGGAGATCCGTTTCAGGGCGCAGGGAACCGTCTTCATAATGTTTGACCGGGATAGGTTCCCCCCAGTAACGCTGACGACTGAAGACCCAGTCGCGAAGTTTGAAGTTGACTGTTCTTTTGCCTTTCCCTTTCTTTTCAAGCCAGCCGGCCATGACATCGGATGCCCTGTCAAATGGCAGACCGTCAAGGCTGATTTCATCGTTCGAGGAATTCACGCAGACGCTGTCTTTTCCCTCGAAAACAGCTTCTTGGACATCATGCGGGCTCTTGATGACCTCCATGATCGGCAAGCCGAATTTTTTTGCAAACTCCCAATCCCTGCTGTCATGGGCCGGAACTGACATGATTGCTCCGGTACCGTAGGAGGTGAGCACAAAATCTGAAACCCAGACAGGCAAGGCCTGCCCGTTTGCCGGATTGACCGCGTATGATCCGGTAAACACACCTGTTTTTTCTTTTTGCAGCCCGGTGCGTTCAAGCTCGGTTTTCAGTTTTGCGCGTTCGATGTACTCTCTTACTTCTACAAGTTGCTGAGCGGTTGCAAGCTTTTCAGCCATATGGTGTTCCGGTGAGACAACCAGATAACTTGTCCCGAAAAGGGTGTCAGGACGAGTTGTGTAAACTTTCAGGGGCTGGTTGTGACAACAGAGTTCAAAATCAATCTCGATTCCCTCGGAACGCCCAATCCAGTTTCGCTGCATCTGCTTGACGTTTTCGGGCCAGTCTAACTCGTCGAGGTCGTCCAGCAGCCGTTCTGCGTAAGCGGTTATTTTCAATACCCACTGCCGGAGAGGTTTGCGAACCACGGTATATCCGTCGGCGATTTTCTCATCGACCTCTTCGTTTGCAAGCACGGTTTTCAACTCTTCGCACCAGTTTATGTCAACCTCGCTCGTATAGGCAAGCCCACGCTCGAACATCTGAAGAAAAATCCACTGTGTCCATCGGTAATATGCAGGATCGGTTGTGTTGATTTCTCGGCTCCAGTCGTAGGAAAAACCCATTCGCTGCAACGTTTCCTTGAAACTGCCGACATTTTTTTCGGTGACAACCTTCGGGTGTGTTCCGGTTTTAATTGCGAACTGTTCGGCCGGGAGGCCGAACGCATCCCATCCCATGGGGTGCAGGACATTGTGTCCCTGACTCCGCTTGTAGCGGGCAATGATATCCGTAGCGGTATATCCTTCAAGATGCCCCACATGGAGTCCCGAGCCGCTGGGATAGGGGAACATGTCAAGCACGTAATATTTCGGTTTCTCCCGGTTCCCGTCAGACTGAAAAGTCCGGTTTTCCTTCCAGTAGTTCTGCCATTTCCGCTCGATGCCGGAGAAGTCGTAACGCATATTGTGCTCTGAATTGCGGGCACCTCGAAAAACCATTGTGCCTTTGTTTGAGATCAATTTAGGTTTAAGAAAAGAAAATCGCACAAAAATGAAAAAGCATCCCTGTGCATATTCCGCGGAGAGCAAGAAAAAAAGCCGTGCAGCAGGTGCTGCACAGCTTTTCCGATTTTCTTTTTCTTCCTTTGGGCACCTCTATACAGGGCATTTCTATTAATTGTCATGAGCAACCTTTCCTATCCGCTCAACGAGGTAATTGAAGCGCGGAATACATAGAGGTGCCCTGAAAACAGCTTACTGGTTTGGCTCTCCCTGTGCAGATGAACCGTTTCCCGATGGTTCAACCGGTACGTCAAGCAGTGCTTTTATGGAGAGTGCGTAACGTGTCTTGCCGGTCCTCGGATCCTTGCGGATATCGATCAGCTTGACCTTTATGCGGTCACCGGGTTTCAGATGGTCGCTCACTTTTGCCACCCTTTCTTTGGCAATCTCGGAGATATGTACAAGCCCGTCGGTTTTTGGGAGAAATTCAACGAACGCACCCAGTTCCTCGCGGATATCCCTGACCTTGCCTGAGTATACCAGGCCCACTTCCGGCTTGGATATAAGGGTCTTGATGGTTTCAATTGCCGCCGATGCCCCTTCACCGCTGGGTGATGCTATGGTGACCGTACCGTCATCGTCAACGTTGATTTCAGCGCCGGTTTCTTCCGTGATACTTCTGATGGTTTCACCGCCTTTGCCGATAATCATACCGATAGCATCCACGGGTATCTGGATTGTGGTGAGACGAGGAGCGTATTTGCCGATTTCTTCTCTCGGATCGGCGATGGCACTTGTCATTTTATCAAGGATGTGCAGGCGCCCGTTTCTTGCCTGATCAAGAGCCTGCTCGAGAATATGGTAGTCCAGCCCGTCGATCTTGATATCCATCTGGCATGCCGTGATGCCGTCTTTTGTACCGGCGACCTTGAAGTCCATGTCGCCGAGGTGATCTTCGTTGCCGAGTATATCCGAAAGAACAGCATATCGGTCATCCTCCTTGATAAGGCCCATAGCGATGCCGGATACCGGTTTTGTGAGCGGTACGCCACCGTCCATTGCAGCCAGGGTGCCGCCGCACACCGATGCCATGGAGGAAGAGCCGTTGGATTCGAGGATGTCCGATACGATACGGATGGTATAAGGGAAATCCACTTCCGACGGAACCACTTTTTTGACGGCTCTTTCCGCAAGATTTCCGTGACCGATCTCTCTTCGTCCAACGCCTCCGACCCTGCCGGTTTCACCTACGGAAAACGGCGGGAAATTGTAGTGCAGCATGAACCGTTTTTCAGTGTCGTCAATCAGTGTATCGATCATCTGCGCGTCTTTTTTCGTACCGAGTGTCAACGTGACGAGTGCCTGCGTTTCTCCTCTTGTGAAAAGTGCGGAGCCGTGTGCTCTTGGTATAAGACCCAACTCGATACTGATAGGTCTGACCTCATCAAGTGCTCTTCCGTCAAGGCGTTTAACGTCGTCGAGAATCATGTGGCGCATCACCTGTTTTTCAATCTTGTGGACATGACTTGATATGATCTGCTCGTTGAGGTAGAGCTGCTTTGATGGATCGGACGCTATATCTTCGGCTGTTATTTCGTTCCTGTAACGGTCAAGAATCTTTTCAGTGATGGATTTGTATATCTCCGAGGTTTTTTCAGCCCGCTCCTCTTTTCCAAGAGGCATGTAAGCCAGTTCTTTCAAAGGGGTTTCGCACAGTTCCCTGATGCTTTCCTGCAGATCCTCCGGAGCGGCAACGGCTATGAAAGACCGTTTGGGTTTTCCCACTTCGGCGGCAATTTCATCCTGCAGGGAGCACATCGTTTTAATGGCGTCATGACCAAACCTGATTGCCTTGACCATTTCGGCTTCGGATATCTCGTTCATCTCGCCTTCAAGCATGCAGATCGTATCTCTCGTTCCGCCGATGCTGATATCGATGTCGCTCTGCTTGAGTTCATTGATGTTCGGGTTGATGATAAACTCGCCGTTTATTCTGCCGACCCGCACCTCGGACATGGCATTTGCGAACGGAATATCGGAAACCATGATTGCTGCTGATGCCGCGATTCCGCCGAGCACGTCGGCGTCATTGAGTTGGTCGGATGATATGACGGAAATGATGACCTGTGTATCTTGATAGTAACCATCGGGAAAAAGCGGGCGGAGTGCCCTGTCAATCAGACGGGCGGAGAGAACTTCTTTTTCAGAAGGCCTGCCTTCGCGTTTGATGAAGCCACCGGGAAATTTTCCGGCGGCAGAATATTTTTCACGGTACTCTACCTGAAGAGGGAAAAAGTCCTGATTGGGAGGGGGAGGAGTTTTGCAGGATACCACGGTTGCAAGAACCATGGTGTCGCCCAGACTTACAACAGCAGCCCCATCAGCCTGCTTTGCCATTTTACCGGTTTCAATAACGAGTTTTTTTCCTTCTCTCAGATCGATTTCTTTTCTTATAAACATGGAATGGACATCAGTTGTTGGTGAATAAAAAAGCCGACGGTCACGTCTGTTCGGAATCGGGCCGTTATGCAAAAATCCGTAACCAGTTAAAGAGTGTCTCGAGCTGCTCGCCAAAGGGTGCTTCGCAATTCATGCCGCTCACGATAATGTATAGAAGGGCTTCAAAGCTTTTCGAGATACCTGCCCCTAAATAAACAATCCCTCAATATACGATAATTTGGAAATTAGTTGCGGCTTAATTTATTCTCAGCTTTCCATTGTCGATAAGCCTCGATGAGCCTATCCATACGGCAAGGACAAGAAGATACTCAGTATCGGGCTTCAAGGTATCGGTTTCGGTAAAGGTATCAGTGCTCACAATATTTGCATAGTCGATTTTCGCATCGGGCGCCGACTCGATAATGGATATCACTTCCCGAATGATTTTTTCCGTGTCGGCCACCTTTTTTTGAACGAGTTCTTCCGCCCGGCATATCCCCTTGTAAAGAACCGTCGCTTGTTTTCTTTCTTTGGATGAGAGGTAGATATTCCGGGAACTTGTTGCCAGGCCGTCTTCCTCGCGGATAACAGGGGCTTCGAGGATTTTTATGTCGATGTTGAGATCCTTTACCATACGCTTAATTACCGCAAGCTGCTGGGCATCCTTTTCACCAAACACCGCAAGATGAGCTTTTGAGATCAGCATGAGTTTCAATACAACGGTTGCCATGCCGTTAAAATGTCCCGGCCTTGCACTTCCTTCAAAGCGGTTTGCAATATCTCCGGCAGTGACCTGCGTCTGAAAGCCTCCGGTATACATTTGCTCCGTGTCAGGAACAAAAAGGTAATCAACTCCGGCAGCTTTTGCCATGGCAGCGTCTTTTTCAAATGGTCTCGGGTAGCGGTGAAAATCCTCCCCAGGACTGAACTGCTGCGGATTGACGAAAATGGTGAGAATCACGGTTCCTGCTCTTTGTTTGGCAAGCCTTATGAGGTGAAGGTGCCCCTCGTGCAGAGCCCCCATGGTCATGACAACCGCTATGAACTGGTGCTTCAGCCGGAGGCTTTCAGCTGTTTTCTGCATCTCAGCCGGATCATTGATTATCTGCATAGGTGTTTTGGTTGGATTGATTAATAGCTGTCAGCTACCTACTGATTTTTCCCTGCAGGAGATACAACGACAACAAATTCCCCCCTTGTTTTCTCACCCGTGAAGCGTTGGATCACTTCGGATGTTGATCCGCAAAGATATTCCTCATGGAGCTTTGTTATTTCCCTTGCAATGAACACCCGTGCGCCGGGAAAATAATCCTCGATTTCACCGAGCAGTTTCAGTATGCGGTGGGGGGACTCGTAGAAAACAATCGTGCATTTAATGGACGCAAAGAATTCCAGTTTGCTTTTTCGGCCTTTTTTATGCGGCAGGAAACCGGCGAAAAAGAAATTGTGCACCGGAAGCGGGCAGATGGAGAGCGCCGCAGTTGCCGCGCTTGGCCCTGGTACAGGAATGACCTTTACGGGCAGGTCGTATGCGGCACGAACAAGTGCGTAGCCCGGGTCACTGATCGCCGGAGTTCCGGCGTCGGTGACGACAGCCACATCGAGACCGTCTTCGAGCAGGTTCAGAATGGTGTTGATGGCTTTTGTTTCATTAAACGCATGGTAACTGATCAGATTTTTTCCGCTGATGCCCAGATGCCGCAGCAGTATCGACGTTTTGCGTGTGTCCTCACACGCTATGGCATTGGCTGATTTCAAGGTGTTGATCGCACGCAGGGTGATATCCTCAAGATTGCCAAGGGGTGTGGCTACGATGTAGAGTGTACCGTTAGCTGTAGTGTCGTTCATAGTAGCTGCAAGCAGCTGTTAATTTCACTTATGGGCACCTCTACATACTATGATTACTTCGTTGATCGGTGCTTGAAATCCTCATGTACTACGTGTACAATCCGGTTTCTGTGTTCCGTTCGCCTTGCGCTTGAACCGCTCATGACAATAGAGGTGCCTTGTAAGAAAGTCTGTTATGAGCCATACGGCCAAGCTTTTCAGCGTCAAGTACTTTAACCGGAAAAGTAAGTTGTATATTATAACAATGAAAACAACTTGATATTTCAGCTACACCAAAGCTCGGTCCCCATAAAAAAACTGCCATAGGCAACGTAGCAGATATACCTCTCAACAAGTCTTCTGGGCATAACTTATCGAGAAGATTCCCAAAGCTTCCGTTAGTTTTCAAAGGGTCGCACTTTGGCGTAAACGGATACCACAGTTTTATCGCGATGTGAGTTATTCCTCATCTTCCGGAGAGCGTTCTTTCAATTCATTAATCCTTGTTTTTTCCCAGAGCGGAACTTTGCCGAAATACGCGGCTCTACCGATAATATGCGCGGCTACAGGTGCTGTCAGGAAAAGAAAGAAAATAATCGCGAAAGCGCGGGAAGCGATACCGAAGTCCTGCCAGTAAATAACCGTTCCGGTAAGCACCAGCCCGATGCCCAGGGTTGAGGCTTTGGTAGTTGCTGACATCCGGGTATACAGATCGGGCATTTTCAGAATACCGAGTGCTGAGAGCAGAATAAGCAGGGTGCCCAAAAGTAGAAAGATGCTGCTCAGGGTCTCTATCATTGTTGTCTCCTCCTTCCAAGATAAAATGCAAACGCTACCGTACCCAGAAATGCCAGCAGTGCCAGGATGATGCCGACATCAAGGAATGTAGTGGTATTGTTTTGGATGGAATACACTGCAATGAAAGCAATGGCATTAGCCGAGAGCAGGTCCAGCGCCACAATCCGGTCCTCGATGGTCGGTCCGATCACCAGCCGAAGGAAGATGATCAGAATGGAAAGGCCGATGAAGGCGATCGCTATGGTGACAGACAGTTCTATGAAGCTCATCGCAGCACCTCGATCAATCGTTTTTCCAGACCGTTTTTCAGTTCGTGCCTGAAACGATCGGCATCTTTAACGTACAGGGCATGCACGTACAGGGTTTTCCTGTCGGACGACACGTCAAGGCTCAACGTACCGGGAGTCAGGGTCACCAGGTTGGCAAACAACGTGATCTCGATATTGGTTTCCACATCAAGCGGCACAGCGATAATTCCCGGTTCCATGTAATTTTTCGGCGTCACAATATCAAACGCCACTTTGAGGTTCGCGATGATCAGCTCCTTCAGGAAGTAAAAGACAAACATGACCACAAGAGGAATTTTCGTGAAATACCTTGTCTCACCCCATGCGGAGCGTGAGAGCCACAGGATAAAGTAGCCGATAATCATGCCGCCGGCGAATGTCCCCGCACTGACTCCCCCGACCAGCAGCATCCAGGCTATCGCCATCAGGATATTAAACAGAAACAGGTTCATGACTCTACTCCTATGACCGATTCAATGTAGAGCCTTGTATCCAGCAGCTGGCTTGCCGCTCTGCTGGCAAGATCAAAAAGCGGCTCGAACCAGAAGCCGAACACCACGGTTATCACACCGAGCACAACGACCGGCGCAAGCATCATGGCTTTCTTCATGCTGCTGATATGGACATACTCCTCATCGACAATGTTGCCGCTTCCCCGCGGGTCATCTTTCCAGAAAGCTTCATTCCATATCTTTATCATGGAAAAAAGGGTCAGCATACTCACAAGCAGGGCAATGCCTACCAGCAGATAATGCTTTGCTTCGAGGCCTGCTTGTATCACTACAAACTTTGCCCAGAATCCCGACAGAGGGGGAATGCCGGCAAGCCCGAGCGCTGGAACCAGGAACAGCAGCCCGAGAAGCGGGTAAAACCGGTAAATACCGCCGATCTCCTTGAGATCATATGAACCTTTCAGGCATTTGATAGCCCCGCTTACATAAAACAGGTTTGTCTTTGCAATGATATTGTGAATGATGTAGAACAGCGCTCCTGCAATGGCCAGTGGCGACTGGATTGCCAGAGCAAAAATCATATAACCGATCTGGCTGATGATATGAAACGAGAGCAGTTTGCGTAAGTCATACTGTACAGCCGCTCCCAGCACACCCACAACCATGGTAAAGGCGGAGGCAATGAGGAGGAACTGATGGATGAAAGCGGTATCGTCACGGATAAAAATGGTGGTAAAAAACCGCATGATCGCATAGACACCCACTTTGGTCAAAAGCCCGGCGAAGATGGCCGACACTGCTACCGGAGGGGTGTGGTACGATGCGGGAAGCCAGAAGAAAAGCGGAAACATTGCCGCCTTGACCCCGAAAATGATCATGAACAGCACCGCAACTGCCGACAGCAGTTCCCGGTGATCGAGCAGCGGCATTCTGGCGGCAAGATCCGCCATGTTCAGCGTTCCGGCTATCCCGTAAAGGATCCCTACGGCGGCAAGAAAAATTGCGGAGGAGAGCAGGTTCAGCGTTACATACTTGATTGCTCCTTCCAGCTGTTCCGGCGTTCCTCCGAGGACAAGCAGCACGAAGGAAGAGATCAGCATCACCTCGAACCAGACATAGAGGTTGAAAATATCTCCGGTAAGGAATGCCCCGTTGATGCCCATCAGAAGCATCTGCAAAAGCGGGTAGTAGAAGTAGTGCTCCCGCTGCTCATCAATGGTGCCGAGCGAGTAAATCGCCGTGGTAAAGCCGATGAGTGCCGTAGCCACCAGCATGATGGCCGAAACCAGATCAGCCACCATGCTGATGCCGAACGGTGCGTTCCAGCCTCCCACCTGCAGTGACAGGATTCCTTTTGACAGCACGGCGGCAAGTATTGCCAGGGAAACCACAAACAGCATGGCTGTTCCGGTCACGTTCAAAGCGCGGTGCACGGCAACCGATCTCCGGAAAAGCATCATGACCACAGCGGAGACCAGCGGCAAAAGTATGGGCAAAACAATGATCTGACTCATTTGCGCTCCGGTTCAAGTTGGTCAGTGCTTCTCATTTCATCAAGATCCTCCGTTCCCAGCATCTGATACGTTCTTTTGAACAGCACAATGGTAAACGCCTGTACCCCGAACCCGATAACGATAGCCGTCAGGATCAATGCCTGCGGTAGGGGATCGGCAAACGGCTCTGTGAGCATGTCGGTTCCTTCAGGTACAAAAGCCGGGGCTCCCTTGGTCAGACGTCCAACGGTGAAGATCAGGAGGTTGGCGGCATGGCCCAGGAAGATCAGGCCGAAGATCACCTTGACCATGCTCCTTCTCAGGATGAGATAGGTTCCGCCGGCGTAAAGCACACCTACAATAATGGCAAGAAGAAAGGTCATGATTTATCTTCCTCTGCAAGTGAAAAGATGATTTGTAACGTAACGCCCAGCACAAGGAAATACACACCGAGATCAAACAGCAGCGGTGTTCCCACTTTTCCAATCAACGGAATCCCGGTATCGAGCCACATGCCGGTCATGAACTGCTCTCCGGTGACAAGCGACGGTATCGTGCTTGCAATCGCCAGCAGCAGCCCGGCTGTGATAATTTTCTGCGGTTCGAAGCGCAGGATTCTCTGGGCTGCGTCGATGCCGTTGGCGATCAAGTACAGCGCATAGGCTGCTGCGGCAACCAGTCCGCCAACGAAACCGCCGCCGGGCTCATTATGTCCCCGCAACAAGAGAAATGCGGAGAACATCAGCAGCAGGAGCAGAAGATAGCGGGATGCTGTAGAAAGAATAATGGAAAACATGCTCACTCTTTTCTTTCCGGTTTTAGTTTAAGCAGCGCAAAAATGCCCAGCGCAGCGATAGCCAGCACCGTGATTTCCCCGAGGGTGTCAAATGCCCTGAAATCGACGAGAATAACGTTCACCACGTTACGGCCTTTGGCTTCCGGTACGCTTGCCGCAGCAAAATAGTTTTTCACCTCCGACGAAAGTTCAAATGAGGTTGCAAACAGTACCGTAAGGGTCATGAACACCCCGACGCATGTTGCGATCACCGCATCCCTGACCCGGTTTGAAGACCGGGAGAGCTTCAGGAAACGGGGAAGTTTATAAAGTACCAGCACGAACAGGATAACATTGAGCGTCTCGATTGCAAACGTTGTCAGCGCCAGGTCGGGGGCCCCGTAAATAACGAAGGTAATGCCGATGGAAAAACCCAGTACGCCGAGAGCCACAATCGATTTGAGCCTTGATGTCGAGGTGATCAGGATAAACACCGAGACGACAATAATGAAGGCAATCGCCGCTTCGTAAAAGGTAATGGAAAAGTCCGGAGCGACGGTAACTTCTCCGGCAGCGTGATAAAGCGAAACAGAAGCCAGGGCAACCGCCGTCACGATAATGAAAATGATATAATTGCGCAGGTAGCCGTTTTGAAGCATACGTGTCTGGAGATTTGCAAACGACAGCACCCATTGGAGCGCATTGTCATACCACGCTGAAGGCTTGACGATGCCGGGCAGTGTCAGCATTTGCACACGGGGTAAAAACCTTGCCCGGAACAAATAAACCATACCTCCAAGCAGCAGCGTGACAAAGCTCAAGAGCAGTACGAGGTTAAAACCTTGCCATATCTTGATCTTCAGGCTGAGCATCTCCGGCAGGATGCTTTGTGCCGACTGGTCCAACAGTCTGGAGATAAAAAAGTCAGGGAAGATTCCGAAAAGCAGCCCCAGCCCTGCGAGCAAAGCCGGGCCGATGAGCATGTTCACCGGCGCTTCCCGCGGTTTTTTCGGTGTCGGAAGCAGATTGCCCCAGAACGGTTTGAAGCCCACGAACAGGGTGATCATCACCACAAAAGCATTGGCAAGAACAGCGATTGCGATCAGAAACGTTCCCCAATAATCAAGCTCGAGAACAGAGGTATAGACGGTTTCTTTACCGATGAATCCGACCAGGGGGATTATCCCCATCATGGAAAACGATGCGAGCGCTGCGGTGATGGTTGTCACTGGCATTACTTTGCGTAATCCTCCGAGCTGGGACACATCACGCGTTCCGGTTTCGCGGTCCAGTGTTCCGGCAACCAGAAACAGTGCTCCCTTGTAGAGCGAATGTGCAATGATGTAAATAAAAAACGCCTTGATCGCCAGCTTTGACCCGATACCGAGCAGCATCGTCAGCGTCCCGAGCACGCTCAGCGTCGAATAGGCGAGCAGCTTTTTCAAATCCGTTTGTTTGAACGCAAGCAGTGCAGTAAACAGCATGGTCACCATTCCTGTAATCAGGATCGTATCCTGCCAGAGCGCAGTACCGCCAATTGCGTGGTTCATTCTGGCGATCAGGTAGATTCCGGCCTTGACCATTGTTGCTGAATGCAGATAAGCGCTGACAGGGGTCGGAGCTTCCATGGCATTGGGAAGCCAGAAATGAAACGGAAACTGGGCTGATTTGGTGAACGCACCGGTCAGGATAAGGAGCACGATCGCGGGGTAAAGCTCGTGACCGGTAATCACTTCGTTCATGTCATAGATCGCAGATATTTCGAAGCTGCCGGTTACCTGGTACAGCAGGATAATACCGGCCAATAGCGTCAGGCTGCCGCCGCCCGTTACCAGCAGTGCCTGCAGGGCTGATTTTCGTGATTGCTGTTTGTGATGATGGAAGCCGATCAACAGGTAGGAGGTGACGCTTGTCAACTCCCAGAACACAAACAAAAGGAGCATGTTGTCGGAGAGTACAAGCCCCAGCATCGATGTCATGAAAATGCCGATGTAGACGTAAAATCTGCCGGTATATTCATATCCCTTCATGTAAGTACCCGCAAAAAGAAAAACAGCAGCACCGATCAACGTGATAATCAGCACAAAGGTCAGGCTCAGGCCGTCGAGAAGAAACGTGAAATTAACCCCGAGGGACGGCACCCATGGCACTGATTCCCTGACAACGTTGCCAATCACTATCTGCGGGTAGCTCAACAAAAAGCCGAAAAACAGGTACAAGGGAAATGTCACGGCAATCCAGCCGAAAAACTCCTTGAACCGGTTATAGAGGAATGGCGCAGCGGCAGCCGCTAAAAATCCTGTGGCTAATAAAGTCAGAATCAGCAATTTCTTCTTCTCTTATCTGGTTGGCTCTATTAATGGCAAGAGGTATCTGCACCAACCAACCATAACCGGTATCAAGAGGTTCCCGAAGCAGGGGAGAGGGGTTTTCCTGTACAATGGATGGTTAGTTGCGGCAAGTGGTTTCGGCGTAAATCCGGGTTAACGGGCAATTATTGCATTATATTGGTCGTTGAGGGAAATCAGTTGGCAGTGGGCAAAAGAGTAGTGACGAGTGACGGCGCTTCGGCTTCGCCGAGCTTAGTGACAAGCATGACCAGAAAAATACCTCAAAGGCTGCCGTGCCATTACTCTTAACTCGTCACTAAGCCTGACTTT
>JANQGE010000065.1 GCA_028277485.1 Chlorobium sp.
CTTTTGACTCACGCCGCTTACGGTGGTTTGCAACCTGCTCCTGTAAGCCGATTGCGAGGGGCCTACCCTCATCTCTTACGCCGCTTTGCTGCGGCACACGAATGTTGTGAAGAATTCGCACTTATCGTCGAGAGAAAGCACATAGGCATGATCCCATCAAACCATTTAATGTGCTATGTATGCGGATGGATTATTTTCAGCTTTGGTGTGACAGTTATTCAAACTCGGCGCGTTGCACACCTGATTGCCGAATTATCGATTTGAGTGTCCCTGTTCGAATCTCCTTGTGATCGGGGACAGGCACAGTAGTTGTTCCTCTGAGTTTACCCAACCGCTACCTCCACGCGGGTAATGTACACTTCGTTGTGAAGCCTGGAGTTCATTTCTTCCTGAGACGCTGTTTCAAAAAACAACTCCAGCGCCTCTTTTAGATTGTCCCTTGCTTCGGCAACAGACTCTCCCTGACTTGCCACATCCACTTCCGGACAAAGGGCAACGAATCCACCTCCCTCTTTTTCTATGATTGCTGTCAATTGTCTGACCATTGTATTACACCTTCATTAATAGAATTACTATTCGCACAAACCTATTTTTTACATTATCCTCATCTGGCACAGGGCATCCTGTCTACTTCCAGATCACGTATCGCTATTAAACAAGATACATTAAGCAAACGATTTATCTAACAAACGGATCATGCCGCGACATAAGGGCACCTCTATTAATTTGTTGCGCGCCCTGATTACTTCGTTGGCCGGTGCTCGGAATCCTCATGTACTCTGTGTACACTCCGGTTTCTGTGCTCCGTCCGCCTCGTACTCATGTCGCTCACGACAATTTATAGAGGTGCCCATAAAGACCCTCCGCCTCATTCAAAACTTCTTGCCGGAAATAGGGACCCAAGTTTTTAAAGGTATTCATATCCACCTTTCTGCCGAAAATATCCGCCAATTGCCGCTGCATGGCAAAAAAAGCAAGCCCGGGTATGTGGTCAGGGTCAAATTCAACGAGAACGTCGATATCGCTATCACCGGTAAAATCTTCTCGTAACACCGATCCGAAAAGCGCCAAACGCCGGATATGATGTTGACGGCAAAAGTCGGCAATCTCTTCTCTTGAAATGTCAAGCTTTATATTCATTCTCTCATCTGGTTTCAACCGGAAAACAATTCCAGCGCCTCTTTTAGATTGTCCTTTGCTTCGGCAACAGACTCCCCCTGACTTGCCACATCCACTTCCGGACAAAGGGCAACGAATCCACCGCCCTCTTTTTCTATGATCGCTGTCAATTGTCTGACCATTGTATTACACCTTTATGTAATAGAATTACTATTCGCACAAATCTATTTTTCACATTATCCTCATCTGGCACGGGGGGCTGGACAACAGAACACTTACATTTCACCTGCCTTGGTTAAGAAGAGCTTATACACCTTGTCCGAGAACCAAAGTCCTTTGTTGATCATCTCATCAAGCAAAGGCTTTACCTGCAAAATCATACCTTTTTCCTTTGCCTTCAGCAGCAATGAAAGGGTTCTTACTACATGTAAGCCTGAGTTCCTGGCAATTCTGTATCCAAGGCTCTCATCTATAATAACCGCTTGTGCTTTCAACTCTTTTGCAAGAAGAATCACCTCTGCCTCTCCCAGGTCAAGCTGAGTCAGCAGTAAATCCTTGTAAATTTCACCCTTAACTGCCTTTACCTTGATGAAAGGAGATTCAATCTCGGAATATCCAAACGATTTCTTGGCCTTGATTTCAGAGTAAACTGCTTCCGGGACAATAATGTCACCGCAAAGCTCATGCAGGAGATCGAGCTTACCGATAGAAGAAAGTGCAATAATCGGTGTTGTATTGGAAACGACCGTCATGGCAATTTTTCAGAATCCTCAAAGATTTCATTGATCTCCTCCTCGGTATAATCAAATATGAACTCTTTTTCTTTCTGCAACTTTTCTATAAAGCCAATCCTGTCATAACCAGCTAATTCGGCAGCTTTTCCTAGCGAGAGCTTTCTTTTACGGAACAATGTCAATGCCGTTGAATACAGCAAATTCTCTACGAATTCATCTTTTGTCTCTTTTAACGACAAAAGGATATCAGCCTTCACCGGCACCGTTATGTTAACAACTTTCTCTGTCATCACACATCCTTTCTTTTTTATTCTATCATGTATTGATACAAAACATAATACCATTTATAAAAAGATGTCACAGCTCCTCGCCGCGCCCTTTCTCCAGATGGCTCTCGGTTTTCCAGGGCTGCACGGCAAGAATAAAAGAAACCAGAAAAGTAATGGCGATCCAGCTCCAGCCAATACCGACAAGGCTTGCCCAGGAGTAGTCTCCGTAAGCTGTCAACAGTTCTCTTACAAGCTGGTTCATGAGAATCACCACAAGGAACAGGGGAAGAAAGAGCTTGATGGTCCAGTTCCACCCGGAACCGAGCTGCATCTTCGATACCTTGTTCAGATGCTTCCTAATGATATCGAGCTTGAAAAACCATCCGACAACAATGCACTCAAGCAACCCTGCCACAACCAGCCCATAGTTGTTGATAAAGTGGTCAACGATATCGAGCCAGAATAACCCGCCATCGGTGGTAAAGATTATCCCTCCGGCAAACCCCAAAAAGCACAGAACAGTCGTCAACACCTTTCTGTCCAAACCGAATTTGTCTTCCACCCCGGAAACAAATGCTTCAACGATGGATATCGCGGAAGAGATTCCGGCAACCGTGAGGCTCAGGAAGAAAAGCACGCCGAACAAAGGGCCTGCGGTACCGATCATGGAGATGGCTTTCGGATATGCGACAAAAGCAAGACCGATACTCTCTCGAACCACCTCTTCAAGAGGCTGGTTCTGACTGAACGACATGAAGCCCAGAATCGCGAACACGCCGAACCCGCTCAGCAAAGAGAAACCGCTGTTTGCCAGGGCGGTAATAACCGCACTGCCGGTCATGTTGGAGTTATAGGGCATATAGCTGGCATAGGCTATCATTATTCCAAAGCCCAGGCTCAGTGTAAAAAATATCTGACCATACGCCCTTACCCACACCATGGGATCGACAAGCTTTGCGAAATCCGGCCTGAGATACGCCGATATTCCTATCATCGCCCCATCGAGATTGACCGACCAGAACACCAGCGCAAGTGTCAGCAGAAGCAGCAGGGGCATGAAGATTTTATTTGCCAGCTCGACGCCCCTGCTTACCCCCCTCGTGATGATAACCCAGGTTATCAGCCAGACAACCAACAGCCCGGCAAGCACCGGCGTTTGAATGCGGCTTATTTCAAAAGGGGAAGAGCTGAGGTTCAGAAAGGTTTCGAAAAAGAACTTGTCGGGGTCGTCTCCCCAAGCAAGGTTGACGGAATAAAAAACGAAGCCCACACACCAGGCAATGACAACGGAGTAGTAAAGCACGATACCGAACATCGTAAACAGCAACGGCCACCAGCCAAGCCATTCCCACTTTTTTCCGATTTTTCTGAATGCAAGCGGTGCGCTGCCGATCCGCTCATGCCCTATGCCGAATTCAAGAATCAACAGCGGGATGCCCGCAGTGAGAAGGGCAACCAGATAAGGAATAAGAAAAGCTCCGCCGCCGTTCTCATAGGCCAAATAGGAAAACCTCCATATGTTGCCAAGTCCCACCGCGGAACCTACCGCCGCAAGAATAAAGCCTGTCCTCGATTTCCATGTACTTCTGCCTGCACTTTCAGATGACATGCTATATCTGATTTGATCTCATTGTACTTATGGACACCTCTATTGTTACGCACTCCCGCCGGGCGGGTGCTCGAAATCTTCATGTCCCGGCTTGCCTGGACGCTCCGGCTCCGTCCTTGCGCATTCACATTGCTCACGACAATTGATAGAGGTTCCCTTATATGTTTAATTTTAAAGATATATGTCTTCTCCGGTTTGTTCAAAGATATTATGGACACCTCCCGTAATTTGTTCTGCGCCCTGATGACTCCGTTGGACAGGCGGTGTCCGGTTGGCAAACACACTATTGAACTGTTAGGAGTGCCCCTGAATTTTAACTTGTCAGGCTACCGAGCCGACATTTTCGATTCCCGATTCCGACGCCGGAGGCGCTGGCGCGCAGCAACACGGTAACAAGTGAACAAGAGTTACTTTACTAACTTGTTACTCGTCACGTGTTACTGGTCACTTCCAAAAATCGGGATTGTAAAACGGCCTTGAAGTGCTCAGGTTTTTGCCGGGCCGGATCCCCGGCAAACAGCCTCCATCTTTTCAAACCTTCTTGCAACTCTGGCGAGGACACATGCTGGCGGGTTCTGGTGCATGATACAGAAGGATTCTTCGTCTTTCATCTGTCCAAGATACGGGCAGCCGGCACACACGTCATGTTTTTCTATATGCCAGCGTACCGCAGCCTGTTTTTCGATATCGAACAGCATAGGCAATTCCTTTTAGGCGTCTCTAATATCCGATCGAGCAGAGATTCTGTCCGATCTCAACCGTATCCGGAATCCGGTCTTCTATCTCCGCCCTGGCTCCGATGGTATAGCTCCAGACCGGCCAGCCAAGAGCAGCCCTTTTTTCATCGAGCATCCGCAGAATATCTTCCGAGGTCCGGTAGGGATCGGGGTTCCAGTTCATACCGGCACCAACCATCGTGCGCAGTCGGTTGCCGACATAGTCCATAAACCGGTCGGAGGCGATGGTGTTGTCCTGAACGCAGGAGTAGGTTTCAATCCCCTGAAGCACGAAGGAGTAGCGAGCCCCCATGGTTTTTTCCGCCGCCGGGTCGGCCGCAACCATTGCAAACGGCATGGCGGGGTTGGGAACACCTGCAGCATTAGCCGTATAAGCCATGATCTGACCAGCCCTCGTGCTGTCAGTGCATGCCCCGACATGCAGCACCGGCGGGATATCCTTGGCCCCGATAACCTCGCGCAGCCGTTTTCCGCAGAGTTTCGACGCGTCCGGGTGAGCGAGACCGGCAAACAGCAGCCCCATTCCGGAGCAGCCGTGGCAGGTAATCAAGACATCGTTCTTAATAAGTTGTTTTGCAATGATAATCTGGTTGCGCTCGAACACCGCCCCGCGAATGTTGCCGCAGGAACCGAAGTTGACGATACCCCTGATTCTGCCGGACTTCACGAGTTCGGCAAGTCCATGGATTTTCTTGTCGGGCACAGAGCCGTTGAACAGTTTCATGACTTCTTCTACGCCGAACCCCATCTCTACCTTTGCGCTCACCTTCGGAACATATACCTTTCCCGGATTGCGGTTTTTGTAATTGCCAATCGCGATGTCGAGAATCTCCTCGGCAAGGTCATAGAGTTCATCGAGGTTTTTCAGGTAGTAGTCGAGCTCAAGCACAATCGCCCCTTCTTTTCTGCCGGAAGGAGAGGTGGTGACAACCTTTGTATGGAACTGCCGTGCAACCTGCATCATGCCGGGCAGCACATCCTGCTGATCGACCACTATCGCTTCAAACGCGCCTGTCGCCACAGCCATTTCTGCGGAGGAAGCCATGGCCACAAGGGGAATACCAAGATCTCTCTCGATGAACTCGCCCCCGGTACAGCACATGCCGTAGAGCTTTATGTCCTTGGCACCGGCCTTTTTCACCTTTTCCATGATACGGGGTGTCCCAACGATATCACAGATAGCAAAAGCCACCATCGGTGCATGACCGTTGATACCAACGTTGATGCACTCTTCAGTGACAATGCTGCCGAGGTTCACGTCAATCCTCGAACGTTTCGGGATACCGTATACGATATCGGTTGCAAGCGATGTCGAGACAACCGTTGTAACGGCGTAGGCAAGGACGGTGCGGAGAAACGCCTGCATGTGGCTTTCAAAATCCGAGTCCGTGCCGTGGCTGGTCAGATTGTTTGTCTCAAAACATTCGTGATAGGCGCTTATCGGGATGATATCGAGCTTCTCCCAGGTCTCCACCCGCTCTTTCGGCGCAAGAGCCTTCAGCGTCCGGTGTTCTTTCGGAAGCGCCCGCTGCAGATCATCGATAAAGATATCCGCAACTTCCGAGCAGATCTTTTCTATGGTTTTACCCTCCACGTCAATTCCGAGAAGCTTTGCTACCGCATAGCCTTTTTCCCTGCACTTCAGGGGTATCGGAGCGGTACCTTCAGCTGCAGCCTTGAGCGAAATAAAAACCTCACGGGCATGGGCACCATGCGCGGACAGTCCAGCTGCAAGACGTCGTAACGCATTTCCTGCCACCACAAGGTCAACGTCCTTACCGCAAATGGTAAGGGGAGTTTTCTCCGTAACCCTGCACGGACCATAGGAACAAAAGGCGCAACATGCTCCCGTGAGGCCGTAACCGCACTGCGGATGCTGCCGGGCAAACCTGTCAAAGGTACTGCAGATGTCATGCTTGCCCATAAAATCAACCATCTCGGCTACCGCTTTGTTGGCGGTATGCCTGACCATCTCCTCCTTGCTGTAATTGAGACGGTGTATCATCCGGATCCTGTCTTTCAGGGGCATTCCGGGCTTATATTCGGGGGCATTACGGGAACCGGTCAGCTCGTCTTCATAACTGTATCCTTCCTTGTCCGCCATGCCGTTCTCCGTTTAAGCGTTTAAAAAACCGCCTGCCGTCTTCAGGCAGAAGCACCAGGGCTCCCGCCGCTATTCTCCAAAGGTCATGATATAGGAGATCACGTCGATGATTTCCTGTTCCGAAAGGCTGGCCCCCCATGCAGGCATGTATTTTCCTGCCCCGGCGGTGTCAGAGGGAATACCGTCCTGAATAATATTGTACAGCTTCGCTCCGCTGTACTGTGAAAGCACCCTGCCGGTTATCGGCCGCACCTCGAGGTTCAGCATCTGCATGACCCTTCCGTCCCCGGCGCCTTTCTCACCGTGACACATGACACAAGAGTTTTTATAGATATCCGAACCGCTGAAATCGGAACCTTCCCTCCGGCTTATCTGCTCATGACGGTTCAGGACACGAATATAGGCGATGGCACTCTTTATCTCGTCGCGCGTCATCTGAAACCCGAACGGTTTCATATGTAGTGACTTGCCGTGCGCGATTCCTCCCTTGCTGATAAAATCATAGAGTTCACTGTCGGTTTTCGCCTTGAAGTAGGTGCTGTCGGTAAAATCCGCCGGACTGTCGGCCAGCATCTCCGCATAGGGTCCGTTACCGTCACCTTTCTGGCCGTGGCAGACAAAACAGTAGCCGAGATAAAGTTTCAGCCCTTTCAAGGGAACCGCCTCATCCACCGCCGCTGTTTCGGCCGGGTTCCCTTCACGATCAGCCGGGGAGGGTCCCCCGCCGCATGCGTACAGCAAAGGCAGGAGAAGAAGCCAGTTAAACGCCTGAATCAGCTTATGGGCTGCTCTGTTGATCTGTCCTGCGCCCTGGGGGCGCTTTCTCCTTTCCATCTGCATATCCCGATTGTACCGGGACTCATGACAACGTATAGAAATGCCCTTATGTCCCGTCATGATGTCTGCCTTTAAATAATGAGGTCAAGTTCTTCGTCCTTGAGCGATGAGTAAAGCGCAATTATTTCATCGCGCATCTCGCGAAACTCCTTGTCCGTCCTGCTCATGCACTCATGGCGCGGCCTCGGCAGGTGATTGACAAGCACTTTCTTCAACTTGCCGGGATTGATATCCATGACGCAGATCCTGTCGGAGAGAAATATCGCCTCGTCGACATCGTGGGTTACAAAAAGAATGGTGGTGCGTGTTTTCTCCCATACCTTGAGAATCTGTATCTGCATCTCCTCTTTGGTAAGGGCATCGAGCGCTTCGAAAGGTTCGTCCATAAGGAGTATTTTCGGGCTGTTTGCAAGCGCCCGTGCGATAGCCACTCTTTGGCGCATACCGACCGATATCTCGTGCACCTGCTGATGCTCGGTACCGCTCAATCCCACCGTGGCAAGCTGCTCCTTTGCTATCTGGTGCCGCTCCTTTCCGGGCACATTTTTCAGCTCAAGCCCTATCTCGACGTTTTCTATCACGTTTCTCCAGGGAAGCAGAGCATATTCCTGGAAAACCATCCCTTTGTGAGGTCCGGGGCCGTGTTCTTCCGTCCCATCGAGAATAACCGAACCCGAGGTCTGCTCAATCAGGCCTGCGACAATTTGCAGGGTTACCGATTTGCCGCAGCCTGTCGGGCCGAGAATACAAACAAATTCCCCTTCCTCAATGCTGAGGTCCACATTTTCAAGCGCAAGAAAATCTTTTCCATCCTTGTTGAAAACCTTGGTCACCCCCCGCAATTCAAGAAGAGGCTCCCTGTTATTTCCGCTGTTGTTCATAAACCTGTTCAGTTAACATCAATGGATGCACATCAGTACTCACAAACGGCAAGCCCCGCACCTGCTTTCACTTCGTTCAACACTTCTTCACGAAGTCCGATAAACCGGTTATGGAAATCCGGCGCAAGTGCAGCTTTTCCAAACCGTGGACGGGGAAGGTCGTTCTTGAAGATTTTCGAAATTCTTCCGGCCTTGTTCATCACCGCGATCCGGTCGCTCAGCTTTACCGCTTCGTCAAGCTCCGACGTAACAAAGATGATGGTATTATGCTCGTGCTTCCATATCCTTGAAATTTCGGTATGCATCGTCATCTTTGTTTTCGAGTCAAGTGCGTTGAACGGGCCGTCCATGAGCAGTATCTTCGGTTTCGTGACCAGAATCATTGCAAGCGACGCCCGGCGCTTCATCCCTCCGGAAAGCTCGACGGGATATTTGTTCACCGCATAGGAAAGCCCGACCATATCGATATACTTCATGGCGAGCTCCCGGTTTTCGGCTTCTTTCTTTCCGCCTTTAAATTCAAGCCCCAATTCGACGTTTTTCAGGACGGTTCTCCATGGCAGGAGAGCGTACTCCTGAAAGATCATTCCCCGGTCGGCGCCCGGCCCCTTTATTATATTGCCGCCAACCCTGAGCTCACCCGCCGTTGGGGCCTCGAAACCGGCTATCAGTTTCAAGAGTGTCGATTTTCCACTGCCGGTTGGACCGACAATAACCAGAAACTCATTTTCCGCGATTTCAAGATTGCAATCATTTACTACCGTAATTTCTTTACCGTTTTTCCTGAATTTCTTGGACACGCCTTTGAGGCTTATCAGCATCTTTGCACCGGCCCTGACGCTCCCATCATCCCATCTTCCCATCATTGGTCCGCTCCGGTTTTCAGATTTTCCATGAGTACTTGCTGATCAGCCAGCGATTGACCGAGTCCAGCAGGTAACCGATGGCCCCTATGACAACAATGGTGGCCATCAACTGGTCGTAGCGAAACCGGTCCCTGGTGTCAAGGATGAAATAACCCAGTCCGTCGGGCACGCCCAGCATCTCCGCCGGAACAAGAATGATCCAGCTTACACCCACAGCCAGACGAAGCCCGGTAAGCATATCGGGAATAGCCGCGGGAATGATGATTTTCCTGAGAATACCCGCATCCATGGCACCCATGGTTTTCGCCATGTTGAGCCAGAGCGGGCTAACCCTCCCGGCTCCGTGCGCGGTATTGAGAATAAGCGGCCAGATTGCAACCAGCCAGAGCAGAAAAGTGACCGATACATCACCCACCCCGAACATGATAATGGCAATCGGCATCCATGCCAGGGGAGATATCATACGCATGAACTGGAAAACCACATAGGTCAACTGCTCAAGCCTTTTGAAATACCCTACAAGAACCCCGACAGGAAGTGCAACCAGGATTGCAAAAGCAAGGCTGACAAGCACTCTCCGAAGGCTCGGGATCGCGTGGCGCGTGATATCGCCGTTCCGAGCCATTTCTATCAGGGCAAGCGCTGCCGCCCAGGGGGAGAACGCTTCACTGAAATCGCTTCCGAACAGCTTCAGCATGCTTGCCGCCTGCCAGACAACCAGAAAAAGAAGAACGCCAAGAACATAGAAGCCTCGCTCGGCAAGAAACGCCCCCGCCTTTCCGGTTCCTGACTGTTGTTTTTTTTCGATTCGGTCGCCCATGTTCAATCTGTTTTATAGACACCAACCAATCATTTTTGAGTGCCCGGCTGCGGCGTCCCTATGCACCCCGAGCCTTAGGCAAAGACACAGCCATCTTATGGCCCGGTCTGCAAAAGCAGGCTGCATGCATACGCTTGTTGCCTCATTGAAGGGCACCTCGATTTGTTGTGCGCCCCGCAGTGACTCGACACGGCACATTACGCCAGACCTGTCTGGCGGCAGAGAGCTTCAAGCCACACTATACCGCGATAACTTCTTCCCTGAAGAATGGATTGGAAGGATCGACACCGGCAAACTGCACAAGGCCGCCGAGTTCCGACGCAGCCTGTTCAACCCCTGCCGTGTACATCAACTCTCTCTGCACATTGACAGGGTCAAGGCCTTTCATGAAGCCGAGGTCTCCTTCCATTTTCGTCTGCTTCATCATTTCGACCATCTTATAGGTTGCCGATTCGAATTGGTAAGGGTTGTAAGACAAACGTTCAGCATCCCATTCAGGGTGCTGAATCGCTCCGGTACCTCCGTTTGTGCCATAGGTTTCAAGATCGTACTTCAGCATTGCACGCTTGACGATTTTTTCCGGGAGAGGAAGGTACTGCGCTCCGTCTTTCGAGAGAATGTGTGCTGCCTCTTCGGCATTGTTGAGCGCCCACAGCTCAGCCTTGACCAGTGCCTTGATGACATTGTGAGACCACGCCCGGTCATCGAGATCCTTCTCATTCATGACCGCCACGCAGCATGGATGGTTTTTCCACACATCGCCGGTAAACCTGACAATCTTTCCGCCCGCAAGAATTTCCCCTGCCGCATTGAACGGCTCGGCGACGATGTAACCGTCAATAGCCTTCGACGCCATAGCGGTGGGCATGTCAGGCGGAGCCATGACAAAAAGGTTCATCTGGTTGTCGGCAAGAGGAGCATTCTTGTTCTGGATGACAGGCTCGATGCCCATTTCCCGCGCAATCATCTGTATGATAATGTTGTGCATGGAGTACCAGTAGGGGACAGCGATCTGTTTGCCGCCAAGATCCGCATAAGATTCAATACCGCTTTCCTTGCCGACAGTTAATGCCGAACCGTTGATATGGTCCCACGCAACAACCCTCACGGGAAATCCTTTGCTGTAACGCATGTAGATCGGAATCGGGGCAAGCAGGTGTGTGAGGTTAAACCGCCCTGCCATGAAAGCCTCGGCCATCGGAGCCCAGCCCCTTATCAGTACCGGCCGTTCGGATTCGATACCCATCTCCTTGTAAAAACCCATCTCATGCGCCAGAATGATGGGGGTCGCATCGGTAATTGGAAGGTAACAGCTTTTTACTTTTTTAGACACCGCTATGCCGGGGCCTCCTTCCTGCGCTCCCTTTGTGCATCCTTGAAGCAGGGGATAACTGGCAATTAACGCACTCAGGCCAACCGCGGAGTTTTGAATAAACTTCCGGCGTGAAATAGTTCTTTCCTCCTCCCTCATACAAACCTCCTGTTTTTTATCAATTACAGCCTGGTTGTCAGTCTGTTCATCAACACCGAACAGGCTGCCACAAGTACATAACCTCCCCCCGTATTCACAATTGTTAATATTTTAACTGCAAAAACAGACAGGTATTTTCAGATCGCCTACTACCTGTTCAGCCGAAAAGGATTATCACTTTCTATCGAGGGGTAACGTATCGTGCAGCAACTTCCTGAAAAGCAGGATGACGTACAACACTGTTATTAAGCTCTATCAGTAATGTAACAATTGTTAACATTTTTACCAATAAAAAGTCATTTTTCCTGCACGAGTTCCCCTTGCAGTTTCCCTATCAGTTTACGTGCCGTCTCGCACATGTCCGGGCACTGCTCGTAAGGAGAGGTGCCCGAAAGGTCAGCTTCCAAAGCCTGAAAGTCAAACGGCATGGCCGCCCAGATGTTATCCTCTCCAAGTCTTTCGGAAATCTTCCGCCTCTGGCCCTCGCTGTGCACTTTGTTGATAATATATCCGACCTTCCGGATGTGCAGTTGTCTCGCCAGAGAGGTTATCTTTTCAGCTGTCTTCATCGCACGAAGGCCCGGCTCGACCACAACAAGCAGAATGCTTACGGATTCCGCTGTACCCCTTGTAAGGTGTTCAAAGCCTGCTTCCATATCCAGGATAACCCACTCGTCGCGCTCAACCATGAGATGCCTCAAAAATGACCTGAGCAGAGCGTTTTCAGGACAGTAACACCCCCCGCGTGCCTCCTTCATTTCTCCGGTCACCATAAGTCTCAGGCCGTGTACCTCGACAGAAAACTTTTCGACAAGATCATCTACCTTCGGGTTGAGAACAAAGTAACTTCCCATGCTTCCGGGTTCAGCGCCGGTCCGCTCCTCAATGAGGGCCTTCTTTTCAATCAATGGTTCGATGCGTCCCGACTTCTGTTCGTCATAACCAACCGCTTCGGCAAGATTGCCGTTGGGATCGGCATCGATTGCAAGGACTCTCCGCCCCCTTTTTGAGAGCTCTCTTGCCATAAGGGCACAGAGGGTTGTCTTGCCAACCCCGCCCTTTCCGCTTATTGCAATTTTCATGAACCTCTTACTACGGGTTTCCGCTGCCTCCCCGGCAAAAAGAGCTGCTGCAGCAAAACAGGCTGGTAAATGCAGGAAGAGTATGATCAGCTACTCTTAAAAAAATCACATAAACAACTGAATATCTGCATCGGCAGCGTACTCGAGAAACATGGCGGCTCCTCCGAAATCAACACCGTCGATAAAGTCTTCGGCTGAAAAACCAAAGACATCCATGGTCATCTGGCAGGCGATAAACTTTACGCCGCACTCCTGACACAGCTCGCGCAGCTCTTCTACGGTCGCTACTCCCTTGTTCTTGAAGGTTTCTTTCATGAGGCTGGTTGCAAGGGTATCGAAACCAGGCACGTTGCCGGAGATGAATTTGGGTATGGACCAGTTGATCTTCTGGAAATCCTTGCCGCCGAAGGGCATTTTCATCGGCATGGCGGGGTTGCTGTGGGGAGAGACTTTGGCTTCGATTTTTTTACCCAGAAGCGGCAAGCCGTAAAAGGTGAAGAATATGACGACTTCCATGTCCATGGCTGCGGCAGCCGAACCGAGGATAAAGGGAGGGTAGGCCCAGTCAAGTGTTCCCCTGGAGGCGATCAACGCTACTTTTTTTTGTGGCTCGCTCATAACAAGAACTTCTTTATAGAGTTATTGACAACTATATAATTACTTAATTATAAGATAATATAAAAAGAGCCGGGCGCAAGAAAAAACATTTCAAAACACAACCGTCACCCGAAGAGCTCTCCGTTAACCACCGCCCGATACAAGAAGCGGGGGCTGACAACAAAAGCCGCAATCGGGCTGCGCCGCCGGTTTTTCGACGCGCCTTTGGGATAATGCACGCTATTTACTATATAGCTGGAAATCCCCTGTCCTGATGAGTCTTAACAAAAAAAACCCTATACCTATGAGTACACCGCACGTTTACAAAAAAATCGAGCTTGTGGGCTCCTCGACCACAAGCATTGAAGATGCCGTCAACAATGCCGTAGCGAGGGCAGCAGAAACCATCCGTAACATCCGCTGGGTAGAGGTTGTTGAAACAAGGTGCCATGTTGAAGAAAACCGGATTGCCTACTGGCAGGTAACGGTCAGAGTAGGGTTTACGCTGGAAGACTAAAGGGCCTCATCCTTCCCCCCTAACGGCGAACGTCAGGAGGGAATGCGCGTTTCCCTAACATTGTTTCCGGTGGACCTCGATAAACTTCGCGATACTCCTGTCCCAGGTGCGCTCGGCATCATCAGGGAAAAGACAGGCCGGAAGCTGTCCTTTGTCTTTATGGTAGACGATGCATTCACAGCACACCCCTTTACGGGCACAGGGCTCGTAGGTGCAGTTGCAGCGCACGAGATTTTCCTCTTTTTTGCATTCCATAGGCGACAACCTTTTCTTGACTGCCTAAAACAGAACGTGCAGTCCGCAAAAGCTGCAACAGCTGTTTTGCTGCTGCAGCCTTCTGCATGCACATCACTGAGATCGATCGTTAGAAGCGATCAGTGGTTTTCTCCGGTGTACCTTTCGGGAGCAAGCTCCCAGTGCTCGGGAGAGAGCCAGAAAGTGGAGAGAAGGAGTTCCCGTATATGAGAAAACTCTTTGGGCAGTTTGTCGTACAGCTTCTCAAAGAGTTCTTCATGAGACAAAAGCTCTTTCTTCCAGACTTCCCGGTCAACGGCCATGAGTTTGGAAAACTTGTCTACGGCCAACACTTCAAGGCCCCGCCATTCCATCGACTCATGCTTCGGCATCCAGCCAAGCGGGCTTTCCACGGCACCTGCCTTGCCGTGAACCCGGTCGACAATCCACTTTAAAACGCGCATGTTTTCGCCGAAGCCCGGCCAGAGAAACTTGCCGTTTTCATCCTTACGGAACCAGTTGACCCCGAAAATTCTCGGAGGTTCCGAAAGCAGGCGGCCAACATGCAGCCAGTGATTGAAATAGTCGCCCATGTGATATCCACAGAACGGAAGCATGGCAAAAGGGTCGCGACGGACTTCGCCGATTTTCCCTGCCGCTGCGGCTGTTTTCTCCGAGCCCATGGTAGCAGCAAGGTAGACACCGAAATACCAGTTGGGAGACTGGTAGACAAGAGGCACAAGATCACTGCGGCGTCCGCCGAATATGAAGGCGTCGATCGGAACACCTGCAGGATTTTCCCAGTCGGGGTTTATAGAGGGGCACTGTGATGCCGGAGAGGTAAAACGGGCGTTCGGATGGGCGGCCGGACGTCCTGAGTCGGGTGACCAGGGCTTGCCTTGCCAGTCGATAAGGTGATCAGGGGGAGTATCCGACATCCCTTCCCACCAGACATCACCGTCCGGTGTAAGCGCCACGTTGGTAAAAATACAGTTTTCCGTAAGTGTCGCCATGGCATTGGGGTTTGTTTTCTCCGATGTGCCGGGGGCGACCCCAAAAAAACCATATTCCGGGTTAATGGCATAGAGCCTTCCATCTTCGCCGGGTTTTATCCAGGCAATGTCGTCGCCGATCGTGGTTACCTTCCACCCTTCGAAAGAATCCGGGGGCACAAGCATGGCGAAGTTGGTCTTGCCGCAGGCGCTCGGGAACGCGGCGGCGACGTAGGTTTTTTCACCTTCCGGCGATTCGACGCAAAGGATCAGCATGTGCTCGGCCAACCAGCCCTCGTCACGTGCCATGGCGGAGGCAATGCGGAGCGCGAAGCATTTCTTGCCGAGCAGGGCGTTGCCGCCGTAACCGCTGCCGAACGACATGATGGTACGTTCTTCAGGGAAATGAACGATATACTTCTGGTCGTTACACGGCCACGGAACATCCTGCTGCCCTGGTTCAATCGGCGCACCGACCGAGTGCAGGCAGTGAACGAAATCTTTTCCTTCGCCCAGAAGCTCCATAACCTTTCTCCCCATCCGGGTCATGATGCGCATATTCACCACCACATAAGGTGAATCGGTAATTTCTACACCAATGTGTGAAATATGAGATCCAAGCGGCCCCATACTGAAGGGGATGACATACATGGTACGCCCCTTCATGCAGCCTTTGTAAAGACTGTTCAGGGTTTCCTTCATCTCTCTCGGATGTACCCAGTTGTTGGTTGGGCCGGCATCCTGTTTGCGCAGACTACAGATAAAGGTTCTGTCTTCAACTCTTGCAACATCGCTCGGATCGGAGCGGCAGAGAAAGCTGTTCGGGCGTTTCCCCTCCGACAACCTGATAAAGGTTCCGCTCTCGACCATCTGACGGCAAAGCTCATCATACTCTTCCTGGGAACCGTCACACCAGCTCACTGAATCCGGCTGACAGAGTTCCGCTGTTTCCCGGACCCACTCAATTAGTTTCTGGTTTTTTACATAATCAGGGGGATCGATGTGCAGTGAGGTCATGATCTTCGTGTTTTACTGAAGGTTATTAGGTAAGCGTCCGCACTGGCGGGTGCTGTTTATGAAATTTTTCATCATCATGCAGTGGCATTTCCGTTACGACTACGGCTGACCGGCTTCAATGGCCTCACGGATCAGGTCATCAAAAGCCATCTTGCTTTGCGCGCCGACGACAACCGAGGCAAGAGTACCATCAGCCCCGATAACAAAAGATGTCGGAATCGAGCGCAAACCGCCTTGCACGTAACGACTGTAAGCATTGACAATCTGCTGGTCAGCCACCACGACCGGAAAGTTAATGCCATATTCCTTGACAAAGTCTCTGGCTTTCGTCAGATCATCATCGACCGTTACCCCGATAAAGGTAAAACCCTTTTGCTTATACTCATCCTGTAAGGCAACCATATCGGGAACTTCGGCACGGCAGGGAGGGCACCACGACGCGAAGAAATTCACAATGTAGGCTTTCCCGGCAAAATCCTGCGAAGAAATCATGGCGCCGCCAAGGGTTTTTCCGGTGAACTCCGGAGCAGGAATATTTTTTGCTGCCGCTGTACCTGGCGGCTGGGATTTTGCGGTCTCGGCCTGCTCCGGCTGACACGCCAGCATGGTCAATGAGAGGCACAGTATACTTGCTGTTCTGAACAAACTCATGGGTGCGATGGTATTTACCTGGTTGGGCGGAAAAATCCCGCGTCGCTTACGTTTAAATTCGTTTGAAAATATACAATTCTTCTTTTTATTTATAGTCCTTTAGAGCACCTCTATTTATTCCGCGATTCAATTGCTTCGTTGAGCGGATAGAAAGGGTCTGGACGGCTCATGACAATGAATAGAGGCGCCCTTTAGACTCTTCTCTAAATCTTTGCGTTTATAGAATAAATACAGTACATTTGACGCTATAGTTTTTTTAGGCTGCCACCTTAGCTCAGTTGGTAGAGCAACTGTTTCGTAAACAGTAGGTCGTGGGTTCAAGTCCCGCAGGTGGCTCGAACCTGAAAAAGCGCTAATCGGGTTCACAGAGGGAAGGAACATGAGCCTGTTTTAAAAAGTTTTGACTGCAACTATAAAATCCTATCAACACTGTCAATATGCAAGAAGGTAAGATATCTCAAATCATCGGTCCTGTCGTTGATGTTGATTTCCCGGAAGGAGACCTGCCGGCCATCCTGGACGCCCTCGTAGTTACACGTCCCGACAACTCCAAGCTTGTGCTTGAAACTCAGCAGCACCTCGGTGAAGAACGGGTACGTACTGTTGCCATGGAGGGAACTGACGGTCTTGTCAGAGGAACAACCGCCATCAATACCGGCAACCCGATTCAGGCTCCTGTCGGCGAGAAGGTTCTCGGCAGAATGCTCAACGTTGTCGGCGAACCTATCGATGGCCTGGGACAAGTCCAGAGCCAGAAGTCGTATCCGATCCACAGGCCTACGCCGAAGTTCGAAGAACTGTCCACGAAAACCGAAATGTTTGAGACCGGCATTAAAGTTATCGACCTTCTTGAACCATACTCCCGCGGTGGAAAAACCGGCTTGTTTGGAGGTGCTGGTGTGGGTAAGACCGTGCTCATCATGGAGCTTATTAACAACATCGCCAAACAGCAGTCCGGTTACAGTGTGTTTGCCGGTGTCGGCGAGCGAACCCGGGAAGGCAACGATTTGTGGGAAGAGATGAAGGAGTCCGGGGTTATCGACAAGACCGCACTTGTATTCGGTCAGATGAACGAGCCGCCGGGAGCCCGTGCACGCGTGGCGCTCACGGGCCTGAGTATCGCGGAGTACTTCCGCGACGAAGAGAACCGTGATGTTCTGCTCTTTATCGACAACATCTTCCGTTTCACCCAGGCTGGTTCGGAAGTATCGGCGCTTCTTGGCCGTATGCCGAGCGCCGTAGGGTATCAGCCGACTCTGGGAACCGAGATGGGCGAGCTTCAGGACAGGATTGTATCCACCAAGAAAGGTTCGGTCACCTCCGTACAGGCTATCTACGTGCCGGCTGATGACCTTACCGACCCGGCTCCCGCAACTGCGTTTACCCACCTTGATGCAACAACGGTGCTTTCACGTTCGATTATGGAGCTTGGCATTTATCCGGCGGTCGATCCGCTTGACTCGACATCGCGAATCCTCGATCCGAACATTGTCGGTGACGACCACTACAACACCGCGCAGGAAGTCAAGAAAATCCTGCAGCATTACAAAGATCTCCAGGATATCATCGCGATCCTCGGTATGGACGAATTGAGCGACGAGGACAAGCTCATTGTCTTCCGTGCCAGAAAAATCCAGAGGTTCCTTTCACAGCCGTTCTTCGTTGCCGAAGCCTTTACCGGCCTCGAAGGCAAGTACGTCAAGCTCGAGGATACCATCAAGGGATTCAAGGAGATCATTGAAGGCCGTCACGACAACCTGCCTGAAAACGCTTTCTATCTTGTCGGGACCATCGAGGAAGCGGTCGAGAAAGCGAAAACCCTGTAAAATCTGATCATTACCATGGCCGGTTTCGACAAAGCCTTTGAAATAGAGATCGTTACCCCGCAAAAGCAGTTTTTTGCGGGGGAAGTCACCAGCATTCTGGCTCCCGGCAGGGATGGCTTGTTCCAGGTTCTGAAAAACCACGCTCCGCTTGTTGCCGCGTTGAAAGGGGGCACGGTAAAGCTCTCTCTCCCCGACAGCAAGGAAAAAACGTTTACCATTGCCGACGGTTTTTTTGAAATCAGCAACAACAAAGCCATCCTGCTTACCGAAGATATTTCATAAGGACACCTTATTGTTATGAGCAGTTCAAACCCTTTCTATCCGCTCAACGAAACAATTGAATCGCGGAATACATAGAGGTGCCCGTAACACAAACTTCGGGTTAAACACGTTCTAATAAACATCCGTGAAGCATGTCCCGCCTCACTGGTGTCTTGTCACATGCACACCCTGGTTCCTAAAGCTCTCCGGCATGGTGATACCATAGGACTCATCTCACCATCTTCGCCGTCCCCCGACCATGAAAAAATCGGTCATGCTGTTACCTATCTCGAAAAACTCGGGTATCGTGTCAAACCGGCAGCACACTTCAACAGCCAGGCTGTAACCCGGCAGGAACTTGACCGGCGGAAACTTTACGACCTGCACGAGATGTTTGCCGACAGATCGGTCAAGGCAATTTTCTGCTTGAGAGGAGGGTCCGGAGCAACAAGGCTATTACCGGATATCGACTATGGGCTCGTTGCGGAAAACCCGAAAATCTTTGCAGGTTACTCAGACATAACCGCACTTTCGATAGCCCTCTATGCGCGAACGGGCCTGATAACATTTTCAGGCCCCATGCTGGCAACCGAACTGCATAACCCCAGCTCTTTTACCGAAGAGAACTTCTGGAAAATACTTGAATCGACCTCTTCCGTCCACCAGATCATCAACCATCTGAATCATCCTGTCTGTATATTCAGAGAAGGCTCTGCGACCGGAACACTGCTTGCGGGCAATCTCACCGTACTTTCCTGTCTTGTCGGCACCCCTTATCTCCCTTCAATGGAAAGCTCGCTGCCGCTTTTCGAAGATATCAACGAAGAACCCTACCGCATTGACCGTCTTCTTTCCCATTTCCACAATGCCGGCTTACTGAAAAAGTGTCTTGGCGTTCTCTTCGGGCAATTCAGCAGGGATGCTATGGTTTTCGATCAGCAACATCCTCTCCTTGACATCTTGCACTACTATACCGAAAAAACCGCACCTCATGTTCCCGTCGTTGCCGGGCTCTCATACGGCCATGTCGATGACCTGCTCACTGTGCCCGTAGGCACACACAGTACCCTGAAAGCCCGTAATGACGAGATTTCCCTGACAACGCCGCCTGCAGTCAGCAGCGATTAGCAAACGGCAATCTGCAATGATGCGATATTTCTCATCTTTCGAACTGCCCTTCACAATCTGCGCTTTATGATATTTCCCGATTTTGTTACATTTTTTACATCAGCAGCCTTATCATATCGACCACGTAAAGACCCATACGCTTATGTTTAGTCTTGGAAGGGCATCTTACAGCGAAGAGCAAACCGAAGCACATGCACAGGAAACCCTCATCGACACTCTCGATGCCTACAAGGTCATCCTGTACAATGACGACGTACACTCTTTTGATGAAGTAATCTTTCAAATCATCAAGGCTACTCATTGCACAAGGTCGAAAGCCGAAAAACACACATGGGAAGTGCATACCAAGGGACGTTCGGTCGTTTATGCCGGAACACTGCCTACCTGCCTGAAAGTCAGCTCCATCCTCGAGGAGATCGATCTCAAAACCGAGATACAGACCGGTTAAAAAGATATTGATCCTTACACCAACGCGTCGATCCTTTTCAGGCCGACTTCAACAGCACGTTTAAGTGCATCACGATACTCTGCTGCCGATACTTTCCGGGAAATTTCAGGGTAATCGAAAGCCTTGCAACACGGACGGTACTGGTCCATGATGTTTATCCGTGTGTTTGCGGAGATCTCTTCTGCGATGAACTTCACCGCCGCTTCCGTTCCGGCAATATTGCCCGGCATGACCAGATGCCTTATCAGCAGTCCCTGCATTGCTACACCGTGTTTGTCGATCACAAGCTCCCCTACCTGTCTGTGCATTTCTCTGATCGCCTTTCTGGCAACAGCAGGGTATTCCGGGGCACCGGAATACTTTTTGGCCATTACCGGGTCAGCGTATTTGAAATCAGGCATGTAAATATCAATTATCCCTTCGAGTATTTCAAGAGCCTCCACGGATTCATATCCTCCGCAGTTATAAGCGACAGGGATACGGAGCCCTCCCTCGACAGCAACCTTCAGGCTTCTCAAAATCATCGGGGTCTGGTGTGTCGGCGTAACGAGATTGATGTTATGGCAGCCTTGTGCCTGCAGGTCTATCATGATCGATGCAAGGCGCTCGATACCGATTTCCTGTCCTTCGCCGAAATGGCTGATGCCGTAGTTCTGGCAGAAAACGCAGCCAAGGTTGCAGTTGCTGAAAAATATCGTCCCTGAGCCTCCCGTACCAACAAGAGGCCGCTCCTCGCCGAAATGAGGACCGTAGCTGGCCACGATTGCCGTATCTCCCATCCTGCAAAACCCCTTTTCGCCTTTTTTGCGATTCACCCTGCAGTTCCTTGGGCAGATGGTACACTCTTCAAGGCAGCGGTCAAGAACCGCAATCCTTCTATCCATTTCCCCGGGAGAAATCCCCGGGAAGGAGGATGAGAAACCATTTAGCATGCTTCACCTCTCTTTTCCCATTACAACGTCATACTGCACGAGCACAAATTTTCCGTTGTAGAGGATACTGAGTTTCTGCTCATCCATGTCCGTACCATGTAAAGGCAACGAATGAAAGAGCTCATTGTTAATGCGGAGCAAGTTCTTCACAAAAAAACAAAAGAGGCAAACATGAACATCTATTATTCATCTACCACCAGAGGAATACCGCCGCCTTGATAAGGTGCCCATAAGCGCTTATCAGGCCCCCGCAAAAAGAAGCATCAGATGTATCAGACCGGCCGTTGCGGTAAAAGCAACGATCAGCTTTGAGAATCCTTCGCTGAACTCGTTGTGTTCATGCTCTCTCATCAGATAGTGAAGACCGGAATGAACCACAAAAAAAATATCCATAATTACCTGAAACCATAAGCGGACGGTTCCCGACGGGTGAGACATGAGCCAGAAAATCAAAACAAGCAACGGAATGTGCAGCAGCACAAAAACCCGATAGCCTGTCCGGTCATCGAGCCTGGAAATAAAAGGAAACATTCTCCATTCACGACGGTAAATGGCATCAAGTTCGTGCGTTACCAACAGTGCCAGGCCTGTGTAAAAGACAAGATCCGGAATCATTCTCCCTCCGTACTAGCGTGCTGTCTGGTTAATTCCACTCATTGTTCTTGAGACTTTCTTTTGCGCGTTGTACCGACGCTATCATCGATTGAGCACTTTGTGTCCAGATAAATGGTTTTGACCGCTGCTGTTGTCAAGAATCAGATGCAGGTCGAGGTGTCGAGGGTTGCTGCAACCTCTTTTACCGTGTGATCCGCATCACACAGTGTCAAAATGCGAGCCCGAAAGATCAGGGTTTGAGGTGTCTTGTGCGCTCTGAACAAGCGCTCCAGTGCAGGGCGATCTTCCGTCCTGAGATGATACTGCTTATCCTGAATAATTCATGAGAGTTCAAACACCCGACACCCGATTGTTCTTCTTTCGGGGTTCGCCGTCGCTATCGGGATCGGGAATCGATCTTTTCTTTTCCCTGACTCCTTTTTCTACTTCATACTGCCGACTGCCAACTGATTCCCTTTCGACCCCGATTCCCGATTAAGTTTTTTTCTTCCTTTGGTGAATTATTCAGGTTAGGTTTTCGTGCCATGCTTACAGGCTATTTTGTCAAAATAACGGCAAGATAACACAATCTTCTGTTATAGCGCGGAATGAAACGAACAGGACACTATATCGTAGTAGCCGTGATCGTGTACTGTCCGCCAGTGTGGCTGCCCGAGCGGGTCGTCTGCGAGAAATCAAGCTCCATTTCAATATTGCCTACCGTCGCC
>JANQGE010000094.1 GCA_028277485.1 Chlorobium sp.
GTGAAATATTCGGTCTGATTTCACGGGGTCGGCAATCCCGAAGGGTTTCAACAAATGCGGCTCTTTATCAGTTTTCACTTTCACCCGACAGGTGAGGAATAATCTCACTATAAACACATTATAACAGATTGTTTTTAATAAACTTACTATTATTGAGCTTTTGTTGAAACGCTCAGTTTAGGTCATCAATAACTTTGTTTGAACACCCCGACTTTGCGGGGGGTAATGTGAAACGCTTAATTTAGAAAAAAACAACCTGATATCATTAACAGAACAAATTTTGACTTTCTTAACAATGGCAAACCCCTATTAATTTCACTTGACCGATCCGGAACGCCTGCCACAAAAACCGATAACTCCCGGCATCCCTACACATTACCATGAGTCTCGATCTCTTCAAAGTGACAAGAGAATAGTGACCTGTGACGAGTGACAAGTTATTTAAATTGCCCTGCCTGCTCTGCCAACAGACCTCTTTTCGACCCCGAAACCCGATACCGACCCCGATCTCCGAAAGAGAAAAAATCGGGGTTCGCCGTCGGAATCGGAATCGGTATCGATCTTTTCTTTTCCTTGTCCCTAACTCCTTTTTTTCCATCTTTGCTCATTGCCAACTGATTTCCCCACTGCCAACTTTCCCCTTTTTTGAATTTTGACTTGTCACTCACCCCTTACATTCGGCTAATACCCCGGAAATAACCCGATCCAGCCCTGCGTAATCTCTATGCACCTCGATGTTCTCAAAACCCCCTGAACGCACAATCCCCGAAACCTTCCGTGCTCCGTCGGCATGCAGTTCAAAACACAGTATTCCTTTGGGTCTGAGTAAAACAGAACTGCTTGCGGCTATGGAATGGTAAAAAGCAAATCCGTCAGGAGTCGTCAGCGCCATTTTTGGTTCATGCTCTGTAATCTCCGGCTGGAGCCCCTCCCATTCAGGCTCAGGAATATAAGGAGGATTAGAAAGAATCATATCAAATTTCCCGCTGAATTCCTCGGAAAATCCGGGATCCAGGGCATCGGCCTTTACAAACCGGACTTTTTCCGAAACACCATGTTTTGCGGCATTACACCGGGCAATCTCAAGCGCTCCGTCAGAAAGGTCTACGGCGATTACGTCCACTGTCGGCAGCATAAGGGCAAGCGTAACGGCAAGACAGCCACTCCCTGTCCCGATATCGAGAACCGATATCTTCCTGTTTTGGGTGCAACCGTTTGCCTTTAAACGTTCAATTGCATGTTCGAGAACCAGTTCGGTTTCAGGCCTTGGTATCAACACCCGTTCGTCAACGGTGAACGAGTAACCGTAAAAAAACTGCTCTCCGGTAATATATTGCAAAGGCCGCCCTCTCAGACGTTCCCTGCAAAGTAAGCGGAACTCTTCCAGCTCTCGATGAAAAACAGGGCGGTTATGGTTCAGATACAAGTCCATACGGTTTGCTCTCAAAACATGAGCAAGCAGCATCTCAGCATTCAGCCGGGCTTCATCAATATTTCTTGCCCTGAAAAACTTCTCGGCGGCTTTGAGCAAATCCAGCGTCAGCCACTGCCGGTCATTTTCCTGCATATAGGTAATCACTTCACACTGTTCCACCTAAACTGAGCGATTGCCGATCATACCGAATCTGCTTCGTTACAGGGAACTTGCGGTAGTTCACTACAGCGGCATTCCCTGTGCCTTGCATCTCCGCCATGTTCGACAATCGCTCAATTTAGGTTCCAATGATGTCAGGGAGAGCCAGTATCCGGAATACCTGTCGTAAAACGTGTAAAAACCTTGCTTCCCTTCCTCGTTTCAGGGCACCTCAAGTTGCTGCGTGCCCCGATATCAACATCTTTACTACGTTGCTTCTATTTAACGCAAACAGAATTCAAAAAAAAATCGTTAGTTTTGTATGCTTTTTGTAGAGGCTAAAACAAAGGACACCATGCAGAAACCGTTTTACACTGCCCTAATGATATTTATGCTTCAGAGCCTGACCGCCATGCCTGTCTTTGCAAGGTTCGCCGGCATTATTGACATGCACCTTACCATGCCCAACGGTACATCAGGAATCACCTATTTTTTCGGTAACGAGACACAGCGGATGGACATGACGACCCAGTTCGATAAAATTCCTGAACCCCTGAAAACAACCGTTATAACCCGTGCATCACAGCCTGATAAAGCTCTCATCGTCAACCATAAAGCCGGAACATACACAAAAGTAAACCTCAGGACCGCGGCTGAAAACGCGACACTTGTTGATTTCGACAGTAATTACAGAATCGAAAAAGCCGGCAAAGTAAACATCAAAGGGTACAGCTGCGAACATGTCAAGCTTTTCAGCTCTTCCGATACCGTCGAGATGTGGCTTACCCGGGATATCGGTGACTTTGAAACGTTCAGACTTCTGCAGTCCCAGAATCCCCGACTCTCCAACACCGCACTGGCCAAAAGACTCTCAGATGAGGGCATTGACGGTTTTCCGGTTAAAATTATTCAGGATAACGAAAACGGAAAGCTTGCAATGGAGATTGTTTCGGTACAGCAGACACCTCTGGAACCTTATGAATTCAACATTCCTAAAGGATATACCGAGATAACTGATGCGCAGCAACCTCTCAACAGGAAACAGAAGGAGCACCTGAAAGACCTTATGGAAAAAATCAAGAATTTTAAAGAGTAGACGAGAGATACCACATACAAAAAAGATACTCAACCAACAAAACTTCCATCACGTGGCAGACAAAATCACTTCGAGAGAGGAGGACTACTCCCAGTGGTATATAGATTTAGTACGTTCAGCAAAATTAGCCGATTATTCCGATGTACGTGGATGCATGGTTATCCGTCCAAACGGTTATGCAATCTGGGAAAAAATGCAGGCGGCACTGGATGGGATGTTCAAGGCTACAGGCCACGTTAACGCGTACTTTCCGCTGTTTATCCCTGAAAGCTACATTCAGAAAGAAGCTGATCATGTCGAAGGTTTCGCGCCCGAATGCGCAGTTGTGACCCATGGCGGGGGTGAAAAACTTGCCGAGAAGCTTTACGTCCGCCCGACCTCGGAAACAGTTATCTGGGCCTCCTATAAAAAATGGATTCAGTCATACCGGGACCTGCCGCTCTTGATCAACCAGTGGGCAAACGTTGTTCGCTGGGAAATGCGCACCAGGCTTTTCCTGCGTACCGCCGAGTTCCTCTGGCAGGAAGGCCACACAGCGCACGCCACCCCGGAAGAGGCACAGGAAGAAGTGCTCCGTATGATCAATGTCTACAAGACCTTTGCCGAAGAGTACATGGCTCTTCCTGTTATCATGGGACAGAAAACAGAAAGCGAAAAATTTGCCGGAGCCGACGAAACCTGGTGCATCGAAGCGATGATGCAGGACAAAAAAGCCCTTCAGGCCGGAACTTCGCATAATCTTGGACAGAACTTCGCCAAGGCTTTCGACTGCCAGTTCCAGACAAAAGAGGGAAAACTCGAATATGTCTGGGCAACAAGCTGGGGTGTTTCAACTCGCCTGATCGGCGCACTGATAATGGCCCACTCGGATGATAAAGGGCTTGTCCTGCCGCCGAAGCTTGCTTCGCGGCAGGTAGTTATTGTTCCCATCCTCAAGGGAGACAAGCAGGCCGTAGTGGAAAGAGCGTTCGCCATTTCCGAAGAGTTGAACAGAAGCGGGATCCAGGCGTTTGTCGATGACAATCAGCAAAACTCCCCCGGCTGGAAATTCGCCGAGTACGAGCTGCAGGGCATACCTGTCCGCCTTGAAGTAGGGCCGCGTGACATCGCAAACAACATTTGCATTGCCGCCCGCCGCGATACCGGGGAAAAACAGAAGCTTAGTCTGGACAACTCGCTTGCACAATCAATCGGTTCGCTGCTTGAAAACATCCAGCAGTCAATGTTCAGGCGTGCACTCGACTTTCGGGAAGCCAACACAATGGAAGTCACTTCCTATGATGACTTCAAGGCATCCATTGACAAAGGATTTATAATCGCACACTGGGACGGTACGGAGGAAACCGAGGCAAAGATCAAGGAAGAAACCAAAGCAACAATACGTGTACTACCGGAGAATCCCGATTTCATTGACCGCCACTCCATAAACGAACCGGGAACCTGCATCTACAGCGGGAAGCCGTCGGAGAGAAAAGTCGTCTTCGCCAAAGCGTATTGAGAGGAGCCTTAAGCTCCCGCCTCCCCTTTCGGCAGCCATTGTTTCAAAGTCCTGGAAAGGACATCAAACGATATGGGCTTGCTTATGTAGTCATTCATGCCCGCTTCGAGACACTTTTCACGATCCCCTTTCAGAGCATGTGCTGTCATGGCGATAATCGGAATCTCAGGACTCAGGTCACCGGATATTGAATTCCGAATCCGATGCGTTGCTTCAAGGCCATCCATTTTAGGCATCTGTATATCCATGAGAACCAGATCATAAGCCTCTGACCGCAAAGCACCGAGCGCATCAACACCATTCTGGACAACATCGGCTGAATATCCGAGTTTCTTAAGCATCGCGAGAGCAACCCGCTGGTTGATGGGGCTGTCCTCGGCCATAAGAATACGGACATTTCTCTTACCGGCTACACGCTTGTTACGCAATCGACGATACCGGGAATCTCCGGTTGCGGCAACAGAGGATGACCGACGTTCTTCCCGTAAGGTAAAGTTTGCAGTGAACCAGAATTCAGAGCCTTCTCCCGGCTCGCTGCTTATACCGATCTTCCCGTCATCCATCAACTCGACCAGTCGTTTGGAAATCGCCAAGCCAAGACCGGTGCCACCGTATTTTCGGGTTGAGGAGGCATCAACCTGAGTAAACTGCTGGAAAATAACGTCCTGTTTTTCTCTGGGAACGCCAACTCCGGTATCACGAATCGCAAAGCGTAAAACCGCTTTATCGGCCTGTCTTGACGTTACGGAAACAGACAGGGAGATTTCACCTTTTTCCGTGAACTTTACCGCATTGCTCCCAAGATTGATCAGCACCTGTCGTAAACGTTCAGGGGCTCCAAAAAGAACTGCAGGAAGGTCAGAGGGAATGTTGCGGGAAAAATCCAACCCTTTGTCTCTTGCCTTGATATCGATCATCTCAGCAACATGGTACAACAGCGCGTACACGTCGAACTCAACATTCTCAATCTCCAGCCGGCCTGTCTCGATTTTTGAAAAATCAAGCACCGCATTGATAATACCAAGCAGCGTCTCACCGCTGCTTCGGATAGTCTCGGCATACTGCCGTTGCACGTCGTCCAGGTCAGTATCGAGCAGCAACCCGGCCATGCCTATCAAACCGTTCATCGGCGTTCGGATTTCATGGCTCATATTGGCCAGAAATTCACTTTTGGCGTTACTTGCCTGTTCTGCTTCCGCCGCCATCTTGTTGGCAAAAGCGATTTCATCCTCGAGATTCTCGTTAAGCTGCTTGACAGTGGCAAGCATCTGCCGCAACTGGGCTTCCTGCTGTTTTTGCAATGAAAGATCCACAAAACTTTCCAGCAGAAACTCCTGCCCATCGATCGTAACGGTGGTTACCGTTTTTAGAACCGTTATTCTCTCTCCGCCGGCAGTTATCAGCTCCTGTTCCGAATCAACCATCAGCGGTTTTTCATCGTTGAGCGGGCACTCTTCCTTGCTTGCCGGGCACACAAATCTGTAACAAGCATGCTTGACAATCTCATCACGCCGCAGCCCGATAAGCTTACATGCAGCAGGATTGGCATCGAGTATTTTATACGTCTCCTTGTCAATAAGCAGAATACCGGACTGTACTGAATTGAAAATAGCTTCGAAACGCTCCTTGCTTTCAAGCAGTCTTTCCCGGCTTTTTTTTCGTTCGGTGATATCCTCTATGGTCCAGACAACACCTTTTGAGAAATCGGGAGGTTTGATGGCTTGACCGCTGAGCAGGCACCAGACCGTGTGACCGTCTTTATGACGAAGAGGGTACTCAATTTGTACAATCTGCTTTTCGGAAAGCTTTGAGTGATATTTGTTACCGAACTCGATATAATTTTCCCGCGAAAGATGCAGCAGAAGTGGCTCTTTTCCGATAAGCTCCTCCGGCTGGTAGCCCAGTATATCCGACAGGCGCCGGTTTACTCTTGTAATGATGCGGTTTTCATGGACTATGATTCCGATCAGACTGGCATCGAAAATAGCCTCTTGCTGCTCAAGTGCCAGTTCCAGTTCATTCCTTGCTTTCTTGAGCCGGGTAATATCGATCGTCAACAAACCAAAGAGATCTTCCTTCTCCCCCTGCGCTGCAATCGGAAAAAGCATCATCTGGTAGCTCCGGCCCGGAACACCGGTAGGCTGGTATTCTTCAAGAACAACAGGCCGTCTGTATTTTGCAACTCTTTCAAGGCCCTTCATAAGCACCTGGGCCTCCTGACGGGGCATAACCCGCCGGGCGGTTTTACCGATAATCGTTTGTTTGGGAACAGAAAGCAGGGCAGCAAATGCGGAATTTGCCGTCAAAAAATGACCCTCGTGATCAAACGTGCTAAACGGTATGGGGATATGTTCAACAAGTTTTTGCAACCGGTATCACACTATCTCAATGTCGCTCATAACTTTTCTTTGAACTTCTGCTTTTTCTTTTCAGCAACGCGTAGCGACATTTATTATTCCTTTCAATGCAACAGCCTACGCCAAATACCCTTCTTTGTTACCAAGAATATACACAAAGCGACACCAAACGCAAAATCGGCGTCTCTCTTTATCAAGCAAACACCCCCTTTTCTATGACCGGAAAAGAGGGGAAGGAAGGTGTTAGGTGCTATGTGCTAAGTGTTAGGCCGGGAGAAACTTAATCGGGAATCGGGGTCGGTATCGGGTTTCGGGGTCGAAAGGAAATCAGTTGGCAGTCTTCAGTTGGCAGTTGGCAAAAGAATAGTGACAAGTGACAGCGCTTCGGCTTCGCCGAGCTTAGTGACAAGCATGACCAGAAAAATACCTCAAAGACTGCCGTGCCATTACTCTTAACTCGTCACTAAGCCTGACTTTGTCAGGCGTCGTCTCTCGTCACTGGTCACTGTGACTTTTGACTTTCTTGACATGGATGCCGGTTCTCATGTGAAAGCTACAGTCCGGGTGTTCGAACTCTCATGAATTATTCAGGTTACATGCTTGAAGCTCGCAACATACATAAATCATACACTCTTCCCGGTCAGAAAAAAATAGACATTCTCCGGGGCATCGACCTTTCGGTCGGCGACGGAGAGATGGTCACTGTTGTCGGTGCCTCGGGCAGCGGGAAAACTACACTGCTCAACATGCTCGGAACGCTCGACACCCCCGACAGCGGCGAAATCACCTTCAACGGAGAACCCATATTTCGTGATGGGCACTATACTCTTCCACAAAAAGCTCTTGCCGCTTTCAGGAACAGAAAAATCGGCTTCGTTTTTCAGTTCCATCACCTTCTTTCCGATTTTTCAGCTGTTGAAAACGTTGCTATGGCAGAGTTCATAGCTACGGGAAAGCTCAACCCGGCAAAAGAAAAAGCTTCGGAGATGCTTGAAAAGCTTGGACTCGGAAACCGCCTGAATCATCTTCCTGCCGAACTTTCAGGCGGAGAACAGCAGCGGGTGGCAATCGCACGCGCCTTGATGAACTCACCGCTGATGGTTCTGGCCGACGAACCAAGCGGCAATCTCGACAGCAAAAACAGTACGATACTCTATGACCTGATGGGCAACCTAAGCAAAGAACACCGGACCTCTTTTATTATCGTTACCCATAACGAAGAATATGCCGCTGCAGCGGACCGGTGCCTGCGCATGGAAGACGGGGTACTTTTGCCTGCTGCAAACTGAAGGGCACCTCTATTTATTTATTCCGCGTACCACCCAACACAGCAATCGAGATGCGCAATAAGTTTTTAGAGGTGCCCTGAAGACAGCCAACTGATTTTATCCTCCGGTTATGTATATTAATAGCTCACATTTTTCAGTTCCGGCACATCAGCCCCAAAAAGATCCATGCAGAAAGAAAAAAACACGCACAAAATAGGGCCGGTGGAGCTGGCTCCGTCAATACAGCCTTACCATGCATGGACATTTTTCTATGCTGCCTTTTTTTCTATCGGTCTGATTACCTTTCTGTCCATCGGACAGACATATATTCTCAACGTCCATCTCAATATCCCCGTCTCCGAACAAGGCGCGATAAGCGGTGATCTTGTCTTCTGGACAGAACTTATAACCCTGGTTCTTTTTATTCCTGTCGGCATTCTCATGGACCGCATCGGGCGAAAACAGGTTTACATTGCCGGCTTTCTGCTCATGGCCCTTACCTATGCCCTCTACCCTTTCGCTTCCTCAGTCAACGACCTGCTGTTGTATCGAATCATATATGCGCTGGCCATAGTCGCCATTGCAGGAGCACTGTCAACCATTCTCGTGGACTACCCGGCAGAACGTTCAAGAGGCAAAATGGTTGCGCTTATCGGCTTGCTCAACGGACTCGGGATTGTTATCACAAACCAGTTTTTCGGCTCGCTCCCGGAAATACTGAGCAGCAGAGGCATTGGAAAAATCGAGGCCGGGTTCATCACTCACCTGAGCATCGCCGCCCTGGCAACCGTTACCGCAGTCGTCTGTAGCGCAGGCCTCAAAAAAGGCACGCCGGTTAAAAGCAGCGACCGCCCTCCGCTCAGGGAACTGTTCCACAGCGGATTCACAGCGGCAAAAAATCCCAAGATACTGCTCTCCTACTCTGCTGCGTTCATCGCAAGAGGCGACCAGTCGATCAATGGCACCTTTCTGAGCCTTTGGGGCATCACTGCCGGCCTTGCCATGGGCATGGAATCAGGTGAAGCATTCAGAAAAGGCACCACCATATTCATCATAACCCAGATCGCTGCTCTCCTCTGGGCTCCGCTCATAGGACCGGTCATAGACCGTATCAATCGTGTCAGCGCTCTCGCCCTCTGCATGTTTCTGGCAATGATCGGCAATCTTTCCGTTTTTCTTATCGACAATCCTTTCCAGCCGATCGGCTATCTTGTCTTTATCCTGCTCGGCATCGGCCAGATCAGTGTCTTTCTCGGGGCTCAGTCACTCATCGGCCAGGAAGCACCCAAAGCAAAAAGAGGCTCTGTACTTGGAGCGTTCAATATCAGTGGCGCAATAGGCATCCTGATCATCGCATCGACAGGAGGACGGCTTTTTGACAGCATGAGCCCAAAAGCACCGTTTGTAATTGTGGGGATCATCAATGCCATCCTTGTATTTTACAGCATCTATGTAAGAAAAATCACCTCTAATTACAGGAGCCCTATGAACAATCCAAGAGAAACGCACGATGGTGGGTACGCTGACCCTTAAGCTTCCTGTAAACATCATGCACTCACTTTATTTTATCGGTATAGCCGGAACAGCCATGGCTTCAGTCGCCGTCGCACTTTCAAGGGCGGGACACCCGGTATCGGGTTCCGACACGGCTTTCTACCCCCCGACGGGTGACTATCTGGCCGAACACGCTATCTCCTGCTATACCGGCTATAACGTCACCAACCTTATTGAGGCCAAACCGGATACTGTCGTTGTCGGCAATGCCGTCAGCAGAGGAAACCCGGAGCTCGAGTTCGCACTCAACGAGCACATGCCCCTGGTTTCAATGCCGGAAACTGTCTGCCGGATGCTGATCAGCGGCAATACGTCGATAGTTATTACCGGAACACACGGCAAAACCACGACAACCTCCCTCACTGCATGGCTGTATGAATACGGAGGGCTACAGCCGGGCTTTTTGGTCGGGGGAATCGCAGAAAATTTCAACTCGGGGTGCAGGGTATCGGGAAGAAACGAAGGCGGTTATTTCATTACCGAAGGCGACGAGTACGATACGGCATATTTCGACAAACGAAGCAAGTTTCTGCATTACCGGCCGGATATCGCGGTGATCAACAACATCGAGTTCGACCATGCTGATATCTTCAATTCTCTTGAAGACATTAAAAAATCGTTCCGGCATTTCGTTACGCTCATTCCTTCGAAAGGCCTGCTCATTGTCAACGGCCATGATGCAACAGCGGCCGCAATCAGCGAAAACGCATTCTGTCCGGTTGAACGGTTCGGTTTTTCGGCTGATTTCGAATGGTCTGCTCTCGATATCACCGTGATGGATAAAGGAACATCTTTTCAACTGGTACATAAAGGCAAAGAACTCGGCAGGGCTCAAATCAACGAGTTCGGCAGCCATAATGTTCTGAACACTCTGGCTGCAGTGGCAGCGGCTTCTCGTGCGGGGATACCTTTTTCTGTCATTACCGAAGGCCTGGTGTCTTTCAAAAAGCCGAAAAGAAGAATGGAGGTTGCCGGAGAGTTCGACAACGACATTATGCTGATCGACGATTTCGCACACCACCCGACCGCAATCAGGGCATCCCTTGCATCTTTGCGCCAGCGATTTCCCGAGAGGAGAATTATCGCCTGCTTTGAACCGCGCTCCAACACCAGTACAAGGAACATATTCCAGAAAGATCTGGAAACCAGCTTCGACAACGCCGATATTGTGGTTATCGGCAACGTTCATCGTCCGGAACGATATACAGAAAACGAACGTCTCGACAGAGACAGACTCAGCTCGGCCATTATCAGGAGCGGGAAAAAAACGTTTGTTTCCCGGAATGAAACCATCGGGTATCCGGAAGATATCGTACACTTCATTCACGACAATGCCAGGGGGGGAGACATCATTATCCTGTTGAGCAACGGACATTTCAGCGGTTTGAAAACACTTTTAACCGAAAGTTTTAGAACAAAAGGTTGAGGGTACCCTTAAAAAGACCACAGACGAAGGGTGACCCGAACGCGACATAGAAAGCATTCATGGCGAGATTGACACATATTCAGCAGATTTTGAAAAACTGAACGCTGAACAACAGGATGAGAGCTATGTCAACAATGAAACGCAGGGAGAAAGCTTTCTCAGATGTTCCCACCGGAATCTTTCTCAACTGCACGAAGTCGTTTCACAATCAGCATCAACGTTTTCCGATTTACCGGCTGACAGCGCACTATAAGGGAAAAATCCTTTTAATGCAGGCGTCACCCGCCCCGACACAAGACAAAGCTGTTCATATCTGCCCTTAAATCTCTTGAGAAAATCAAATAAGACATCCCCGCAGAAAGCGTGTATCTTCGTAATAACCTCTTCATCACCATCCACCTGTCTTGCTATCTTCACAAGCATCCCGAGCTGTTCCTGGATGGCGTACACATGCTGCTTAATCTGCGCGGCAGCAGGAAGTGAGGTATCCTCGAACAACAATGACATTGTTATGCCCAAAGCGGAAAGATACTGCAAAACATCCCCCATGTTAAGCTGCAGATCATTACCACCTTCCATCCTGGATATTTTACTTGGATGACAACCCATGCGTTCAGCCAGCTCCTTTTGAGTCACGCCTTTGCATACCCTCAACCGAAGAAGGCTATTAACAATCTGGCTGTTTTCGACCTCTTCCTCTACCTCTTTTTTCACCACATCATCCTCAGTCAGAAATGCGGCAGCATCTCCTACCGACGTAAATCGCTGTTTCTTAGCCATGATGTTCCTCTTTATTCGCGTTGATCAATCGTGTTCTCATTCAAGCAAGGCACTTGATAACAGTTTTTGCAGCGGTTATATCCGCTTGCTGTGTTTCTTTTGTTCCGATTCCAAGAATATATATGGTTTTTGTTTTGCCATCAGGATACACGTACAATCTCAGAGCTTTCGCTGACCTCACGCCGCTTTCACCAATCCTGAACAAACCTCCCCTCTCGGATCTGAAAAAAGCCGGACGACAGTGAAGTTCTGAGAGTTTAGCGCCTTCTTCTAATAAGTCTTTTATTTTATTAAGGTTATTAAAACAGGAAATAAATTCCTTTTTGTGATTTTTCTTTATACGCTTAAACCTCGACTTACTTGCATAATCAAGATTCAACTCCCACTCCTTCTGCATAATAATCAAACTAAACTACAAATAATTGCATAATTAGCATATTTAAACACATTATAGCGCAAATAACGCAAAAAATCAACGATTATTTCTCAATAAACACTTGAATCAACAGGCAGATGAACTCTTCGGAGTGTTCAAAAAGGTTAAGGATTTCTGAACTGATACCCGCATCGTCAGCTCATGCCTGGAGCCATCGCAGCAGTGCAGGGGTGGATGGAATAGTAACTGTAAAAACTTCTCAAAGTTTTCTTAAAAAAAGCTGAATATTTCCTTATAGTTATCTTATTTTCCTGCGCGGTAAATTTTTACTGAACAATACAAATCTGAGAACCTTATCATGGCAAAAGTTAAAGTCGGCATAAACGGATTCGGACGCATCGGACGCCTTGTGCTCCGTCAGGCACTGGTAAATGAAAAATTCGAAATTATTGCTATTAACGATTTGTGTGACGCCAATACACTTGCGCATCTTCTGAAATACGATTCAACCCACGGAATATTTAACGCTGATATCCAGGTTGAGGAAAATGCCCTGGTTGTCAACGGAAACAAAGTCGTCATCTGCGCTGAAAAAGATCCGGAACAGCTCCCATGGAAAGCTCTTGGAGTCGATCTTGTCGTCGAGTCGACAGGCATCTTCACCAAACGTGAAACTGCTGCAAAACACATCGCTGCAGGCGCGAAAAAAGTCATTATTTCCGCACCGGCAAAAAATGAAGTCGACGCTACGATCGTCCTGGGTGTCAATGACGATACGATCACAGGCAATGAAGAGATCATTTCGAATGCAAGCTGCACGACCAACTGCCTTGCACCGATGGCCAAGGTACTCGAAGACAGCTTCGGTATTGAAAAAGGTTTCATGACCACCATTCACGCATATACCAACGACCAGCGTATTCTCGATCTTCCTCACAAGGATCTGCGCCGTGCACGTTCGGCCGGTAGTTCGATCATTCCGACAAGCACCGGAGCAGCAAAGGCCATCGGCCTTGTCGTCCCTGAACTTGCAGGCAAGCTCGACGGAATGGCTATGAGAGTTCCGGTTCCTGACGGCTCTGTCACCGACCTGACAGTCATTCTCAAAAACACGGCAACCAGAGAAGAGATCAATGCCGCCGTGCAGAAAGCTGCAGAAGGGAACATGAGAGGCATGCTTCAGTACTGCACCGATCCGGTTGTATCGTGTGATATCGTCGGCAACGCGCATTCCTGCATCTTCGATTCTCTCCTCACGATGTCGACAGGCAACATGGCGAAAGTCGTCGGGTGGTACGACAACGAACTCGGCTATGCCGCAAGGGTCGTCGACCTTCTCGAAATCTATGCACATTTCGTCTGACTGGAGGGCACCTCTAACCTGAATAATTCACCAAAGGAAGAAAAAAACTTAATCGGGAATCGAGGTCGAAAGGAAATCAGTAGGCAATCTTCAGTTGGCAGTGGGCAAAGGAAGAAAAGGAGTCAGGGACAAGAAAAGATCGATTTCCGATTACCGAATCCCGATTACCGATACAGATAGCGACAGCGACCCCCGAAAGAAGAACAATCGGGGGTCGGGTGTTTGAACTCTCATGAATTATTCAGGCTAAAAAGTGTCATGAGCGAGCAAAGTGTAAGGCGGACGTAGCGGAGAAACCCTCTCCTATCCGACCAACAAAGTGTGCGTAACAAATTAATAGAGGTGCCCTGCTGTTGTTGAGATTTAGCCTGCAATATGTTATAATAGGTACATATTTAAGCTATCCAGCCACTTAGCAGCACAATCATTTTCATTTCAAGCATCATGTCCAACTCTTCCCAGCAAATGAAAGCTATCATCCTTTATGACACACGCTCTGCAGGGGGATCAACCGAGAGGTTTGTCGATGCCCTTGGCACCAGTCTGGCCGGAACCGGAGCGTATGTCGAAAAAGGAAAATGCAAGGCTACCGCAGATTACAGTTTTGTCCAGGATTTCGATGTCGTTATCATGGGAGCCCCGGTCTACTACCTGCTGGTATCTTCCGAGCTGCTCGGTTCTCTTATACAGAGCAATTTGAAAAGATACCTCAGGAGAAAAAAAGTTGCTCTTTTCCTTACCTGCGGGAGTCCGGAGCCTATGGCTTACATGATGTATCTTCCTCAGCTCAAGATCCACCTGGTGCGCAACAAGATCTTGGCAGAAAAGGTTTTTGCGCCTCAGCAGCTTTCCGATGAGCAGGCAATTGACGAGTTTGCCAGCACCATTACCCAAGCTTACAGAAAAGCGCTCAAAACCCGGGACAGTTCGCTTAGATGGACGGACGAAGCACAGGAAATGCTTGAACAAATCCCGTTGTTTTTCCGTAACAGGATCAAAATCGCAGCTGAGGAGTATGCCGAAGAAATGGGCTATAGGGAAATCACCGTCGATGTTATTGATGAAGCCAAGGCTGAACTTGAGCGATAATAGAGGGCACCTCTATTTATTTATTCTGCGCTTCAATTGCTTCGTTGAGCGGTGCTCGAAATCCTCATGTACTCGCGTGTACACTCCGGTTTCTGCGCTCCGTTCGCCTTGCACTTGAACCGCTTCATGACAATAAATAGA
>JANQGE010000010.1 GCA_028277485.1 Chlorobium sp.
CTGCGCATCATGAGTGTAGCGTGCATTAATAAGTGCTGCAATTATTATTGACCTATCAAGCCTGTCTACCTCGACATACTCATATTTCCAGAAGACCTCGCCGTCTTCATTCGGCGGGTGCTGCAAAACATTAAATCGTATCTGGTACTTTCCGTTCGCAAGCCCTATAGGGACAGGGTTGTTGTTGCTATAAGCATGCATATCTCATCCTCAAATTATGTTCATTGTCATCCATCAACCTGGAAGCCGAGCAGAGAACCGACACCCATACTCGTACTCGCCGGACCGCTACCCGCATGCAACGCTGAACCGCCCGCCCGCGAACCGTGAAGCGCAGCAGCGCCCACCAGACCACCGCGGAGACCGCCTGTGTGTATCCATAAATAATCGCCCGAAAAATTGGAGCTGTTGCCGTTGCTTACCGGCGAAAAGAAAAACCCGAGCCCTGAAAACGGATATCCTTTCCAGCCAGACCCGGCAGGTAATACGATATCAACTCCGTCTGCATCCTTGATCGTCTCATAATCCGCGAACGATGTCGTCGAATACGGAGGGGCGTGTTTGATATAGACCTTTCTGTCTCCCGATGCATCCACAAGAAAGTCAACAAACCCTTTCCACGCGTTGCCAAACGTGTTTTCACGCCGGCCTTCTACAGCCACATCGGTAAGCACTCCGGCTGTGCCTCCATTACTGACGCTACCGAATTGGGGCATATCGTTACCGAGGCCGCATCTGCCGATATAGCCGAGGTTTCCATTATCCTGATCCCTGACCCAACTGCATCCGCTCAAAGCTGTACGACCGGTACCGGTTCGAGCCCGAGCGTTCAGGGAAGCATATCCTATGCTCATCAATAGCTCGTGCCATGCGTACCAGGTGAACTTTGCCGTTTTCCAGCCCGCACCCCGGTTATTGGCAAGCGTCAGAAAATATTGTGGCGTTGCACCCGATGGAATACCCCATTCGTCAGAGCTTCTCTGCGTTGCCAGCCACACCGGGCTTACCCTGTCACGCGGATCAATGCATATTGACGACAGCACGGATGTACCGGGCACCCGGCTTGCCTCGTAACGTGGAAGGTAGAAGGGATTCTCGTTCAAAAAGGCTGGAAATAATTCAAAGCCGGGTAAAGCGAGATGAGAAACGTCAACAGTAAACTCGTCTCCCACAAGGGAACCATATCTCACGTACCCAACCCTGTAATGGTTCATGATCTGACCATTACCGCCCGACAGGTCTACATCCGTGCCATCTTCGTGCAGCCTGACACTGTTCCTTGATATCCATTTATAGATATCACCATTGTCTTGCAAAACGCAGTTCTGCAGCTCGTTTAAAAGCGGACTCGCCCCGTCACCGATCCAGCTTCCCGCTGGTTGTGTTGCCCAATTGCCACGCCTCGTTATTGCGCCGGTTGTGATGTTGATAGATATTCCTATATACCCCGTTTCGAGTACCCCTTGTGAGAGGTTTCCCAGCTGAGCATCTATGCCGGACAAATGCGCCGCTACGTTGCGATTCTCATGAGCGTAGTTTGCAGCAGAATAGTCTACCGGGTAACGATCAGCAGGCTCACCAAAATGTGTTTTGCCGTATCCCATATCAGATAAAGTTGAGTGTACATTTTTCTATCTCTGCAGCTTCGCCGTTGAGCGCTTCGGCAAAAAAATCTACTTTCCGAAACGGTCCGATTCTTGCGTCATATGCAAGACGTCCACCCTCGCCGGTCGATGTATTATGCGATGTCACCAAAACTCCGCCGCCTTCAACCGGCACCGTACCTTCATTGTTGCCCGCTTTGTAATAAATTTTCACAGCGCCTGACACAACCTTCAAATCAAGCGAGAAATAACCAGCCGCCCTGTAATCAGATAGATTCAATCGCACAGGGCTACTGCTGCCCCCTGCGGATATTTGAAGATCTTCAAAAAGAGATAGCAGTTTCATGCTCATATCGCATTACCTCCAGATCCTTTGCTCCTCGGCGCGAGGAATTGGCACAATCAGTACAGGGCCGGTTCCGGTATCGTAGTAAACGCCGTCATCGATTACCTTACCGAGTTCCTTGGCGTACTCTTCCTGATAGTATTCCATCATATCAGTGAAGCCGGTCACGGTCGTTTCCGTTGCGAGGTGGGGGAGTGCGTGCCACCCGAGCACGCGCAGGCAGTTGACGCGAGTCCACTGCGATTCAGCGAGCTTCGTCTTGTCAAAATCGGCGAGTGCCACAGTGTGCTGGCGCGGAACAAACTCTTTACGAATATCCCGAACAACTTCATCCTCGGCGGTCGCATGGTAATCGGCAAAGCTCGTGATGCCGTGGTTAAAAATTGCAGGGAGGATCGCCTGTAAATCTGTGTCGGAGCTGAAAGCCATATCGGTTTTTTGTTATGCATCAAAGGCGGACATGCCGCCCCGTCAGCAGGTTGAAGATTATTCAGGCCCAGGTTATGAAGGCTCAGAGCAATCGGAAAGCAGCTTTACGCCCCAATCCGCATTAATTGCCTTCGCGGCCCACATACCATGCGCGAGCAGGTGCGTAATCCTCTTCGATCCTTTCCTTTCAGGCTCGAACTCGAACATCTTTTTCATATTCACACCGATTGCAAGCGGCGAAAATACTGCGCCGTATGCATCGTCGTTCACGTCGGCCTGAATTGCAGGGGTTTCAAGGAAGTGAGCGCCCGAAAGTGTGCCGATATAGTTGGCGTAGATGATCTCGTTCGCCTTCATTTCTGACGGCACATTCTTGGCCCCGTCACCGAAAGCGTTAGTAAGCGAGTCCTTGATTCCCGGTGTCTGGTACGGGTGTAGCGCCCCGTACATCTGGCCCGGTGCTTCCTGAACATCCAGGAATGTCACACCTTTCGATACCGAGCCGATAGCGAGGGATGCACCCGCAGTCCCAAATGATTTTGTGAACTGCGAAAAGGTTGCCGCGATATCCCTGTCAAGTTTCCTGGCCATACCGGAACCGAGCAGCGTACCGAGAATAGCGATAATCTCTTCTTCACCGGCAGCTTCCGCAGCAAGGTCGGTGAGCGGAACGTTAAGCTCTTTCTCGGACACCTTCACTTCAACAGCGTCAGAGCTTACAGTTGTTTCAGGCGTATCGTCGGTCTCGGCTACATCAGCAGCAACAATAGTTGGAAATTTTGGGAATGTAGTTGTGAGGCCGGGTGTACCGCTTGTTTCCTTGACACGTACAAGCGGGAGAAGCCTTGAGTACTCATATACCCTAAGGGTTGCCTCTGCAATAATCTTGGGTTCGAGATCAGTGAGCATTGAGGAATCAATAGCAGCCATGGTTCAATCAGGTTAAGGTTATAGGTTTTCCTCGACCTGATTTTTTCCGCCCTTTCAGTTTGGCGTCCCCGTTCCCGGTTTATAGTCCTCGGTGTGACTTTATTGCGCCTTGCGGGGAGCGCGGCGCATGGTACTTCTTACTTCGTTACGTAGTAGTTCTTATCCGACTGGAAATTTTCCTTGTAGTATTTTCTATCCTCTGGCTTCGACATATCCAGATCCTTGAGCTTTTTTTGTGCTCCATTTGAGCTACTGTCTGACCCGCCTGATCCTGAGCCGTTCGGCCCGGCAGGAAGGTAATGCGGGTTCTTCTCCAGAAACTCTTCCACCAGGTCCTTGATCGTATAGGCTTCAGCTCCCTTGTAACGCGGCTTGCCTTCGCCGTCGACCACCTCGATGGAACCCTTCTCCGTAACGCGGACGCTTGGTTTCAGGAGCGTTACCACCTGGTCGGGGGAAATGGCTTTCTGTTCGCTTGCCTCGCCGAGCAGCCGGTTGTCCACCCGCTCCTTGCGCAGCTCATCGCGGAGCCCGTTGATCTCCTTGTCTTTCTTGTCGACGGTCTCTTTCAGCACCTTCTCAAAGTTGCCTTTCTTCTTGTCGTAGTCCTGCTGGCGCTTCTCCTCTTCATCCTTCAGGCGCTTGTGCTCAGCCGGGTCAATACCTTCATACTTCTTCTCGGCGCGAGCCACCCTGTCAGCCACAATCCTATCAAGCTCTTCCTGCGTGAACTTCTTATCTTCTTCGCCTTGCCCGCTCTTGTCACCGTCACCGCCTTCGCCATCACCACTGCCGCCAGCCCCTTCGCCTTCAGCATAAAAGGTTACAGGAGTAAGCATGTTGTAGAAAAGCCCGAAGAGGAGAGAAAAGAGGTATGAATTCTTCATGAACTGTGAATTTATTATCAATTTATTTCAATAATTGGTAAATATAGACAAGTAAGATTTAAAAAACAAAAACCGGCAACGTCTTTTTAGCTGAAAAACCATGCGCAACTCTATACAAAAAAGCCCCGGATCACACCGAAGCTTTCCCTGACGTCATTTCCGTCTCTTATGTCCTTTCTGATCTTTTCACATTTCTCGTTCAGCGCTATTCGGGACAGTCCTATAGCCACTCGTGGCCGGTTGAGAGGCTGGAAAAGCAACAGGTGAGTCCTGAAAGTCTCTAAATACTGTAGCTTCTTACTCCAAAGCTTCAGGACATCTGTGAAATTGCGTGTTGTTTACCATTCTGCTCTGATACACTTTCCAGTCTGGGAATTGGGCGACATCGCGAAGAAATCGCTTAAAATCATCACACGTCCTAAAGAGCACAAGAGGACCGAACCGTGGGTGTGTTGTGTATATGACAACAGGTTTTCCTTTTGAATCCTTTTTCGCTACTTGATACACCACCCGCTCATCACCTACATTGAACGCAAAAGTTTTACCTTCTACCTTACCAGTTCCTTTATCAGGACTTTCCCTAAGGTCCCAGGTTATGTCGTGTCCGTTCTGGGTAAAGTTGTAGCTTATATATCGTCCGGGTGATAGCCAGATTCCTCTCACATCTATTGCACTTGATATACTCTCAGATGCAGGAGGAGTTACAGGTACAGGTTCGGTTGGAGTTTCATGTGCAGTTGTTGGTGTAGTATCGGGTTCAAAATCAGGTTCCGATGGTGTTTCGGTCTCATGTTGTGATTCTTGCTCAGGTGGTAGTGTGTTCCCTGTCCCTTGCACAGGTTCGGGATCTGTTACTGCAGGTGGAGCAGAAACAGATGCTGAACCGTTATTGCCTTGATTGAAAATTTTGTCCCAGTTGGCAAACAACGCACCTCCGAGTACACCTATCATTCCAATGAGAGCAATAATGATTTCAGTCCGGTAAGACTTTCCGTCTTTCTTTTGTTGTGCCATCTCTTTTCCTTGATTAAAAATTGATGAGTGCTACTTGATCGTCCTGCTCCTCATCCTCATTTCTCATCCCGGCAGGCTTTCGCCATGTATTATGGTATCAATAGTCATGATGGAATTTCATCGGTAATCTGATCCGTATCGCGAATAACTATTTGAGGTCGATCATTGTAAAGGCTCAACGTGCCATGGACGTATGCATAGCTTCTTCTCGGATGGGTTGCATCTCCAGAGATGTATCGAGTCTCCATCAGCCTCACAATACCTTGCCCCTCATCAGACTCGATATCCGGTAGGAAGAGGCTGAACGGTTGCTCTTCGGAACCGATCAGGATCAAAGCGCTACGAGCGCCGACCCTTTTTATGCTCCGCAATTCAGTGAAGACAATTGCCCCTTTTTCTTCCTCGGCAAGCGATACAAGCGTATCGTAATCCAGCCTGGTATTGAAAAGGTTGTCGGTTGATTGCTTCGCTGCACGGTAACGGTCGATAACCTCAGCGCGCAGTTTCCACCACGTCCCAAGAGCAGCATAGTTACGGATTTCCGAACCGTTGACGCTTACCTGATCCCAAACGCCAAGGGTCTCAATCTGTGCTTCCCGCTCTGCTATCTGGTATTTTGTATGCAAATCCTCCAATTGCGCATTGCCGTATTTCATGAAATAGGGGCTGTAGCCCTCTCGAATCATGGTTTCCTGAAAGTCCACGCCATCTTTCATCACAAAAACCAGCAACCTTCCATAGTTACCTCGATACTTTTTCAGGCAGACCTCATACTCTTCAGAACCAGGAAACACCAACTCAACCTCATCGTCTGGAGAAAAGAAGGCCTCGGCACGGAGCTTCGCCTCTTTTCCCCATGGGGTAACCGGTTTGCTGCCGCCCGCATTGGACTCCTCAGTATCAAGAGTGAGAATGCGTAATGATTCATCTTTCTCTGCATTGGGAAGAAAAACTCTGATAGTATCGCCGTCAACAACCCGGCTTACCTTGGCAGTAATCGTTGTAGGCTGTGTCATGACAGGTCTCCTGTGGTTTGGGGTGATAGTAGGGGAATACTCTCAATAAGGCTGCATAATAGGATAGTTGGACACACTGAAAAAATACACAATATGATGGATTCACCCAATCACAATCACCTCATTTTCACGTTCTGGCGGCGCCGGAGTGGGCGGTCTCTTACCGTAATCGTTATGTCTCGTTCGCTCCAGCCACCACGCCGAAGCCTTCCAGTCTCTCGCTCCTGCCGTCTTGATGTTGTTGACGTGTACCTGCACCGCTTTTGCCTCCGCCACCTCAAGCCCTTCATACAGCTCGCGTTCGAGAGACTCCTTACCTTCTTTCGCATCCTGCTTGCCTTCCTTGATCCACTGGTAAAACGTCTCCCTCGAGATTCCTGACAGCAGACAGGCGTCTTTCCTGAACAGCCCTTCGCCTATCAGACGGAGTATCTTGTTTACCCTTGTCTTTGTGCACTTGTAATTGTCCTGGCCTTTCTTTCCCATGCGGAGGTGTTGGGGTTGATAAATATGGAAAAATATAGGAAAGTTCTTTTGGGATAAAAAAGGGCAGGTATCACATGTGCCTCCATGATGCCCAATCCTGCCCGCGTTTATCTGCCATGAAGAAGGGCCACCCGCCGCAAGCGGCGCGAAAGGCCCTGCGCCGTTGGCGCAAGTTACCTTACCCCGCTCCGCTCCGCTTACCACCGCAGCGATACCGGACGACGCGCAAACAGCGCTCAGGCACGCCGCCTTGCATGAGCTGCCCGAACGCAAGCGTCGCGCCTTCGGCTCATTGCGCTTTGTGCTGGCCTGTTGGATAATCGAATCAGTCAAGGCGCAAGACTCTCTACGCCGCTCGCGGCGGCTGCGTTCGTCATACGCACTGAAGATCTATCGCTCGGCGCTGTCACGCCTTCTTTGTAGGTCACGGCCTCGGGTACGGGGCGATAAGAAAAAAGCTTTCCGGGGGAGCTGAAAAGCTATGCCGGTTTCCCTTTTCCGCAAGGGCCGTTCGCTTCCGCGCTTCGCTTGTGCAGCTCTCTTCCTCCCTTGCGTAAAACGGGACCGGCAAGAGGAGGCCGCTGTCCCCCGGAAATGTTTTTTTTAATTCTCTTGGTCTGTTTGCTATGGCTGCTGTTTCTGGTTCTCGGTCTCTGCCTGTGCGCTTTTCTGGCCTGGTTGGCTCGGTTGCCCAGGCTCTCGCTGCGCGCTTCCCGCTCTGTGTCGGCTGTGCGGCTGGCGCCGATTCGTTCGCCCGTTCTGCGGTTCCCTCCGCTCGCGTGTTTTCCGTGGCTTCTTTTCGGGCTGCTGGTTTGTCCTGGGGCGCTGCGCTTGCGCGTCGTTCGGTGGCTTGCGTCCAGGCTGGCGCTGCTGCCGGTGGCCCGGTTGCCGGGTTTGTCTCTCGTCCGTGTCCGCCTGCTGTTCGGCCTTCCTCCTCTTCGTCGGCCTGCTTCTGCGGTGCCGGGTCCGGCTCGTGGGCGTCTCTGGCGTTCGCTGCCGGTCTCGGTGCGCCCGTCGTGGTGTGGTGGTGCGGTCCCGGTTCGCCGTCTTTGCCGTCTTGGTGGTGCGGTTCTTGGGTTCCCGTGTCCGGTCCGGTTGCCGGGGTTTCGCTGCCTGCTGGCGGCTGGCTGTTCGTGCCTGGCTCCGCTTCGCTTTCGCTTTTCTAGCGGGGGCGCAACCAGTGAGGAATATTGATAAAAATTGATAAATAAATTTGTTTAAAATGTACAAATATAGTAAATTATAGATAAGAAGATGAGTGAAATACTCTCTTCCGAATCAACAACAACCGGAGTCTGACCAACTCCACATCTCTTACGACCATGAACACTACAAATCAAACGCAATCCCTCCGCGATGTCAGTGGGACGCTTTCTACCGTTACCGACTGGGAGCCTGCCCCGGCTGCAGTGCCGAACACGATCGACAGCGTGATCTATGAAATCGATGTCTGGGGATCTGATAACCTTGGCAACGAGTATCAAGGTCTTGGCCTCTACTCGAAAGATGATGACTTGCTCGACATTAGCTGTGTGTACATCACGCACTACGAATCCATCGAGCCCGAAATCTACGACGAGATGACTGAACACCTCGACGAGTTCGAACTTATCAACCTCAACGAAGCGAGGAGGTTAATATGAACACAATGGTGCTCAAAAAGAAACTCGGTAAAGAGCTTGTCGTCGGTGATGTGTTAGATGTGTGGTGGAGAAAGGGCGGGGACCAAATCACCAATATAAATCCGTATGTCGGCAAGTACAGCGAAACCGCCAGGGTTGCAGAATTCGCGGTCAACCAGACAGGTATGACAATTTTTAATGATGACGTTTACAGGGTATGGATAAACGTTTCTTGGGAGCGCACCGGCGAAGTACTCGATAGGGAATCCGATTACGAGTACACAGAGATCCTTGAAGGGTTGGGCGATGACGGTAAAGAATACGAAGCCACCGGCCTGATTACCTACGGTATAGGCCTGACCGAAGTGAGAGATATCGAAGAACAGCAAAACGTGGAGGTGTGACATGAAGGCAACAACAATCGAACCGGGCACTGTCTCTTTGAACGGAGTCACCTTGAACATCAAAGCAATTGCATCCGGCTGGCTCCGCATCCTGCAGGACAGCGTTCCTGCTCAAGAATTCGCATGTATGCAATATGGCATGCTTCCGGCTGATCTGTTTAGCGGGCTGATGGACACGGTAAAGATGAAGTTGGCCAAGCTGCAGCTTGAGAAAGAGGGTGCCATTGAGCCACCATTGCCAAAGATCTTGCTTGCAAAAGAAAAGCTAAGCCCTCGGATAGTGCAGGAGGTTGAGTGCAAGCTGGCGGAGGCAATCATAACCGAAGCAACGGAAGCAGGGATATGCAGAATATAAGCTGGCTCAGGAAAGCAGGGGAGGGGTTGCTCTCCCTCCTCTATCCGGAGGACCGAAAGCGTAAGCGGCGGCCGTCTGCGAGGGATTGGAAAAGGGCGGCGAAGTGGATCGACAAACGAGAAGCAATAACCAGAAAGATACAGGAGGGATCATGCAAGAATCATATATGAGGCAGCAAGGGTACAGATTTTATGTCTACGTGGGACCGGGAGCGATCGAATATTTCAAGACGCTCAAAGAGGCAGTGGAGTATCAGAACATTATGGGCGGCACGATCGGAGAAGTAGAGTAACAAAAAAAGGGTTCCGGCGACCAAACCGGAACCCGAATCAACAACAACGATGCGGCGGCGACCATTCCGCCACATGTTTGATATAAGATACAAAAAAAAATCATAAACAGGAGAAAGCACCATGTTAACAGCAAACACACCCGAAACCCTGCACAGCCTCATAACGCAGATGCAGGAGATCGAAGAACAGATCATCGAAGCCGGAGGCGAACTCACGCCTGAAATCGAGGCGCTCATTTCCGGCACGGAAGAGAAGATCGAGGACAAACTCGACAGCTACGCCGCAATGATCCAATATCTCAAGGGACAGGCAGAGTATCTGGACAACCAGGCCAAGCTCTACGCCGCCAGAAAGAGGACCGTTACCAACTCGATCGATTCCATGAAAGAGCGCATGCTCGGGGCCATGCAAGCAATCGGCCAGAACAAGATCAAGACAGCCGAGCATTCGTACTCGTACCGTGATTATGTGAGCTACGGTGTGCGTGAAGATGCTACTGCCGGGGAGATAAAAGCCCTTATCGAATCCGGGTTAGGCTCCCTCGAGTTCAAGCCGGACAAAACAGCAATCAAGGAACGCTACAACAACGCCAAGGAAATCCCCGGCTGCATCACCGTTAACACCAAACCATCCATTACCATCCGGTAATCCCAACCACCCAACAAAGAGGCCCCGCTTTCCCGCGAGGCCTTTCCGCCTCTTGCAATGAATTTTTTTATCCCTTGTGTCCTTTTAACCCTTTTTTTCAACTTCCTTGATCCATTCAATAATGCCATTAAAGTCGATACCTGACAAGTTTGGTTCTGTCAAAAAAAGGCGTTTTGCAGGTGATGTAAACTGAGAAGTAGTTACGAGAACGCCCTTATTAGCTTTCGTATCAGTATGCATTATAGTGCCTAAAAGTGCTCTTGCCTTTTGAATGCCTACCTTACGGTTTGTATATCGCTTGCATTCAAAAGCGTAGATGACAGGAATTCCCCCGGTACTAATACTTGCTATGATGTCTCTGCCGCCATCATTTGACTCCGGTGTTAGTTTTACGTTTTCGAATCCAAGCTGCTCGATTACGTATGCAATGAATTTTTCAAATTCTCGTGGGTGTATCTCGCGCAAAATATGAGGATCTTTAAGTGCGGTATTTAAAATCCTAAATGGCAAAAATTCAATTCTTTCTATTTGTTTAAATTTTTCTTCAGTTACTACCTCTATCAACTGAGGTTCATGCGAATTATCAGATACCGGCTCCTCATCCTCATTGTTTGATGATTTATCACTTAATTGTAGCTCACCTAAAATGACGGCTTCTGATATTGCCGCATTTATCTTTTCGAATAAGGCTCTTTCTGGATATGAGGGGAGAATAGTATTTAAGCTGTCTATGTTAAATAGAGCATCAAAAGAGCTTTTATATCTACCTAAATTATTTGCGATTGCCTTCTCCTGCTCATGGAATTGTATAAACGAAGCAAATGGATCTTCAAATGGAGCCATGAACTTCTTCATTCTTTCCTGTTCCTTTAATACTTCTTCCATTGACTTACTAAGCAGGTTAGTTGCAGAAAGGTGATTTTCCAGATCTCGTTTATGGTAACCGTAAAAAGCATTTGTTGTTGCTTTTTTCTGTCCTTGGGGTTGTATAAGTGATTCACCTATATCCTTGTAAGGTTTTGTCAACCTCATAAATTCTTCCATACTCTTCATAAGACGAGCATATGGTTCATCTATTCTATTTTTCAGTTCTACAGCCGCAGATAGCTGCTTGAAGAGCTTTTCACGATTTTTCTGGTTCATCTTAGGTAGGTATAGATTGGTTTTTATGATTTCTTGCAAATGTTATTACTGAGTATTTCTTAACAATTTCGCTACGAATGCTGAAAATACCAAGTATATCCTGTCATGCACCTTCCCCCTCAAGAAGATGCAATTGGATGAATATTCATTTTAACCCGTCAGTTTTGTCAGTTCAAAAACAGCACCATCACCATGTAACGCACCCGCTTCCCGTTGCTTATGCGAAACCGCAAACTGCACGTAGCTTTGTGCTTCGTGTACTCTCGCCCTTTCATTGCATCCACCTCCTCATCCACCACAACCAAGGTTGCGTCGGCCCGCTACCGCTCGGTGCAGGCACTGTATGGTTCGCGATAGAGGCTGCCAGCTTCTTGACTTGCGCAAGTTCGTTACGCATCGATGCTATTTCCTGCCGCAGCTTCGCTATCTCTTCCGCCGTCGCTTTCGCTTCGCGTCTGCTTTTCGCCGTAGTTCTTCCTGTACTCATCTGCTGTTAATTTTTCGCGTTTTTGTTTGTCCTGTTCTTTCATTATTTCTTCCCGCTTCTCGTATGGCAGTTTTGAAAAGAAATAGAGCTTTGCCTCTTTCGTCAGGTCCGCCCACCCTACCATCCTGAACACATCCTCCCGCTGCTCCCCGGACATCAGCTTGAAAAAGCCAAGCTCCAGCGCCACCCGCGCGGCGCGCATTGTCATTGTTGGCGGTCCGGTTGTATCCGGTAGAACCGGAGGGTAGCGTAGCGTAAGCGCCGCACGTGATGACGCGAACAGCTTTGCGCGCACCTGCCTGAAAAGGGATATTGCCTGAGCCTTCGAGGGGAGCGGAGAGTATGCGGTGTGCTGAAACTCGGTGGTTTGCGCCTGGTGCCCGAACTCCTCCAGCTCCGCGCGGGTGATTCCCTCCAGTACCAAATCACCTGAAATTCCAAGATCATCTTGCAATCCCGGTATCGTCCTGCCGGTTTCTTTATGCAAAACCTTGGCGTAGGTCTTCGCCATGACAAGTTGTAACGCCGACATGACGGCTTGCACCTCTTCGAGCTTCGCGGCCTCTGTGAGCGCGTTTATAGCCTTTTCGTTATCAAACCCTCGCTGTTCAAGAAGCATGGCTTCTGGTGAAGAGCCCTTCGAGTCGTTCGAGGTTTCGAGCTCCAAAGTCTGTGCCACTCTTTTCATTGACTGTTTGATCGTTTCCATGGTCGTTGTTGATTAGTCGTTGTTGATCCCGCGCCACCCAATTCCGGGCTGCAGCTTTCCAGTCCTTCATCTTGTTGCGCCCTACCATCCAACCGTTGGCTGTATAGTAGTCGTAGAATCGGCCTGGTTCTCCTTCTGCTGCCCCGAGTTCAGCGAAGTAATCCGAAACATCATTCAGGTCAGGCGGCTTGAACGTTACCCTCTTTCTCTTCTTCTTACCTTCTTGTACATTCTTACCATTCTTGTCTATAGTGTGACCCTCCCGTTTCCTTCGCATTTCCTTCGTGTTTCTTTCGCCGTTGCTTTCGTAGTTTTCGGGGTTCTGATATCTTTCGTAATTATTGATAGTTACCCGGATTCCGCGCGTTTCCTTCGTTGTTTCTATCATGTTCTCTTCGCGTAGCCTTCGCAGTGATTTCGTAAGCTGCGGTTTGGAGTAGGTTTCCCGACGATACCCGACACTCCAGGAAAGCCCGTCCTGCATATCTTTCAGCGTAAAGAACCCCTCACCCCGTTTGCATGATTTGTAGTCCTTATGGCTGACATTCCGGAGCAGCCAGAACCATATCTCGCGTACAACTGGGGAAAAGTGCGCCGCGTCTGATTCGTCCCACGCTCTCGGCTGCAGGATGTAACCACCCGGTATTTTCATAGCACAGTCAAAACCGTTCTCGGATTATCGGGGTCTTTTTCGTACTGCAGCGGAACAGGGAGCAGGTGCGCCGCGTCATCGTCCGGGAGGTAACCAGTCTTTACCATTGCGTCGAGCAGGTTCTGTATGATGTTCACATAGTCGAACCGGCCATGTGTACGACGATACACCTTATAAGTCATCACGAGCGGAAACTCCTTGCCTTCGACCATCCTTTCCCACGCCGCCTTTCTTTCAGCATCAGACAGGACAAACAACAGGTATTGGAAATGCTGCTCCGCCTTCTTTGACTTCAGCGGCACGATCTTGGTTTTGCCGGTGCTCTTGCTTTTACAGAGCACCGGCTGCCTGCTGTTCTTCGAGCTGTAGAGCTCTCCTGGGATTTCAAGCTGCATGGTGATCAAAAACAAGATTCAGGAACAGTGTCCGAAGTAACCATCCTGATAACCTTTGAATCCGTTTCGTTATGCTCAGGTTGTTCAGATTTCTTTGCTGGCACAACCGAACCATGAACAAGGCTATGGGCTCCCATGAGAATCGTTGCAGTTTCTTTATCATTGCTGAACACCTGTGGCAATTCCGTCACGAGGCTGACAGCAAGATGATCGAGCAGCATATCCTTGGCCAGCCTTTGCAATTCCTTCAGGTCCCTGTCAAGACCGGAAGGGAACATGTCGAGCTGCTCTTCAGCTCCTTCCTGGCGAAGGTATGCGCGAGGAAACTTCATGCGTGAACTGTGCGAGAAGTTCATGATCGGCTGCGCAAAAATCAGATCGACATAATCCCCAGTGTCGTTGGTTCCGAACGCGAGTTTTTCAAGACGTCCGGAACCTCCGCCTTGGTCGATTTCGATACCGGCAGATTTTGTTAGTTGCGGCATGATTCGATCAATAAGTTCGAAGATGCCGATGTCTGGTAGAGTGTTCGATTTTCGTACGGTGATAGTTTGCGGTTCGGTAGTGTTGACGGCAAGTTGTTCGTAAACAAAGCCGAAGCCGCCGTCTGCGTCGAGATTGATTGATTTGATTCGTAACATGGTAGTTGTGTTTTAGAGTTAGAAGGGTAAACCGTCATCATCTGGCGCCACCGACTGCGGCACCGGTTGCTGCGGTATTGTGTTATTGAAAATCGTCTCCCTGTGCCCGCCGAGAAATGCCTTTACGTTGTCGATCAGGCGGCTGCAATCGTCTGCCGACAAACCCGATGCAGCAAACTGCTCGATTCTGTGCCTGTCCTGTTCCGTCACCATATCGCGCCCCGCCAGGTCATGTAGGAACGCGAGCGCCTTCTCTGAAGCAGGGCGGCCGTTATTGTTACTTCCAGAGTGCTGCAGCGGTGCTTTCGGGACTCCTGTTTGCTGATTGGGGTTGCGTTGTGACTGCTGCTTTCCGCTGTTCGCTTGTCCGGGTATTGTATTTGCGTCCGGGTCGTTGTCCGGCTCCAATGTCGGGATCGCAAAAACCTGTATCAATGCGTACTTGTGGGCGATTGCCATTGCCTTGCTTGCCGACTTGTCCGCATAGTCCCGACCGTAGCCAATGGTATCGCTCGTGACGCTGCTGCCGTCTTCGGTCCAGAACGTCCAGCGAACTCTCACTTCATGATCTGTAAAGTCCGTCCCTTTCTTGGTGGTGCCGGTATACTTGGTCAACCCGAGAACTTCCGATGTTGTGAATACCTTGTTCTCGATAAGCGCATCATGAAGAGCGGCATAAACATCATCTATTCCCCTGAACTGGAAACCTTGTTCTCTATTCTGGCGATGTTTCCCTATCGCCGGAACAGCCTTCATGACGTTTGCCATCCGGCTGTAAATAAGCGGGTGTTCTTGTGTGGTGGTCATGGTCGTGTGGTCTTGTTGTTGATTCATGCTGTTTGTGAGAAATACTCATCGGTGCGTTGGTCAAGCGTCTTGGTTTCCCCTTTCCGGAGTGCTTCGAGGATCTCCGATTCAAAAAAGTAGAGGCGTCCACCGTCCTTGTGGTATGGGAGACGGCCCCGATTCACGCGGTTGTAGATTGCCGGTGCCGTCACTTCGCGTCCCTCGATCTCAGTCAGCAGGACGGCGCAGTCCTCGACGCACATCGGGCGCTCAAGCTGTGCCGTCTGCACAAACGGTTCGATTTTTTCCGCAAGGGTATCAAGTCTGTTAAGAATGCTACTTACAGCTTCCGGTAGCTGTTCAAAGGTGATTTTCTCGTTGTTCTTTTCCATTGTCTCGGGGATTACGTATATTTATAAATATTGATGAAATATTATCAACTCTTTTCTATAATTTAAAAAAATAGAAAAGATAAAACAAGATAAAAGTTGACAAAAAGCGAATATTCCAAAGAAGAGAAGGTGCTGATCTCACGTCGCTTGAAAGAAGAGATTCAAGAGAAGTACGGCACTCAGATAGCTTTGGCTAAAGCAATCGGTGCGGCTGATGGCTCATATCTTTCGCCCTACGTTTCAGGGCGTAGTGTGATGGGGAATGTTCTGCAAAAGAAGCTGAGGGACGCGGGGCTCGATGTTGATTATATCCTTTATGGAAGCGGTAAACCAGATTCTCAGACGCTGAACTACGAGCAGTGTAATACAAAGCTCATAGAAATGCAGGCAAAGCTCAATGAGCTTGCTTCAGATATGGTCGAGATGTCTAAGATGATGCGTAATTTGAGGAGCGATCCGGGTAAGTCCGGTGATAATACTTTATGAGTTCCTGGGCACCGTTCAGTGTTTCTTTGTATTCCATCATGATATCGGCGGTTTTCTCATAAGCCTCTTCGAGCAACAACAAAGCCTTTCTGCCTTCTTCTTTCGTTTCCGGATTTCTACTCATATAACAGAGAACTGCTTTGGTCAGATACTTTTCGGCCTCACTTATAGTCATGGGGTACTTATTTATATTGAAATGTAAAAATATAGTGTCTGATGATAAAAGAGGGAAGTAATCAAGCCTCTATCCGCACGTTTTCCGCCGCCTTCCTCCGCAGCTCGTCGACAATCTGGCCGTAAATCTGCGTTGTTTTCAGGTCAGTGTGTCCCATCATATCACGCAGCACTTCCATTCGTGTGCCGTTTGAGAGGTGTTGCACGGCATACGTGTGGCGCGCCATGTGAAACGTCACCCGTTTTTTAATCCCGGCCGTTACTGCCCATTCTTGCAAATAGCCATGCGGTGAATACACAAGGCGCTTGAGATCGGGAAACAGCAGCTTGCCGGCTCCCGTCCCGGGGTGTTCGCCAAGAAGTTCAAATGCCTGGAGGGGGATTGGATGGTATTGCTGCAGCTCCGTCTTTTCCTGCTTGTAATGCAGCGTGTGTCCGTGTGCATCGCTCACGACATTTGCCCATGTAAGACTTGACACATCAGAAAAGCGAAGGCCAGTTAACACGCTGAATAGGAAAGCTGCCTTCAGCGTCGCGTGCTCACACCGTGTTCTGTACAATGCGGTCAACTCTTCGGGTGTGAGATATTTCCTTCGCATCCTTTCGGGACTTAAACCCTTTACTTTATCCGTGATCTTTTCCTTTATGATGCCGTCCCTGTATGCTTGGTTTAGGGTTGTTCTCAGAACAGTGAGGTACGAGAACGCTGTGTTTTGTGCATATCGTCCAAGGAGGTAGGCTTTGTACTGCTCAAGAAATGCTCTGTCTACAGATGAAAAGGGAATAGAGCTCTTGCCGGTATAGCGTTTGAGAGAATTGATACCGGTAACCCATGTCGCTGCTGTATGACCTATTCGCAGCTTACATTCTGATTCCATATATTGCAGCAAGTCAGAGCCAGGATTGTTCCCTGTCAAGAATGAGTAATCACCCTGCAGGGCCATGGAATAAATCTGTGATTTAACCGATTCCGCAAGTGTTAAGGTGTCTCGGTTCTCTTTGCGCTCGTTGGTGGTTTTCGGTTTCGCATGAAGGTATAAGCCAAGGGTGAAAAATCTGACGTTGCGCTTCGTTTTCGGATGCTGAATGTTGGGGGAAAAATCGAGCTGAAGTGAATAACGATCCCCGCCGCTGATCGGGCGTTTACGTAGAGTTATTTTCAAGGTCGCTGTTGTTGATTCGTGTTACAAATATGTTACAAATTTCAGTGAAACGATGAAATATTTTGGTATGTAGTTCCTACATGATCAATGCGAAATGATCATCTTTGAAAGGGCTTGCAGGGGATTGATGATATATTCGTATATCTGGCTCTTTCAGGAGGAAACATATATTTAGTGTTTTATTGGTTAACTCCCAGGAAAAATCAACGCTTTTCGAGCAGGGGCACATTGGGCGTGTTGCTTTCAGGACGATCTATACCGCGGGTTGCTGTAGTCTTTGGCCTGCTGCTCGTTGCTGCGTTTTCCTCGCCGACCTTTTTGCATGCCCAGCCTGATGCGGCCGAAGAGGAGCAGATGCCTGGCCGGATGTCGGCGATTCTTGATGGCTCCGAAAACAAAGGCAGGAGTGAACCGGATACTACGATTGTCTATGCCGCCCGTGATTCGGTTATTTATCACATCGGGGAGCGGACAATGGAATTATGGGGTAAAGCGTCGATAACGTATGACGACATGAAGCTTAACGCCCCGAAGATCTTGATAGACTACAACACTTCCGTTTTTGATGCTTACGCGGCGAAGGATTCCCTTGGAGAGTTTTCGGAACTTCCGGTGTTCACCGACGAGGACGGTGGATTCGAGGCTGAACATATGACGTATAACTACTCCACGAGAAGGGGCAGGACAATCAATGTTTCATCCGAAATCGAGGAGGGATACTATACCGGGGCCGATGTTAAGAGGCTGGATACCGGGGAGCTGTATATCAGGGATGGTATTTATACGACCTGCCCAAAGGATGATCCGGATTTCTGGTTTTACGGCCAAAATATGAAGGTTATACCGGGAAACAAGGTCATCGCAAGGCCTTTGATCATGTATATCAGGCCCAAGCCTTTCTCCTGGCGTCTGCCGGCACTTCCCCTGGTTCCGTTGCCGTTTATGTTTCTTCCGATAAAAAGCGAGCGTTCATCGGGATTTCTTATCCCGAAGTTCGGCGAAGATGACCGGGGTATTTATTTCTCTAATCTGGGATATTTCTGGGCATTTGACGATTATATGGACCTTCGCCTTGAAAGCGACGTCTCGTTTAACGGGAGCTGGCGGCTCGGGGAACGTTTTCGTTACAGGAAAAGATATCTGTTCAACGGTTATCTCGAAGGAGAATATGAGCGTTACATTCTTTCGCACCGGGATGATCCCGACTATGTCGATTACAGCAACTGGAATGTCAAACTCGTACACCACCAACGGTTTGATCCTACGCTGCAGCTTGACCTTAACCTGTTTTATCAGGGCGGACGCCGTTACTATGATATCAATTCCATAAACCCGGAGTCGATTATCAACGAGCAGGCCAATTCCTACGCCTCTTTTTCAAAAACCTTTGACGAAGGAAGCCGCAGCATTACAGCGAGTTATCAGCGCTCACAAGATCTCAGGAATGATAATCTGACACAGTCTGTCACTACGTCCTATTACCAGGAACGCGTTTATCCGTTCCGGGGCGATGGGGATTCACCAGATGGGTGGAAATCCCATTTTTCCCTGACTCCAAGTGCTTCGGCATATGCGGAGTATGCAACAATAGACGATCTGGACTATAGTGATTATACGGGTAAGGCTGGTTTGCAGATGGCTTACAGGCAGGAGTTCGCCAAAGGTTATAAAGCCAACTTTTCTCAGAGAGTCAACCTTGAGGGAAAGCTGGACAACAATCCGGTCGAGGATGATCGCTGGGGGGTGAAGCTTGAACTGCCGTTCAGCATCAATTCGACCCTTTTCCGGTATTTCAATATCAACGGGCGCTTTAGTTTTAATAACTACTATGTCGATAGTTTTGTTGAAAAATACTATGACAAGACTGCTGATCAGGTTGTGACTGAAACCAAAAACGAGCCATCCCATTTCTCCACGTATCTACTGAACCTTGATGCACAAACCAGATTGTATGGGACCTTGCATACTCGGATGTTTGAGGAACTGATGGGGATAAAAGCGTTGCGGCACACCATAATTCCGCGCTTTTCCTTTTCCTACAATCCTGATTTTACGGGTGAGAACTATGACTACTATGGAACCTACCTTGATTCACTTAACCAGCCCATACGGTATAACAGGTTCCAGAATGCTCTCTACAGCAATGTTTTTGCCGAAAGAAGTGCGGTTGGAATATCCATACAAAATCTGCTGCAGGCAAAATTGAGAGGGAAGATTTCACCCGGAGGCAGGAGCATCAATGACAGGATACTTCAGTTACTCTCGTTTACTGCTTCGACGAGTTACAATTTTGCAGCAGACTCCCTAAGGCTTGCTCCATTGACGCTTTCGGCCGCAAGTAATGCTCTTGCCCCCAATCTTCTTTTACGGGCAGGGGCCACGTATGATTTTTACAGTTTTGATCCTGTTACGGGTGAGCGTATTGATAAACTCAATGTAGATGAAGGCAACGGTTTATTGCGTTTTATTCAGGGTTTTTTAAATATGAGCCTGAGCCTGAAAGGAAGTTTCAAGAGTAACGAGTCGGGTGATGAACAGGACGCGACGGGAGATTCCGGCGATGTGTCATATCATGATAAAGATGAGATAAGCGTAGAAAAGGCAATTTTTAAGGAACGCTTTGATCGTGATGCTTTCAGGGATGTTGGTTACAGGTTGCCGTGGCAGCTGAGGTTGTCGCTTTACCTGAATTCAAGCAAGTACAACCCGCTGGAGCCTGCGACAACGGCAGTGCTGTTGAATACGTCTGCGAGGGTATCTTTGAGCAAAATCTGGCAGCTTGGCCTGAACACTGGCTACGATGTTGAAAACCGTGAGCTGATCTATCCGCAAATCAATCTTTACGGTGATTTTGATTGTTGGGATGTGAGCTTGCAGTGGGTGCCGACAGGCGAGTACAGGAGTTATTTTTTCCAGATCGGCATCAAGGCTCCGCATCTGCAGGACATCAGGTTCCGCCAGAGAGGAAGGCTGGGGGGAGGTCAGAGTTCGTGAGTGAGAATATAGGTCAGCCTGGCGTTGAACGTTTCATGTGCGTCGTGATGAATACAGTGCGATGCCTCCGGGATGATGTAGGCCCCTGCCTGCGGCAGCAGTTGCTGGAATTCAGGTATGATTTTATGCGGGGGCAGTGCGGTGTCTTCCGCTCCCCAGACCAGAAATGCTTTGTTTCTGTAATTGCACGGTTTCGGGAGGTATTCGAGTGTAAAATCGTTCGGCCTTCGGGACGGGGAGAGGTAAGACCATACGGCGCCTTTGTCCTGAAGTGGTCTGGTGAACTGGTTGATCAGTTGTAAGTCGACTTTTTTCTGGTTGTAGTAGGTGGGAAGAAGACTCTGGCTTACGCCGATAGGGTTGGCGAAGGCGGCAAACATAACTTCGCCGATAACCGGGGATGCAATCAGGCCGAAAAAGGTTTTCGCCATAGGGTCCATCGTATCGCCGAAAAGGCCTGACGGATTGGCGAGCACAAGTCCTTTTACAGCATCAGGGTTCTCGTGGGCAAAGTAAAGCCCGGATGCACCTCCCATTGAGTGCCCAACAATGATAACGCTATTGATTTCCTTGTGTTTCAAAAATGCGCATATCTGTTCGGCAAAAAGGGAAAGACGGTATCTCACATTGGGTTTTTCAGATCCTCCAAAACCCAGGAGATCGATGGCAAGTATGTGATATTCACCTGTGAATGGAGGAATGTTCTGGTCCCAGTGTTCCAGCATACCACCATAACCGTGAACAAATAGTAGCGACGGCTTGTTTGGTTTCGGCTGACCGAATTCCCGGTATCGTATTCTTGCGTTTTTTCCCTTCTCGTATTTCCAGTTGAAAAAGAGATCTGCAGAAAGGTCGTTCATGATACTGATGTCGGTAGCAATGAGATTCAGCAAATAATATACCGATAGAGCCTAAAATATACAGGCTATTTAATGAAATAATTGTTAAATTGGTTAAAAATTGTCCGGTTTCTGTTAAGCCACTTTATCAATACAATGCTGAAAGTATCGAGAAGATTCGAGTATGGACTTCATGCCATAGTTTATCTGGCGCGCAAGGAGCCAGGGACGGTCGTAACGGTAAAGGAGATGGCTGCCGAAATAGGGTTTTCACAGGAGTTTATGGCAAAAGCTATGCAGCACCTGAAGAAAGCCGGGCTTGCGGTGTCGGTTCAGGGAGTTAACGGAGGATATAAGCTGGCAAGGTCCCCCGAAAAGATTACCATTTCGGATGTCGGAAGGGCAACGGAAGGGATTCCGCACTTGATGCGGTGCTCGGTTGAAAGCGGGAAGTGTGAAATTGTAAGCAGATGTGCTTACCGCGGCTATATGTTCATGCTTGAGAAAAAAATCGACGCGCTTATGGCAGGCACAACGGTATCCACTCTTCTTGTAACCCGGAACAGTGATCTGCGCTGAATGTTTACATCCCCATGAATTGATAATACGCATTGTGTCATAATCCATTTTCCATTAGCTTGTTGTGCTGAAAGTCGGAGACGAGGGTCGGTATAGGGCTCCCTCTCGTCACTCGTTATTTTCTCAACGGAATGTAATGCAAAAAGTGAGGTCTGTTTCAGGAGAAGATATAACGCTTCCCGATATAGTACTGCAAGGGGTCGGTACCCATAACCTGAAGAATGTATCGGTACGGATTCCCAGAAATAAATTTGTTGTAATAACCGGAGTAAGCGGTTCAGGAAAATCCAGTCTGGCTTTCGATACCCTCTATGCAGAAGGGCATCGAAGGTACGTTGAATCCATGTCTGCTTATGTACGGCAGTTTCTCGAAAGAATGCCCAGACCGGAGATCGAATCGATAGAAGGTATTGCGCCTGCTATAGCTATCGAGCAGAAAGCCATCCCTAAAAACCCGCGTTCAACAGTCGGTACCGTTTCTGAAATCTATGATTACCTGAGGCTGCTTTTTGCACGGATAGGCAAAATTTATTCGACCGACACCAATGAGCTGGTATTAAAGCATGCCCCTGAAGATGTCAGTTTGCAGGTAAGGTTTCTTGAAGAGGGTGCCCGTTTTTTTGTCGGATTTCCCTTTCCTTGTCATACTGATGCAACTTCACATCGTTGTCCGGTACATGAAGAACTACAGAACCTGTTGCAGAAAGGGTTCTTCCGTCTGGTTTACAGGGACGAAATTCTCGATATTAACGATGAGGAAGTTCGCAGGAACGTTATCGGGATGAGTGCTGAACGGATCATGCAGGTGATTGTGCTTGCTGACCGGTTTAAAGCTGCTGCTGATGAGAAGACAAGCAGCAGGGTTGCCCAAGCAGCGGAAACCTGTTTCAATGAGTCCAATGGGTGTGCCATCCTGAAAGTTGTCGGAGGCAAAACGTTCCGTTTCAGCGACCGGCTCGAACTGAACGGAGTTGAATACCAGGAGCCCACACCCCAGTTGTTTGCATTTAACTCTCCGCTCGGGGCTTGCTCTGAATGTCAGGGTTTCGGGCGGGTTGCAGGTATTGACGAGGATGCCGTAGTCCCGGACAGGTCTCTAAGCCTGGCCGAAGGTGCTATCGCGTGCTGGAACTCCGAGAAATACAGCCGCTACCGGAGGAAGCTTCTTGGGATTGCTCATGAGGTTGGTATTCCGGTTGATCAGCCTTACGAAAAACTTTCTTTTGTCCATAAAGAGCTTGTGTGGGACGGGATGAAGCAGAAAGGATACAAGGGACTCCGGCCTTTTTTTGCTGAAATCGAAAAAGACGCAGGCTATAAAATGCACATGCGTGTATTTCTCAGCCGTTACAGGGGGTATGCTGCCTGTCCTGCATGCGGGGGCAGCAGACTCAAGCCTGAAGCCAGGTCTGTGAGGGTTGCGGGGAAAAATATCGGCGAAGTCAGCCGGATGAACATTACGGAAGCCTACGGTTTTTTCAACGATCTTGATATCTCACCTTTTGACAGAAAAGTAGCAGGCGCTGTACTGCAGGAAGTTCAGAAGCGCCTGAAATATATGCTTGACGTAGGCCTCGACTATCTGACCCTTGACCGGCTTACGCATACGCTGAGTGGAGGGGAGTTCCAGCGTATTAACCTTTCGACATCCCTCGGTTCCCCCCTTGTCGGAGCGATGTATATTCTGGACGAGCCCAGTATTGGTTTGCACCAGAGTGATTCGGCACGGCTGATCCAGCTGTTGAAGCGTTTGCGCGATCTCGGCAATACCGTGGTTGTGGTAGAGCATGATCGTGAGGTTATAGAGGCGGCCGATGAGATCATTGACCTTGGGCCGAGAGCGGGAAGAATGGGCGGGGAGGTGATGTTTCAGGGCTTGCCCCGGGATATTCCTGGGAAAAGGGGAGTGCTCACTGCCGACTATCTTGCAGGAAGAAGAACGATACCGGTTCCCGGCCAGCGCCGGCCGACTGACTTTTCCAGATGCATCGAGGTTAAAGGAGCCATGCAGAACAACCTGAAAAATATCGATGTGCGATTTCCTCTGGGCATCATGACCTGTGTGACCGGCGTCAGCGGCTCGGGAAAATCCACCCTTGTCAACGATATTCTCAAGAAAGGAATTATCCGGGCGAAAGAAAATAAAGGGGAAAGAGTCGGTACCCACCGTTCGATTGCCGGAGCGGAACTGGTTCATAACATCGAGCATGTCGACCAGTCGCCGATTGGCAAATCGAGCCGGAGCAACCCGGCCACCTATCTGAAGATATTTGATGATATTCGTCAGCTTTTCGCACAGACCAAAGAGGCCAGGTCCAGGGGGTGGAAGCCGGGATACTTTTCTTTTAACATTCCGGGCGGGCGTTGTGAAGCCTGTGCGGGTGAAGGCACGGTGAAGATTGAAATGCAGTTTCTTGCTGATATCGAAGCAGTCTGTGAGGAATGCGGCGGCAGGCGTTATAAGGACGATACTTTGGAAATCCGTTACAGGGGCCTTTCCATCGCTGAAGTTCTGGAACTTACCGTTCAGGAGGCCATGGACTTTTTCGTACACGGAAAATCCATTCAGCGCAAGCTCGGCATTCTCGACGATGTCGGACTCGGCTACCTCCGTCTCGGCCAATCTTCAAGCACGCTTTCGGGTGGTGAAGCGCAACGGCTGAAACTTTCGCATTTCATTGCAAAAGCCGACATTGAGCATACGCTTTTTATTTTTGACGAGCCGACTACCGGTCTTCATTTTGATGATATTCTGAAGTTGATCAACTGTTTCGAACAGCTTCTCACGCAGGACAATTCGCTGCTGATCATCGAGCACAATCCTGACATCATCAAGCAGGCGGACTGGGTTATCGACCTGGGCCCCGGGGCGGGAGACAAAGGAGGGAAAATCGTTGCGGAAGGAACACCCGAATCGATATGCGCTGACAGTGCTTCTCTGACAGGCAGACATCTCAGGCCCTGGCTTGATGTGGGCGGTAACAAGAAACAAGAAACAAGTGACAAGTGAAGAGTCAGCAAAGATACAGATATTGTTTTTCTCGTCACTCGTTACTCGTCACTATTCCATCACTTGTCAAAGCTGTGATGAGGGGGATCGTCTTCAAGGGCTCCGCCGTGCAGTCTTATGTGGGGAAAATGTGATTTTGAGGTTCTTTCAACCCACACATCTCCGCCTTTTTCAGCGATTTTTTCATTTTCAGCCACGGTGAGCCTGTTTTTCGCCATGGCTATGATTTCCGAAAGCAACTCACCATTGCGGCGATCTTGTTCAGTCGCAGTGTTATCGCTCAGTTTGGAACGGATACTTTCATGTTTCTCTTCAGCGATCTTTCCAATTGTTTTATAGAGCTTTTCTTGATCCATAAAAAGGGATTTGGGGTGCCTTTTGTTTGACTGTGGTGCCTTGTAAGACAACACAATCAATGAAATTATCGTTCCATTGTCCACGGCAGAAAATTATTTTGGCGGGAATGAAAATTTTTTCGATATTGGTTCTGGTTTTAGCACTCGACGCTTAAGAGTGCTAAAAGTTGGCGGATTTTGTCTGTCATTGCTCTGTGTGAGCATGTTTATTTCCCTATAAACCTAAAACATACGAAGGAAAGATGAACTTAAAACCCTTAGCTGACCGAGTAATCGTCAAGCCGGCGCCAGCAGAGGAAAAGACCAAAGGCGGGCTTTATATTCCGGATACCGGAAAAGAAAAACCTCAGTACGGTGAAGTTGTTGCTGTCGGCCCGGGTAAGGTTGCAGACAGTGGGCAGGTCCTTGAAATGCAGGTTAAGGCTGGCCAGAAAGTGCTGTACGGTAAATATTCAGGTACTGAAGTGGCTGTGGAGGGCGAAGATTATCTCATCATGCGTGAGTCCGATATCTTTGCCATTCTGGACTAATTTTTCAGACTATCACCATTAAAAATTTTTTCAGGAGGAAAGTTTAACAATGACTGCAAAGGATATTCTCTTTGACGCAGAAGCAAGGGCAAAACTTAAAGATGGCGTCGATAAACTCGCAGATGCCGTTAAGGTTACACTCGGCCCGGCTGGTAGAAATGTTCTTATCGACAAAAAATTCGGGGCACCTACTTCGACAAAAGACGGTGTTACTGTTGCAAAAGAGATCGAGCTTATGGATCCTTTTGAAAACATGGGTGCTCAGATGGTTCGTGAAGTATCGTCAAAAACAAGCGATGTTGCCGGTGACGGTACGACAACCGCCACAGTTCTTGCACAGGCCATTTACCGTGAAGGTCTGAAAAACGTTGCAGCAGGCGCCCGCCCGATCGATCTTAAGAGAGGTATCGACAGGGCTGTAAAAGACGTTGTTGTCGAGCTGAGAAATATCAGCAGCGATATTTCAGGCAAAAAGGAGATTGCACAGGTTGGTACCGTTTCTGCCAACAACGATCCGGAAATCGGCCAGCTTATCGCCGATGCGATGGAAAAGGTGGGCAAGGACGGTGTTATTACCGTTGAGGAAGCAAAGGGTATGGAGACCGAGTTGAAAGTCGTGGAAGGTATGCAGTTCGACCGCGGTTATCTTTCTCCGTACTTCGTGACCAATTCCGAGAAAATGGACGCCGAACTCGAGGAGCCGTATATTCTCATCCACGACAAGAAGATCAGCAACATGAAAGATCTTCTCCCGATACTCGAGAAAACCGCTCAGTCCGGTCGTCCGCTGATGATCATTTCGGAGGATATCGAGGGTGAGGCGCTCGCCACTCTCGTGGTCAACAAGCTTCGCGGCACGCTTAAAGTATGTGCCGTCAAAGCGCCGGGCTTTGGTGATCGGCGTAAAGCCATGCTGGAGGATATTGCCATTCTCACTGGCGGTACCGTTATTTCCGAAGAAAAAGGCTACAAACTTGAAAACGCGACGATCTCTTACCTCGGCCAGGCAGCAACCATCACGGTTGATAAAGACAACACGACCATCGTTGAAGGTAAAGGCCAGAGTGATGACATCAAGGCCCGTATCAACGAGATCAAAAACCAGATCGAGAAATCAACTTCCGACTACGACACTGAAAAGTTGCAGGAACGCCTTGCAAAGCTTTCAGGTGGTGTGGCGGTTATCAACATTGGTGCTTCAACCGAGGTTGAGATGAAAGAGAAAAAGGCTCGTGTTGAAGATGCCCTTCACGCCACACGGGCAGCGGTACAGGAAGGCATTGTCGCCGGCGGCGGTGTTGCCCTGATTCGTGCAGCAAAAGGTCTGGACAACACAGAGCCGGAAAACGAGGATCAGAGAACCGGTGTCGAGATCGTCCGTCGTGCGCTCGAAGAGCCGTTGCGCCAGATTGTTGCAAACACCGGTACAACCGATGGAGCCGTTGTTGTCGAAAAGGTTAAACAGGGTGAAGGCGACTTTGGTTTCAACGCCCGGACCGAGGAGTATGAGAAAATGACCGAGGCAGGCGTTGTCGATCCTACCAAGGTAACAAGAACGGCGCTTGAAAACGCAGCTTCGGTTGCCGGTATTCTTCTGACCACTGAAGCCGCTATTACCGATATCAAGGAAGAAAAAGCTGATATGCCGGCCATGCCTCCAGGTGGCATGGGCGGTATGGGCGGCATGATGTAACAGCGTTGCTGTTCGGCATGACAGGAAGCCACCCCGGTTTATCGGGGTGGCTTTTTTTTCGAGGTATCCTTTTTACTTTAAGGAAATCGGGCTTCGGAGAGAAGTACATCAGCTGTTAAACCATTTGGCTGTGAGCTATTTATCAATCTGAAGGGCACCTCTATTAATTTGTTGCGCGTCCTAATTAATTCGTTGGGCGGATAGAGGAGGTCGCTCACGACAATTTATGGAGGTGCCCTGAATAACGCGAATGCAATGAGAGCTGTAGTGTTGATAAGCGGTGGAATGGACAGTCTTGTTGTCGCAGCACAGGCGGATTTCCTGGGATACGATGTTGCGGCAATGCACGTCAATTATGGCCAGCGCACATGGCAGAAAGAGCTTGCGGCGTTCAGGCAGATATGTGGTCATTACAATATTGAACGGAGGCTGGAAGTCGATGCGTCTTACCTTGGGCATATAGGGGGTTCGTCTCTGACTGACAGTTCAATTCCGATTGAGCAAGCCGGCTTGCAGGCATCGGCAATACCTTCGAGTTACGTACCGTTCAGGAACGCCAGTTTTCTTTCCATGGCGGTGAGCTGGTCGGAGGTTATCGGGGCGAACAAGATATTTATCGGTGCGGTTGAAGAGGATGCTTCAGGATATCCCGACTGCCGAAAGGTGTTTTATGATGCTTTCAACACGGTCATTGCCCTCGGTACAAAGCCGGAAACAAATATTGAAATACAAACACCGCTGGTAGATCTGCGGAAATCCGAGATTGTTAAAAAAGGGATCGATCTTGATGTTCCTTTTCTGTACAGCTGGTCGTGCTACAAAAGTGAAGGCAAAGCATGCGGTGTTTGCGACAGCTGCGCCCGCAGGCTCAGAGCGTTCCAACTGGTCGGGATTTCCGACCCGATTGATTATGAGCAGCGTCCTGACTATATTTAGTTCTTTTTGTTAGTCGGGCTGCCGAGCTATCAAGCCGGTTTTGACTTTTGGATTTTGACTTTCCTGTCATCTCCTGTCACTGTTATTCTGCATAATTTGAGACGTTCTAATTAGGGCAAAATCAGTACATCAAACATGAAATCTGTAAAAACGCTTCCCCCCGTAACGGCAGGTGAGGAAAGTAGGCTGGTGCTTTCGTTCGGGCTGATGGCGCTTATCTGGATCGCAGGCTTTATCGGTCATTTTACACCGCTCATGGAATGGCCTGCTCTTGCTCTTTATGTTATCGGTTCTATCGGTATTGTTCTTTACCGGGGCAACAGGTACGGAGACTGGGAAAAGATGTACCTTGCGGGAGGAAATCTGAAAAAGTCTCTCATATGGGGGGCAATAGCAGGTGGTGTTCTGTTTCTGATGGATGTCACGAATACGGTCATATACTACAAGAGTGGTGGAACACCCATGGCTGAAATGGAGATACTGCTTGTGGGAAGGTCGCTGATCTATCTCTTTCCCGTGCTTATCCTTGCTGAAGAGTTCCTGTGGCGCGGCATCATGTTTTCCTCGATGATCGGTAGGGGGTTCAATGGTCACCTGACGGTATTCCTTACGGCGATCTTTTATACGGTCAACCATTTTGCTGTAGCTCCCGTCGGCATGTTCGAACGTGCTCTGATGGCCATGATGGCTTTTCCTATCGGTATTGTCGGGGGTTATATCGTTCTGAAAAGCAAGAATGTATGGGGGAGTGTGCTGCTGCATATGATAACCATGATTTCCATGATGCTGGATATTTTCGTTATTCCAAGGCTTATTTTCGGATAATCAAGGGCACCTCTATAAATTGTTGTGAGCGACCTCTCCCATCCGCCCAACGAAGTAATCAGGGTGCGCAACAAATTAATAGAGGTGCCCTCAATACAGTTCATTCGTGGAGCAGAACAGAATTTCACAGTTGATGCGGGAGGACAGAAAGTTCCTCATTGCGTATTATATGCCCGAATTTCCCGTTCCCGGATCGACGCTCCCCGTTCTTGAGGCGCTGCAGAAAAGCGGAGCGGATGTCATCGAGCTGGGTATGCCTTATTCCGATCCCATTGGAGACGGTCCTGTGATACAGGATGCCGCGCAGGTTGCAATTAAAAACGGCGTTCATATTCCGGGCATTCTTGAAATGGTTAGAAAAGCCAGGGCAGGAAAAGGGTGTAAAAAAATAACCGTTCCTATTCTGCTGATGGGCTATTGCAGCCCCCTGATGGCCTATGGGGGGGACTGTTTTCTTAACGATGCGTCAGAAGCGGGAGTGGACGGGCTGCTCATTCCTGATCTCCCCCCTGAAGAAGCAGAGGGTTTTCTTTCCAGGGCCGAAGGTTTTGGGCTTTCTGTCGTCTTTTTCATCTCCCCGGTCACTCCTTCTGAACGCATCAGGATGATTGACGGGTTATCCACTGATTTTTCCTACTGTTTTGCGGTCAATGCGACGACAGGGACAGGCAAACTGGCTGGTGCTGAGCATGAGACTGACATTGAGGTCTACCTGCGCCGGGTCAGAGATAATACGCAAAAGAAGTACGTTGTCGGTTTTGGCATCAAGGACAAAGAAAGAGTTGAGAAGATGCTGGCCCTTGCCGATGGTGCGGTTGTCGGTACCGCTTTTCTGCAAGCCATCAGGGACGCGTCAACCCCTCAAGAAGCAGCCGTCATGGCTGCTGGATTCTGGAGGAAGCTGAGGGGGCCCCAACATACTAATGCTTAATTGTGGACAGTCAAAAACCCTCTGTTGAAGTCATTATTCCGCATTACAGGGGAGTTGCCATGCTGGAGCGTTGTCTCTGCTCTCTCTCGGGAACCTCCTATGCAGCCATGAGTATCTGTATTGTCGATAACAGCGGTGGGGAGGAAGAGCTTGCCGGACTTGCGGGAAGATTCGAAAGGTTGAGGGTGGTTTCATTGCTTTCCAATAAAGGCTATGCGGGGGGATGCAACCGCGGTCTTTTTTCTTCCCCGGCAAAGTATGTGGTTTTTATGAATGATGATACTGCTGTCGATCCGTTATGGCTGGATTACCTCGTCGAAGCCGCCGAAGCTGACGGTACAATTGCGGTTCTTCAACCGAAAATCCTTTCTTTGCAGGCTGAACGCAAGGGCAAAAAGGTGTTTGATTATGCCGGTGCGGCCGGCGGGTTGATCGACCGTCTGGGCTACCCCTACTGTTATGGCAGAACGTTTTTCCGGACGGAAAACGATCACGGCCAGTATGACCACGAGCAGGATATTTTCTGGGCTTCCGGTGTTGCCATGTTTGCCAGGAGGGAGATTGCTGCAGATCTCGGAGGGTTTGACGAGGATTTTTTCATGCATATGGAAGAAATTGATCTCTGCTGGCGTATTCGGCTCAGGGGTTACCGGGTTTTTTACGTTCCCGAAGCCGTTGTATACCATGAAGGAGGGGCGTCGCTTGCGGAAAGGTCTCCGGAGAAAAGATATCTGAACCACCGCAACAACATTGCAATGCTCCTGAAGAACATGAGTGCAGCGACACTTGCATGGGTTTTTCCTGTCAGGCTGCTGCTGGAGTGCGCGGCGGCGGCCCTCTATTTTGCAAAAGGGCCGTACCGGGCAAGGAGTGCCTTGAGTGTGTTCCGTGCCTTTCGGGACAACATCACACAAATGCGCAGAACCTTCAGTAAACGCAGGGAAGTTCAGGGGTTGCGGGAGGTTTCTGACATCGTGCTTTTTCACAATGCCCCGGTATCGATACTGTTCAAGCGGAAGATTCCGGCATGAGGTGTGGTCAGGGTTTGGGCGGATGAGCTTGGCGGTGTTTCTATGCTTCCTTTTTTTCTTTTTCGGAATTTGATGCCGCTTCGGATTCGGAAAGTTTCTTAATGGTTTTCAGCAGCTGGCGCAGGTCTCTTTTCTGTACAGCGTCGATGATGAAGCCGGGCGCGGAAAAATCAGGTTTTATTTTTGCAAACCATGAAAGAAATGTTCCGTTTTCCTCTTCGTAAGGTGTAAGGTCCCATTTGCCGCTGAAAGTTTCGAAATCCCCGCTGACGAGGTTGAAAGAGAGTGTGTTGGGAAAGGTTTCGGTAATAGCCATTCTGGTGCTGAACTTGATTTTGATGAACAATACACCGGTTTTACTTGTTTGATCGATGATCTTGACATTGCCGTTTTCCTCTACGACACGGCTTTCCTTTACCTTGGGCATCGTATTGGCGAGATTGTTGTAGTTGGTTATGACGGCCCATATTGTTTCTGGGGCTGAGTGAATGTAAATGGCGCCCGATACGTCAATGCTGTCATCATCGTTTCTGTGAAGAGCTATAACGGTTTCACCATCGAGAAGCCTGGACTGTTCCGCCGATAATGGCTGCCGGGAAGGCCCGGCGGAAGATGGTACTGCAGCAATGAACAGGAGGAGAAAAGTGGCAAACAATGCCGGGGTTATACCTTTTTTCATATGATAGGCTCTTGTTGGTGTTTCAGCGGTCAAGTGCGGCGGCTTCCGCATGCTGTTTATGAGCGCTCAGGATTCCCGGCAAATCCTGCCGCTGCACGAAACTTACCAGGATCGGCGGGGCAAAAAACAGCGGCTTTATTTCGGCATTGTAGTACAGGAAGGTTCCCTGTTGCTCGTGGTGCGTTTCGAGCAGCCACTCTCCATGATAGACATGGAAATCCCCGCTGATCTGCTCAAACGAGATCCGCTGAAGGTATTCCTCGTTAATCTTCAGCCGGAAATTCACGGTTTTTTCGAAGATCAGGATACCTGTTCTGCCGGTTTGGTCAATGATTATTTCACCGTTTTTCTGTTCGATCAACCGGCTTGCGATGACCTTGGGAAGTGTTTTGCTGAGATTGTCATAATCCGTCAGTGTTTTCCATACCTCTTCAAGCGAGGCTTTAATAAATATTCCACTTGATACACCTATAACATCATTGTCGAGGTAGGAAAGATCGATAAGAATTTCACCGTTAAGCAGCCGGTTGTGTTCATGCATGCGGCAATGTATATGGAAATTGACAAAAATCTCCATAGTAATGTACACTCAGGATATAAACTCTGCAATCCTGTAAGGCAAGCCAACGTCCCTCGTCACGTGTTTCTCGTTATTCGTATCCCGTCACTGCTCGCCGGCACCCCGCCCGCCTGGAATGGATAGCCGGGTATTTTTCCCGATTGTGAATGCGGTTACCACTTTGCTGAAGAGGATCGGGAGGTCAGTCTGTGCAGCGAATGACGATTCCTTCATGCGGGAAAAGCCTGATACTTATGCCTTTTTCGTGCTGGCATGTTTCAGCAAGAGTTTGTTTCTGCTGTGTGCTGAAAATTGTGTACTCTTTTTTTTCAAGCTGTTCCAACTGCTGGTGTTTGATATTGACTTCGACCCCCGTGGAGCTGAAGTTAGCCACAATGAATGCGGATTTTCCTTCAAGGTATCGTCGATACCCTATGCAGCCTGACGTTTCGTGCACATTGAGGTTCAGGATTTCGATTTTTCCTTTTGTAAAAATGTCCGTATTGGTAAGATCGAAAAGCCTTTGATAGAACTTCGGCAATTCTTCATTGAATGGCTCATTTGCCTGACGCAGCAGCTGTACGGGAAGGCGGAGCTTGAATCCTTCCAGTTGTCCCTGGTGAATAAGGTGCATGCCTGGTGAAGTCAGCAGGATTAACGCTCCGGCGAGATGGTTGGGGCCGAGCTTTTTGGCGGCACGTGGTTCATCGTGGTTTTCCAGAAAGCGGCAAAGACGCGACTGGTAATTCCATTCGGCTTTCAGGTGCTCTCTGAGTCCGGTGATGTTTACCGGATGTGAGGTGATATGGTCGTAGAAAGGTTTGTCGTAAGTGTAATCGAAACCATGTTGCTGCAGCTCCCACTCCTTGTTCCAGTAGGATTCGGCAAGAAAAAGAAAATCAGGGTTCCGGGATTTTACGGTTCCGATTGCCTTTGGCCAGAATTCATCCGGCATGGGACCGCTGAGTGGAGACCATATGGTGTCAAAAACCGATTTCAGCACCAACATGGCTACATCGCAGCGGACGGCATCACATCTTTCACTGACCGAAAGCAGGTTTTCTATCATGAGCTCATGGGTGGTCGGGTTCGCATAGTTCAACTGCAATGTATCCGTCCAAGCCGGAAAGTACGGATCTTTGCCGTGGGCAAGGTAATGATCGTGTTTGTATTCGAAACATGAGTTGGGGTCGAGGTAGTGCTCTTCGTCCGATACGGCGACAAAGTATTCCGGATGCTGGGGTAGCCATTTGTTGTCGAGTGCCAGGTGATTGGGCACAAAATCCAGCATGAGCCCGATTCCTGATTTGCCGAGTCTTTCGCGGAATGCGTCAAGCTCCTCTTCTTCACCAAGGCAAGGGTTGAGGCTGTATTCCGGGATAGCGTAAGGAGATGCAGCAATGTCTTCAGGTTCAAGGTTCTCAAGCTGTTCGAGAAAAACTGTTCGTAAACACTGGTGCGAGCGGGCCGTTGCCTGACTGTAGAGGCTTGGTTTCCATACGCCCATGAGCCAGACGACATCAAGGCCGCATTTTTTGAGAAAGTCGAACTCTTTTTCCGGAATCGTGCCCAGCGTGAGGGGTTTCTGGTAAACGTTGGAAAGCTGATGGAGCCAGATCCTTGTATTTATTTCGTAAACGAGAGGGAACATTGCCTCAATCTTGATGTTGTGTTGAGTCGGCCTCAATGTAGGGCATCTCTATTTATTCCGCAATTCAATTGCTTCGTTGATCGGATAGAAAGGGGTTAAATAAAGGTGCCCTGTATTGTCGGGCATTGTTTGGCAAGCCTCAACATCGTTTCGAAAGCAGATTGATGATTCCTTCGAACTTTCATATTCTTCCGAATTTTTCGTTATTCGTTTGCACAGTACGAGTTGATTTCGGGTTCTAATATAGCAGGATGAAACGCAAAATCTACAATTCAGGATTGAATAGAAAAACAAATGTGTTAAAAGACTGTAACAATAGACGGTGCCCTAAAGGAATCCCGATCTCCTAAAGAGAGAAAATCGGAGTTCGCCGTCGCTATCGGTATCGGGAATAGAAGAGTATTGCTATGACAGCTCGTTAGCTAAATAGCAACGCCAGTTACAATTGCCAATTTCTCCCCAACTGGTCACTTGTCTCTCGTCACTACTCTTTTGCCAACTGCAAACTGAAGACTGCCTACCGGTTCCCTCTGATTACTTCTCTAAAAAGTCGGGACTCATGACAATGTACAAGGGTACTCAAGAAACATGGGAGCATATTATGGAAAAGCTGAGTGAGAAGGTTATCAGGGAGAAAATCAGGAAGCTTGCCGGATGGGAAGTGAATGCGGTTGATGGCGAAGCGTGTCTCCGAAGAGTCTTCATATTCAAAGACTTTATTGCTGCAATGGTATTCAGTGTGAAAGTAGGAATGGTTGCGGAAAAAGCCGATCATCATCCGGCAATACTTACTGAATGGGGTAAGGTAACGGTTTCCTGGTGGAGTCACTCTCTCGGCGGGTTGAGTGAAAAGGATTTTGAAATGGCTGAAAAAACGTCCGCTCTGTATGAATCCTGAGCACAGCGACGGTGTGTATCAAGTCTCCATAATCGTGGGGTGCCCTGTATTATTTGCAATTGCTTGGCTTGTTCTGTTACAATCTTACCTTGACGCCTCTTTCGTTCAGGTACTCTTTAGCCTCACGGATGGAGTACTGCCGGAAATGGAATATGGATGCAGCAAGCGCTGCGTCGGCGCATCCTTTGGTAAATCCGTTGTAAAGGTGCTCGAGGTTGCCTGCACCGCCCGAGGCGATCACAGGAATATGAACGGAGGTTGAAATCTGGCGGAGAATGTGGTTATCATACCCTGATTTGGTGCCGTCGCGGTCCATGCTGGTGAGCAGGATCTCTCCCGCGCCGAGTTCCTGAACCTTGTGGGCCCACCATACGGCTTCGTATTCTGTCGGTTGTTTGCCGGAGTGGGTATGGACAATATACCGGCCGCGGATTTTCTTGACGTCAATGGCGACTACTACGGCCTGTGAGCCGAATTTTTCGGCGATCCTGGTGATGAGTTCAGGATCGTTCACCGCAGCGGTGTTGACCGAGACCTTGTCCGCGCCGTGCAGGAATGCATCCCGGGCTCGTTCGACCGAGCTGATGCCGCCGCCTACCGTGAGGGGGATGAACACTTCTTCAGAAACTTTTAAAACTTCTTCAAGTGTTGTTCTTCTCGATTCGAGTGAAGCCGAGATGTCGAGAAAAACCAGCTCATCAGCCAACTCGTTGTTGTAGAACCTGGCCTGTTCAAGGATAGAGCCTGCGTCACGCAATCCCTCAAAGTTAATCCCTTTGACAACCCTGCCGTCCCGGACGTCAAGACAGGGTATGATACGCTTGGCTAACATCTATTGCACGAGAAATTCGGTTTAGTAAATGATAAATAACTCATCTTTTGCTTTGAATTATCGGCCGCAATTACCCAAACGACACATGGTCAGCTTAGGAATAAACCAATTATTTGACAATCTGCAACAACTAATACATAGATGTTTCTGAAAATTCTCATTTTTAAAGCTGGCTGAATTAAGGGTACCTCTATACATTGTCGTGAGCGACATGAGTACGAGGCGGACAGAGCACAGAAACCGGAGTATGCACAGAGTACATGAGGATTTCGAGCACTGGCCAGCGAAGTAATCAGGGTGCGCAATATTAATAGAGGTGCCTTTAAGCGATTATTCGGGCATCCCGGTAGCAATAACGATTGGTAACAAGTGACAATTTGAGGTTCAGCGTTGGCGCTACTATGAAAATTATATTTATATTAACAGCCATCAAACCGAGAAGATAAGGAGGATAAGACTATGAAATTTCCGGTATGCGATTTTGCCGATGCCAATGAGGGGTTTTACTCACAATGTGCCAGTTGTCCGATTGATGCATCGACAGCGGGCTGTGCTCTCACAGAGCTTGAAGACGGAACCTACGAGTTTGTCGGAAATACGCCTCACGGCGGTGTAAGAGCGGTGTTTCTTTTCAAGAACGATGCGGGGGAACAGGTCAAGAAGCCGGAGGCGGTTCATGTTGAGATCCATGAACTTGACGAACACGGACATCTGGTGACTATTCTCTATGGCATCGTTGATCCTGAAGGCATGATTTATCTCAAAAGATCCCGTGATGATGCGGCATCGTAACGATAACAGTACAGTAAAAGACATTTCATATATAGCAATGACAGAAAGTGGAGGAGAAGTTATTTTCGAAAAGGGCGCAATATGTGATCTTACAATTATCGGCGGCGGACCTACAGGTATTTTTGCTGCCTTTCAGTGTGGTATGAACAATATTTCCTGCCGTATTATAGAGAGTATGCCGCAGCTTGGCGGTCAGCTTACTGCACTGTATCCGGAAAAGCATATCTACGATGTGGCGGCGTTTCCTGAGGTTCAGGCATCGGAGCTTGTGCAGAGCCTTTGGAAACAGGCTGAACGTTACAGCCCTGAAGTGGTACTTGGCGAACAGGTCAGTAAGTACAGGAAGCTCGATGAAGGTTCTTTCGAAGTTGAAACCGGGAGCGGCAGGACCTTTGTATCGCGTGCGGTGCTCGTGGCCGCAGGGTTGGGGGCTTTTTCCCCGAGAAAACTTCCCCAGCTTGGTGATATCAGCCAGCTCGAAGGACATTCGGTTCTGTATTCCGTGCAGAGTATGCAGGAGCTGGCGGGTAAGAAAGTGTTGATTGTCGGCGGAGGCGATTCGGCGCTTGACTGGGCAATGATGCTCCAACCGGATGCGGAGCATGTCACAGTTACGCATCGTTCACCTGATTTCAGGGCGCACGGGAAAACCAGGCAGGAAATATTTAGGGCTGCCGAGCAAGGTTTGCTGGATGTGCACCTGAATACCGAGGTGGTGAGTATTGATCATGAAGGTCCGGTGCTGCGCGGTGCGCATCTTCGTTCGAAAAGCGGAAAAGAAACAGCTCTGAAGGTGGATTACATGCTGGTGCTGATCGGTTTTAAATCGAACCTCGGACCGCTTTCGGAATGGGGACTTGATCTCGACGATAATGCCATCGTTGTGGACAGCCACATGAAAACGGAGGTTGACGGTCTGTACGCGGCAGGGGATATCGCATCCTATCCCGGGAAGCTCAGGATAATCCAGACCGGGTTGAGTGATGCGACAGTGGCGGTGCGTCATAGCCTGACCTATATCAGGCCTGGAGAGAAAGTCAAGCAGCAGTTCAGCAGTATTAAAATGGCCAAGGAGAAGAACAGATGACGGCCGGCTCCGCAAAGCCTGCCGAAAGACTTTCACGCATGGATGCATGGATGATGGCGATAAGGCCAAAAACGCTTCCTGCCGGTGCTGTTCCTGTTGTTGTCGGCACGGCGCTTGCCGCCGCCGATGGTAAGCTGCGCCCTGTAGCGGCTGTTGTCGCCCTTTTATGTGCGCTTGGAATTCAGGTTGCAACAAACTTTATCAATGAAATTTATGATTTCCGGAAAGGTGCCGATACAGCGGAGCGTCTTGGCCCCACACGTACTGTTGCCGCAGGTTTGATCACGGAAAAAGCCATGATGGTGGTTTCGGTTATGCTACTGCTTGTTGTTTTTCTGCTGGGGCTCTACCTGGTATACCTCGCAGGTTGGCCGATCCTGTTCATCGGGCTGCTTTCGATGTTTTGTGCATGGGCCTATACCGGCGGACCTTATCCGATTGCTTATTCAGGGCTGGGTGATTTGTTCGTGTTTGTTTTTTTCGGGCTTGTTGCTGTCGGCGGTACTTACTATGTGCAGGCCTTGGACATTACGTTTCCCGTGTTGACGGCAGCGGCAGCGCCGGGGATTTTTTCCGTAAACATTCTGCTTGTCAACAATATCCGTGATATCGACACCGATCGGAAAGTGGGGAAGATGACCCTTCCGGCAAGGATAGGAGGAAAGAACGCCCGCTGGTTGTATCTCGGGCTGACAGTTGTGGCTTACTTCGTACCGGTCTGGGTGTGGATGGCCGGCTATTCACTATGGGGAATGTTGGCATGGCTTTCCATGCCGCTTGCGATCGGTCAGATCAGGAAACTGTTTACAAATGACGGCCGTGAACTGAACGCGGTGCTTTCCGGTACCGGAAAGGTGATGACACTGCACGGTGTGTTGTTTTCCGCAGGATTATCGTTCCCGAAAATTATATCCCTGTAAGCTCTTATGTGTGCGGAAAAGGTACGCATCGCTCTGGTACAGATGTCCTGTGCCGCAGAACCTGAGAACAACCTGAAGACAGTGTGCGACCGTATCGGGGAGGCTGCGGCAAAGGGGGCGAAGATTGTCTGCTTGCAGGAGCTGTTTAGGACGTTGTATTTCTGCCGTACGGAGGAATACGAGCCGTTCGGCCTTGCGGAGGATGTTCCCGGTCCTACAACCGAAATACTTCAGCGGGTGGCTGCAGAACATGAGGTTGTTATTGTGGCCTCGTTGTTCGAAAAACGGGCCAGGGGCCTCTTCCATAATACCGCGGCGGTTATCGATGCTGGTGGTTCTTACCTGGGCAAATACCGCAAGATGCATATTCCCGATGATCCCGGTTTTTATGAAAAGTTTTACTTTGCACCGGGTGACCTCGGTTACAGGGTTTTCAAAACGCGGTATGCAGCAATCGGGGTATTGCTCTGCTGGGATCAGTGGTACCCTGAAGCAGCACGCCTGACGGCGTTGAAGGGAGCGGAAATCCTTTTCTATCCCACAGCCGTCGGATGGGCGCTGAGTGAGGAGTCGGATGAAGTTCGACGCTCCCAGATGCAGGCATGGAAAATCATCCAGCAAAGCCATGCGATAGCAAATGGTGTTTATGTGGCTGCGGCCAATCGTGTAGGCATAGAGGGCGAACTCAGGTTCTGGGGCAGCAGTTTTGTCTCGGATCCTTTCGGGCGGATAACAGATATTGCTGACGAAAACAGTGACCAGATCCTTTTGGCAGACTGTGATCTCGGCAGAATCGGGTTTTACAGGTCACACTGGCCTTTTTTGCGGGACAGGCGTATCGAAACATACGGAGAATTGCAACAGCGGTATATCGATTAAAGGCGCGTTTGCCGGAGAAAAAGCCGTCAAACTTTTCCACTTCTCACTCGTCACTACTCTTACCATGAACATTTTCGGCATTGTTATCCTCTGTACCCTTGCAGGTACGTTTGTCCTGAAACTTGTTGCGGATATTATGAACCTGAAAGCAGCAGGGGAGGTTCTACCGGAAGAGTTTAAGGATGTCTATGATCAGGAAGCCTATGGAAAATCCCAGAATTACCTGCGTCATACAACGCGGTTTTCTCTTGTAACCGCCGCTTTTGATCTTTTGGTTCTGCTTCTTTTCTGGTTTGCCGGGGGTTTCAACTACCTCGATATGATTCTCCGGGATTTTGGTTTTTCCTCTCTCGTTACCGGTATTCTCTTTATCGGTGTCCTTCTTTTGCTGCAGGGTGTGGTTTCTCTGCCATTCGACGTATACCGGACTTTCGTTCTGGAAGAAAAGTTCGGTTTCAACAAAACCTCTCCATTTACCTTTATGACGGATCAGGTGAAAGCTGTTTTGCTGGGGCTTCTGTTAGGCACGCCTGTACTTGCCGCGGTGCTCTGGTTTTTTGAGAATACCGGCTCGTTCGCCTGGGTTTGGGCCTGGGCCGGGGTGGCCCTGTTCGGTCTTCTTCTGCAATATGTTGCGCCGACACTTATCATGCCGCTGTTCAACAAGTTCACTCCTCTTGAAGAGGGAGAACTGAAGTCAGCGATCATGGATTACGCCCGCTCGGTTGATTTTCCCCTGTCAGGTATTTATGTCATAGACGGGTCGAAGCGTTCTTCAAAAGCCAACGCTTTTTTTACCGGGTTCGGGAAACGGAAACGAATCGCCCTGTTCGATACGCTTGTCGAGAACCACACCAATACGGAACTTGTCGCTGTTCTGGCTCATGAAATAGGTCATTACAAGAAAAAACACATCATCATCGCAATGTGGCTCGGTGTAGTGAACATGGGTGTGGTTTTCCTGCTGCTCTCCCTTTTTATGAATAATCGCGCGCTTTTCGATGCTTTTTTCATGAATGAAGTTTCTATCTATGCCAGTCTTCTGTTTTTTTCTCTACTGTACAGTCCGGTAGAATTTGTTCTTTCCGTTTGTCTTCAATCTCTTTCGAGGCGCCATGAATTTCAGGCTGACCATTATGCGGTGAGAACTTACAGCGGCGGTGCCTCCCTCGTCGAAGCGTTAAAGAAGCTGTCGAGGAAAAACCTGGCCAATCTAACCCCTCATCCTCTTTATGTGTTTCTGAACTATTCGCATCCGCCTGTTCTGCAGCGCATTGAGCGTATACGAGATGCTGCAGCCTCCGGGACAGCGGCTCAGGATTTCGAGCACCGCCCAACGTAGTAATCAGGGCGCGCAACAAATTAATAGAGGTGCCCAAGAGTCGGAAATGAGAACCGCAACATATTATATGCCTCCCGAGTGGGTGCGTCATGATGCAACATGGCTCTCCTGGCCTCATAAAGAGGCGTCATGGCCGGATAGTTTCGAGTCTGTACCGGATGTTTTTGCCGAGATAGCAGCCAGTCTCTGCCGTTATGAGACGGTGCATATCAATGTGCTCGATGATGTTATGGGGGGCTGCGCGCTTGAACTGATACGCAGCAAGGTAAGGCATGAAGACGATTTGCGGCGGATATGCCTTCATCACATCCCGACGGATGATGCGTGGTGCCGGGATCATGGGCCTAACTATGTTTATCGTCACAGCGTCGGGGGAGTGGAAAAGGTCATCGTGAACTGGGACTACAACGCCTGGGGTGGAAAGTATGAGCCTTATGACAATGACGGTGCGGTGGCGGGAAGGATTGCCGCGTTACAGGGTTTGCCGCTTGTTTCACCCCGAATGGTACTGGAAGGAGGGGCTATTGACGTGAACGGCAAGGGGCTGTTGCTGACCACGGAAGCATGTCTGCTCAATCCCAACCGCAACCCTTTCATGGCAAGGAAAGAGATCGAGAGCAGGCTGAAATACTTTCTTGGAATAAAGAAGGTTCTCTGGCTGAAGGATGGTATCGCAGGTGACGACACGGACGGGCATGTCGATGATGTTGCGCGCTTTGTCGACGAAAGAACCGTTGTCATTGCGGTTGAGGAAAACCCTGGTGATGAGAACTTCGGGATACTCCAGGAAAACTACAGACTGCTGCGTAAATTTACCGACATAGAGGGCAGGCCACTGCATGTGGTGAAATTGCCAATGCCTGATCCGGTGTATCATGATAACGAAAGACTTCCTGCAAGCTACGCCAACTTCTATATCGCCAACCGTCAGGTGCTGGTGCCGGTCTACCGTTGTGCCAAAGACCGGATTGCACTTGAGATTCTGGGGAAGTGTTTCCCTTCAAGAAAGGTCGTAGGCATTGACTGCACCGACCTCGTCTGGGGTCTTGGCGCCATTCACTGTGTGACGCATGAAGAGCCCGCCTCATGTTAACGCTGCTTGACATTGAACAAAAATTCTCGTTTTTCAGAAAGTCCGATGGTATGATCAGGGTCTCAAAACGGGTTGTGATTTCTCGTTTTGAATCTCTTTCTGTTTTAGCGTGTTGCCAGGTAAATTCATTATGCTTTAATAATACTTTTATTTTTCTTTTTTTGTGCTCAAATTCTCTTTGGCACGTTCCTTGCCCTAACATTAATTAGTGTTATTAAAGGACACTTCTATTAATTGTCATGAACGATTCGAGTGCAAGGAGAACGGAGCGCAGAAACCCTTTCTTATCCGATCAACGATGCAATTGAATCGGGGAATAAATAGAGGTGCTTTGAAGTTCCAAGCCTCACGCCCGTGAGGTTGAGCAGGTGGAATGGGGGACGCTTGCTCGAAGAAAGCGGTCAGTATGGCCGCTTTTTTTTTACAACAGTTTTGCTAACAGCCGGCGGGTTGCGCGTATGTCGGAAATCGCGTCATGAGCTTCGAGCTGGATGCCGTAATGACGGCAAACAGTTTCGAGCTTGTAATCCGGCAAGCTCAATGCTCCGCTGAAATCTTTCATGAAAAGTAGCGGAAGAGGGTCGAGCCTTCTCCAGTTCACATATGAGCCTATCCCGTACTTGTCTCCGTGAAGCCTGAACCAGCTTTGCAGGAAGTCAAGGTCGAAGTGTACGTTGTATCCGGCCGGATAACATTTGTCTTCCCGGTCATATGGTTCAATGTGCCGGTCGAGGAATTGCCTGAATTCAAGAAACGCCTCGTAACTGCTCGTCCTGTGCTGAAGTTCCGCCCTGCTTGTTTTGTTTATCAGCAATGCCTGGTCGTCGATGTCAGCACCCTCGTGAGGAGCACATTCCAGCTTGAGCTCTTCGGCAACGACTCCGGAAATTTCCATGATCGCGCCTATCTGGATAATGCCGTGTCTTGCCGGATTGATTCCGGTTGTTTCAACGTCGATGTAGAGTACTTTTTTACTCATTTGAAGGCTCCATGAACAGTATTGGGCCGGGGTTTTCCCTGATGATCGTCAGGAAAGCGGCCGAGATGCAGTAAGGTGGAAAAAAGGTTGACCTGTAAGACCTGTGTACTTTGTCCCGGAGGTGTCCTGTTCGTTACTGTGCTTCAGCGGGAGCGGCACAGGATACCTCCTGCGTATTGAACAGGTAGTAGTTGATGCTGTCGTTCAACGCCTGAAGACTGGCGTCAATGATGTTGGTTGAGACGCCGACGGTTGACCATGTCGAGTGGCCGTCACTGGTTTCTATGAGCACCCGCACCTTGGCGCTGGTTCCTTTTTTTTCTTCAAGTACGCGAACCTTGTAATCGACAAGCCTGATGTTCCGGATGGCAGGGTAAAATCCCCGCAGAACCTTGCGCAGTGCCCTGTCAAGAGCGTTAACCGGGCCGTCGCCGTCAGCAGCGGTCATCTCGATTTCATCGTTCACTTCGATTTTCAGGATTGCCTGGTCAACCGGTTCGCGGCTTTTGCCTGACTCGATGTGAACTTTCGACTCGAGCACTTCAAAGAAAGGCTTGAACTGACCCAGTTCATGACGAAGCAGCAGCTCGAAAGAAGCTTCTGCGACATCAAACTGGAATCCTTCATATTCGAGTTTTTTAATACGCTGAACGATTTTCTTGAACAGTTCTCCGTTATCCGGTAATGCTATCCCGAGTTCTTTAGCCTTGTAGCGGATGTTGCTTTGCCCTGCAAGTTCGGATACAAGCACCCGCTGACGGTTGCCCACGGTTTTGGGGTCGATATGTTCGTACAGAGAGCTCTCCTTGAGAACCGCACTGACGTGAATGCCGCCCTTGTGGGCAAACGCTGATTTCCCCACGAACGGTGCACGGTTGTCAGGGGGAAGGTTCAGCAGCTCGTAAACAAAGTTTGAAAGTGAAGTGAGCTGGTTCAGCTTCAGCTTGTGATGAAAACGGCCGTTGAGCTTCAAGATAACGTTCGGAATGACGCTGATAAGGTTTACGTTACCACACCGTTCTCCAATGCCGTTGATGGTGCCCTGCACATGCACTGCACCTGCTCGCAATGCAGAAAGTGTGTTGGCGACCGCAACATCCGTATCGTTGTGCGTGTGTATGCCGACCGGGGTGCTGATGGACGAAACAACTTGCTTGACGATGTCATATATCTCGTGGGGCATCGTGCCGCCATTGGTGTCGCAAAGAACAAGACGACTGGCGCCTGCATCCTCGGCTGAGCGGAGCATGCTTGTGGCGAACGCCGGGTTGTCCTTGTAGCCGTCAAAAAAATGCTCTGCATCGAACAGCACTTCACGTCCACGGTTTTTCAGGAAACGAACCGATTTAAAAATCAGTCCGGCATTTTCTTCATCATTCAAGCCCAGCCCTTTTGCGGAGTGCGCTTTCCAGGTTTTGCCGAAAATGGTGATAACCGGAGTTTCCGATTTTAAAAGACCGATGAGATTGGGGTCGTTGTCGATATTGTCCGGCTTCCTCGCAGTTGAGCCAAAAGCGCAGAGTCTGGCATTTTTAAGCTGCAGGTGCAATGCCCTGCGGAAAAATTCCTCGTCTTTTGGATTGCTGCTTGGCCATCCTCCCTCAATGTAATCAACACCGAACTCATCGAGTTTTTCAGTAATAAGCAGCTTGTCCTGGACGGAAAGGGTTATTTTTTCCCCCTGGGTGCCGTCCCGGAGTGTTGTGTCATACAGTTCGATGGCGCTTCTGTTCTTCATGTCTGTTGCTGTTCCTTGCAATGGGCGATCAATAAAGAAAACCCGAATCAGGAGTTCATAAGATTTTCCTGTCTGGCATAGGCGAAGATGCCTCCGGCCATGACAATATTGTAAACGTCACCAAGCGGTTTAAGCGTATAGGTGACCTCCTGTGTCAGGTTTGTGATAGTGTTGTTTTCAATATCGATTTTCAGTTCATCGCCTGTCAGCACGGTTTTGTTGAGTTGCTCGGCAGTCTCGTAAGGTATAACAAATCCACCGTCTACACAGTTGCGATAGAATATCCTTGCATATGATTCAGCGACGATCGCTTTCGCTCCGGCAACCTGAAGGGCGAACGGAGCATGTTCACGTGAGGAGCCGCAACCGAAATTGGGGCCCCCTATGATGATCGAATACTCTGACTGGAACTTTCCCTCTTCAACAAAGGGACGGCTGCCTTCGGGAAGTCCTGTTTCTGCAATCGGTACGCCCGAGAGGGCATACTTGCCGTAGAGCTTGACCTCTTCGGGATCCGAAAGACTGTATACCAGATGCTCGGCTGGGATGATCTGGTCGGTATCGATGTTTTTGCCCAACACGTAGGCTTTTCCCTGTATAATGCTGTCCATAATGTTTGTGCTTTGAATATTAGCTGTCCGGTTATCTGAGACCTAATTTGAGCGATTGTTCGAGCATGCCGGAGATGCAAGGCACAGGGGGATGCAGCTGTAGTGAACTACCGCAAGCTCCCTGTAACGAAGTAGATCCGGTGTGATCGGCAATCCCGAAGGGGTTCAAATTGTGCGATCTTTCTTTTTTTCTCTTTTGTATTGACAGAAGCAGGATTTTGTTGTGTCTCATAGCTTATAAGTATTCCTTTTCTATCTAAAATTAATAGATTGCAAAATTTGAGACGCTCATCTTAGGAACTCTCTCGGATCAGTTAACTTCCCGGTGATTGCCGATGCTGCAGCGGTCAGCGGAGAAGCAAGGCAGACCCCTGCTTTTTTGCTGCCCATTCGACCCGGAAAGTTTCTGTTTGTTGTCGAAACGACAAGGTCATTGTCTTCCGAGCGCCCGAAAGTGTCCGAAGGACCGCCCAGACAGGCCGCACATGACGGCGGGGCAATCGTACAGCCTGCATCTTCGAGGATTTTTATGATCGAATGGCCGTCGAATTGCTCTGTTTCAAGGCTTTGAGCAGCTTCTACTGTCGCGGGTACGATATTTGTCGGTACGGAAACCTTGTTTCCTTTCAAGATTTTTGCCGCCATCACAAAATCGCTCAACTTGCCTCCCGTGCAGGAGCCGATATATGATTTCGTGATTCGGGTGTCCTGAACGCTCCGAACAGTAGCACGGTTATCCGGGCTGTGCGGCATGGCTACTACCGGCTCGAGTTCTTCTGTTTTGTAGCGGTAGATGCTGTGATACTCTGCATCCGGATCACTGTTGAAAATTTCATACGGTTTTCCGGTTCTTTCCCTGACATAGGCCTCGGTGACACTGTCTGCAGCAATGATGCCGTTCATGCCTCCGGCCTCGATAGCCATGTTGGTAAGGGTCATACGCTCTTCCATCGGCATTGAATACACCGCCGGGCCATCGAACTCCATCGCCCGGTAGGTTGCCCCGTCGGTACCGATATCACCCAGGATCTGCAGGATGAGGTCTTTTGCCGCGAGGTAGTCCGGCATTTGGCCTTCAAAGATGAACTTCATTGATTCGGGGACCTTTTCCCAGATTTTTCCTGTACCGAGAATGAAGGCTGCATCGGTGTTGCCGATTCCCGTGCCGAACATGCCGAACGCACCCGATGTGCAGGTGTGCGAGTCGGTACCGAAAAGAACCGTGCCGGGAAGATTGTATCCTTCCTGGGCAAGGGCGACATGACAAACCCCTTTGTAGCGGTCGGTCCCTACATCGTGATGATTGGGAAGGTCATGTTCTTCGGCGAACTGCCGAAGCAGGTCGATGTTGCGGCGTGCGTGCTCGTTCTCGGTGAAGATGTAATGGTCGGGCAGTATGACGACTTTCTCGGGATCCCATACCTTTGCGCCGGGGCCGAATTTTTCCCTGAATATGTCGAAAGTCGGGGGACCGCATACGTCATGGGTCAGCAGGATGTCGACATTGAGCCATACACTCTCGCCTGCTTCGACAAATTTGCGCCCGGCAGCCTTTGCGAGGATTTTCTGCGTTATCGTTTGTGCCATGATCGTTATATCCCGTTATCGATTGTTTTGTTGTTGTCATGTTCTTTTGAATCCTGCCTGAGACTCAGTGCCTGCAGATATGCTTTGGCACTTGCTTCGATGATATCGGTTGAAACACCACGCCCGGTGAAAAGTTGTTCACCATCCTTGAGCCTGACGGTTGCTTCTCCAAGTGCCTGACGGCCTGCGGTCGTTGAGCGCACCGAGTAGGAGTAAAGCAGTGAGCCAAGGCTCAGCGCCCGTTCGATTGCCTTGAAACATGCATCGACTGGACCGTCTCCCGTTGACGATTCTTCATAGGTGGCGCCTTTGACCTTGATGCGTACCGTTGCGGTGGGAATTGAAGCCGTTCCGCTGTTGACATGCAGGTAATCGAGCTCAAGCGGTTCAAGCGGTTTGTTCAGCTCGTCGCCCATGAGCACTCTCAGGTCGTCATCGTAAATCTCCTTTTTCTTGTCGGCTATCGACAAAAACCGCTCATAGACTTTCTCCAGTTCGGCACCGGTAACCTTGTAACCCAGTGAGCTGAGCCTTGCCTGTAGCCCATGCTTGCCTGAATGACGTCCCAGGACAATGGTCGTCTGCGGAACGCCGACGGATTCAGGGGTCATGACCTCGTAAGTCTGCCGGTTTTTCAGCATGCCGTCCTGGTGTATGCCCGACTCATGGGCAAACGCATTGTCGCCGACGATCGCCTTGTTCGGCTGGATAATCAGGCCGGTAAACGAAGAGACCATTCGGCTGGTGTTGAAAATCTCTTCGGTAATGATGTCGGTATAATAGTTGTGCAGATCGCTTCGCACTTTCAGCGCCATGACAATCTCTTCGAGGGAGGCATTGCCAGCTCTCTCGCCTATGCCGTTGATCGAACACTCGGCCTGTCTCGCTCCGTTTTCAACGGAACTGAGCGTATTTGCCACGGCAAGTCCAAGGTCATTGTGACAGTGGACGCTGATGATCGCGCGGTCGATGTTGGCAACCCGCTGCTTCAGGTCGGCGATTTTCCTGCCGAATTCCGATGGCCAGGTATACCCTGTGGTATCGGGTATGTTCACCGTAGTAGCACCCGCGTCGATAACCGCTTCGATAACTTCTGCAAGATACCCGGGGTCGGTTCTTCCGGCATCTTCCGCGGAAAACTCTACATCGTCCGTAAAGGTTTTGGCGTAGCTGACTGCGTCGACAGCCATCCTCAGAACAGCCCGCTGTTTTTCCCCGAGCGTTTTTCCGTACCGATCGTGGCCGAACTTGCCTAAGATGTGGATATCCGAGGTACTGATGAAGGTGTGGATTCTCGGGTATCTGGCGTCCCGCAGAGCGTCATGGGCACTTTTTATATCGCGTTCTACCGCCCTGCAAAGCGCAGCGACGGTTTTGCCGGATTCTTCGCTGACCTGCCGCACGGCCTCGAGCTGAAGCGGAGAAGACGCGGGAAACCCGGCTTCAATGATATCGACATTGAGCTTTTCAAGCTGCCGGGCTATCTCTACCTTTTCCTGCAGGTTCAGAGAGGCGCCTGGAGACTGTTCCCCGTCACGCAAGGTGGTATCAAATATGAGGACCTTGTCTTTCACGCTTCATCCATTGATGGTTACGATGTCTTCAAGCTTGCAGTGACAGCATCGGTTATTTCAGTTGTCGATACAATCCTGTCGCCCGCGTTGGCAATGTCTGCGGTACGCATGCCCGATTCAAGGACCTTTTCAATAGCCCGGTATATTTCGTCGGCGATATGCTGCATGGAAAAACTGTGCTCGAACATCATGGCGACCGATGCGATGGTTGCAATGGGATTTGCCTTGTTCTGCCCCGCGATATCGGGCGCGCTGCCGTGAATCGGTTCATACAGGGCATGTTCGCTTCCAATGCTGGCAGAGGGAAGCATGCCGAGGCTGCCGGTGATCATGCCGGAAATGTCGCTGAGGATATCGCCAAAAAGGTTTTTGGTGACAATGACATCGAACTGCTTTGGGTCACGGACAATCTGCATTGCAGCATTGTCAACATACATGTCGGTCACTTCAACCTCCGGGAAGTCTTTATGCACCTCATGCACCATGTTTCTCCAAAACTGTGAACATTCCAGCACGTTGGCCTTGTCGATGGAAACAAGCCGCTTTTTGCGTTTCATGGCTGTTTCAAAACCAAGGCGTGCGATGCGCTCGACCTCGTATTTTTCATACACCATGGTATTCCAGCCTTTGTTATCATCATAACCTCTGGGCTGGCCGAAGTAAATGCCGCCCGTCAGTTCCCTGATGACCATGAAGTCCGTCCCGGAAAGGATTTCCGGTTTGAGCGATGATGCATCGACCAGTGCGCCGTAAACTTTTGCCGGACGGAAGTTCGCAAAGAGCCCGAGCTCCTTGCGAATTTTGAGAAGTGCGGCTTCCGGTTTTTTCTCGTGCGGGAGGTTTTCCCATTTCGGGCCGCCTACGGCGCCAAGCAGAACCGAGTCGCAGTTTTTGCATGCTGCGAGGGTTTCGTCGGTAAGCATTTCTCCGTGTACATCATATGACGCTCCGCCGAAGAGGTGTTCCTCGATTGATATTTCCAGGCCGTGTTTTTCCTCCAATACATCGATGACCTGTACAGCACTGGCGACAACTTCCGGTCCGATGCCGTCACCTGGTAAGGAAACTATTGTAAACATTCGTTTTGATTTTTCCGGGTTGATTGCTTTGGCCAACATTACTTGTTCAGAAGCCAGCTCATCATGTCGCGGAGCTTTCCGCCGACTTTCTCGATCGGATGACCGGCATTGGACTCGCGCAACTGTTTCATGTTCGGATAGCCGGAGTTGCACTCGTCAATAAACTCTTTTGCAAAACTGCCATCCTGAACCTCTTCGAGGATTCTTTTCATCTCGGCTTTGACGGCAGGGGTAATGACCCGGGGTCCGCGTGTCATGCCTCCATACTCGGCGGTGTCACTGACGGAATAGTTCATGCGTGAAAGGCCGCCTTCATAGTAAAGATCGACGATGAGTTTCAGTTCGTGCATACATTCGAAATAGGCAAGTTCCGTCGGGTAACCGCCTTCAACAAGGGTTTCAAAACCGGCCTTGATAAGTTCGGCCGAACCTCCGCACAGGACAGCCTGTTCCCCGAAGAGATCGGTTTCCGTCTCATCCTTGAATGTTGTTTCGATAACGCCGGCTTTCGTGCCGCCGAGGCCTTTTGCCCATGCTAGCGCCTGTTGCTTCGTGTCGCCGGTGTAGTCCTGATAAACAGCGATAAGGCATGGAACCCCGTTGCCCTGCGTAAAGGTCCGCCGAACAAGATGACCGGGGCTTTTCGGTGCGATCATCATAACGTTCACGGTTTCGGGAGGAACAATTTGACGGTAATGAATATTGAAACCGTGAGCGAATGCAAGGGTGTTGCCCTCTACAAGGTTCGGTGCGATTTCCGTCTCATAGATGCTTTTCTGATACTGGTCGGGGAGAAGAACCATAACGATGTTTGCCCATTGTACCGCATCGGCTATTGTATTGACCTCCAGGCCGTTTTCCCGTGCTTTGATGCAGGAGGAACTGTCCGCTCTCAGGCCGACGCAGACATTCAGGCCGCTCTCTTTAAGGTTCAGGGCGTGAGCGTGGCCCTGGCTGCCGTAACCAAGAACGGCGATATTTTTTCCCTGCAGGTATTTCAGGTCCGCATCCTGTTCGTAGTAAACGTTCATGTGCTCTATACTTTGAGGTTACGTGAAAAAAGATCGAAAGCTCAGCTCTCGCCACGGGTCATTGCTACCGTGCCGGAGCGGGCGATTTCCCTGATGCCGAGGGGCCTGAACATGTCGATGGTTGTATTGATCTTGTCCGGTGAACCGACGACCTCAATAGTAATGGATTTTTGTTTTATATCCACGACTTTTGCCTTAAAAACATTGATCAGTTCGAAAAGCTCCTGCTGGGACTGTTTGCCCAGCTTCAGGGTCATCAGGAGCAGCTCTCGTGATACGTGCGGCTTGTGTGTTACATCGACGACCTTTAACGTGTCGACAAGCCGGTTAAGCTGCTTGAGTATCTGGCTGATAATTCTGTCGTCACCTCTGGTTACAATGGTCATACGGGATATTTCGTTGTCCTCGGTTTCACCGATGGAAATGCTTTCAAGGTTAAACCCCCGTGCGCTGAACATGGACGCGACCCTGTTGAGGGTGCCGAATTTGTTTTCAACCAGTACGGATATGATATGTTTCATAGCTTCAGTTATACCATTGTTTTAGGATTCAGCCTGTCGAAAAGCATCTCTGAAATCGATGCTCCCGCCGGAACCATGGGAAAAACCATATCTTTTTTTATCACCCGGAACTCTACGAATACCGGCCCTTCGTTGTAAGCCAAAGCCTCTTCGATAGCATGTTTCGCTTCAGAAGGGTTGGAGGCACTGAGAGCTTTGAGGCCGAATGCTTCCGTGACACGCAGAAAATCCGGGTTGCTGTTCTGAAGGTCGGTGAAGGAGTACTTTTCCTGATGGAAGAGTTCCTGCCACTGGCGCACCATGCCGAGGAAATTGTTGTTGATCAGGAATATCTTGACCGGCAGTTTATAGTAAGCCGCTGTGACAAGTTCCTGGATATTCATCATGAAACCTCCGTCACCGCAAAAAAGGATGACGGGTCTGTCGTGAATGCCGAAAGCCGCCCCGATGGTTGCCGGCAGGCCGTAACCCATCGTTCCGAGTCCTCCGCTGGTAATGATCGAACGGGGGTTGTTGAATTTGTAATACTGGGCGGTCCACATCTGGTGCTGGCCGACGTCGGTAACAACGACTGCATTGCCTCCGGTTTTCCGGGAAACCTCGTCGATGACGAACTCGGTTTTGAGCGTTTTTTCGTCGTTGGCATAGGTTAACGGACACTGTTCCTGCCATTTGGCGATCTGCTCAAGCCATGGTTTACGGTTTTCCCTGCTTTTCGGAAGCTCTTTGAGCACACTTTCGAGAAAATGCAGGGAATCACCGACGACAGGCAGATCGACTTTGACATTTTTATCGATGTTGGTCGGATCGATGTCATTGTGGATTTTATATGCATGCGTCGCAAACGTGTCTATCTTTCCGGTTACCCTGTCGTCGAATCTGGCCCCGACCGTGATAAGGAGGTCACAGTTGTTGACCGCCTGGTTTGCCCAGAACGTGCCGTGCATGCCGAGCATTCCCATACTCAATGGATGGTTGCCCGGAAACGCACCGAGGCCCTGAAGGGTCATGGTGACCGGTATTTCCTGGTCGACGGCGAGCTTCCTGAGCGCCTCGGAAGCTTCCGAAGCAATGACGCCGCCGCCGACGTAGAGCAGGGGCTGCTTGGCTTTGGCAATAATATTCGCTGCTTTTTTTATCTGGTTGTCGTGGCCCCTGACTGTTGGTTTGAATCCGCGGATGTCAACTGTTTCCGGCCAGCTGAACACGCATTCGGCATTGAGAACGTCTTTCGGGAGATCAACCAGGACCGGTCCGGGCCTTCCCTGTGTTGCCAGGTAAAACGCCTTTCTGATCGTTATGGCCAGATCCTTGACATCCTTGACCAGAAAATTATGCTTCGTTATCGGGCGTGTGATCCCGACAATATCGGCTTCCTGAAAAGCGTCGTTGCCGATGAGGTTACTGGGCACCTGGCCGGTAAAAACCACGATGGGAGAAGAATCCATGTATGCGTTGGATATGCCGGTGACTGTGTTGGTTGCGCCCGGCCCGGAGGTAACCAGCACGACGCCGGGTTTGCCTGTTGCCCGGGCATAGCCTTCTGCCATGTGCGTTGCTCCCTGTTCATGCCGTACAAGGATGTGTTTGATATCCTTGACATCGTAAAGCGTTTCATAAACTTTCAGCAGTGCTCCGCCCGGATAACCGAAAATGTATTCAACTTTTTCCCGGCGTAAGCATTCGAAGAATATCTCGGAGCCATTCATTGTTTGGCCGGATGTGCGCATGAGTCGTTATTGATTTAATGTTAAAAAACAGGATTTCGTAAAATCGCTCCCGTGTTTGCCGAAGTAACCATTTGTGAATATCGTGCGAGGTAACCTTTTTTGATTTTCGGGACAAATGCCGGAACACTCTCAAGTCTTTGTTCGATCTCCCCGTCTGACAGTTCGACTGAAATGAGCCTGTTCGGGATATCTATGGTAATCATGTCTCCGGTTTGAACGGCCGCAATCGGTCCTTTTTCTGCCGCTTCAGGTGAAACATGTCCTACACAGGCACCTCTCGACCCCCCGGAGAAACGGCCATCGGTAATGAGTGCCACGGTATCTCCGAGGCCGCGGCCCATGATCGCACTGGTCGGAGAAAGCATTTCAGGCATGCCGGGCCCCCCTTTAGGGCCTTCGTAACGGATAACCACCACATCCCCTGCAATTACGTCACCTTCCATGATGCCCGCAATGGCGTTGTCCTGGCACTCGTATACCTTTGCCGGACCGGTGTGATGCATCATTGATTCACTGACCGCGCCGGTCTTGACGACGGCTCCCTCAGGAGCAAGGTTGCCGTAAAGCACCGCAAGCCCGCCGGTCAATGCGTAAGGAGATTCTACGGATCGGATCACTTTTGAGTCTTTTGTACTGGCTCCTGCAATGTTTTCTCCAAGCGTCAAGCCGGTAACCGTTGGTGCCGAAAGATCCAGCAGACCGTCGATCTTTGACAGCTCTTTGAGTATTGCTGAAATACCGCCTGCCCGGTCCACATCTTCGATATGGATATCCGGCGTTGCAGGACTGACCTTGCAAATGTAGGGTGTTTTTGCAGAAAGATCGTTGAGCTCGGAAAAATCAAACGCTATTTCGGCTTCATTGGCAATAGCCAGGGTGTGCAGGATAGTGTTTGTACTTCCTCCCATTGCAAAGTCAAGCGCAAAGGCGTTGAGCAGTGACTTTCTTGAGAGTATGTCGCGCGGCTTAATGTCTTTTTCAACCAGATTGATGATGTGCCGTGAAGCTTCCCTGACCAGTTCGTGCCTGCGGGGATCTACAGCCAGTACCGTTCCGTTTCCTGGAAGAGCCAGGCCGAGAGCTTCACAAAGGCAGTTCATTGAATTTGCCGTAAACATCCCCGAGCAGGACCCGCAAGTCGGACAGGCATGACTTTCAATGACGTTGAGTTCCTGTTCGTTTATTGCGCCGGTGCTGTAACGACCGACGGCTTCGAAAACCGAAATCAGATCGACGGTGTCACCCAAGGGCGTACGACCTTTTTTCATGGGGCCGCCGGAAACGAAGATAATCGGAATGTTAATGCGAGCGGCGGCCATCATCATGCCCGGCGTTATCTTGTCGCAGTTGGGAATGCAGACAAGGCCGTCAAGCCGGTGTGCCTGAGCTACCGTTTCAACACTGTCTGCGATAAGTTCCCTGCTTGCCAGCGAGTAGCGCATACCGATATGGCCCATCGCGATACCATCGCAGATGCCGATGGTATTGAATTCAAACGGAATGCCTCCAGCTTTTCTTACCTCTTCCTTGGCAATGTGTCCCAGTTCCTGCAGATGAGCGTGACCAGGGATAAGCTCGATAAACGAATTACAGATGCCGATAAACGGTTTTTTAAGGTCTTCGTTTGATGATACGACACCGGTGGCCCTCAGCAAACTTCTGTGAGGGGCCTTTTCAAAGCCTTTTTTTATGGTATCAGATCTCATACGCTTTCATTTTTGAAAATTAAAAACCCTTCCCAGGGAGTGCCGTTCCCCAGGCCAATGGTAGCATGCTATATACAAGAGAGAATGAAATTGGACTTGGGACCGGATGGTTGTTCAGAGCACAAGAATGCTCACCTGTACAATAATCACAGGCACAAATAGTCCGATCATGCAAATGAGGAGATCAGTTGTTTTGCCGAAAACAGTCTTTCCGGTGCTCAGCGGAGCGGCAACACTCAAGACGTCATATATATAACTTTTGCCGCTATGTCGGTAACGAGCAGGTATCACGGTACAAAACTGTTTAGCAATGGACTTACAAGAGCACCTCTATCTGTTGCGCGCCCTGATTACTTCGTTCGGCGGATAGGAGAAGGTTTCTACGCTCCCTCCGCCTTGAAATCAAATCGCTCACGACAATTAAAAAGATGTCTCACAACAACTACATGTAAAAAAATATAATTTTTTAATTCTTTTGAAACAAGCAAGTGCAGGGAGAATTCTGTGAAAGTTTCTTTTTTGCGATACGTTACTCTGGAACTGTATTTTTGCTATTTTTGCATTGAGGGCACCTCTAAAAAGTGTCGTGAGCGAGCAAAGTGTAAGGCGGACGGAGCGGAGAAACCGGAATGTACACACAGTACATGAGGATTTCGAGCACCGACCAACGCAGCAATTTGGGCGCGCAATAAGTTTTTAGAGGTGCACGCGGTTCAACTGTTTCGTTGAGCGGATAGAAAGGGGTTTCTGCTCATGACAATACATAGAGGTCCCCTGTGTTTTGCCGATACCCGGAATGTTGCTCTTCCACTACTTCTTTTACCGCTTCTTGTTCTGAAAAGCCTAATGGTGGAATGCTTTTTATAAAAGGATAATGAGAAAATGCAGCTTGTTTTTATGGAATACTGATTTAATTTTGACTAATTATAAATTAATTTTGCCGCAAAACGTAGTGTATACGGTTTTTTACCGGTGTTTTTGTAAACGGACGTACCACATTGACCGGTTTCTGCTTCATATCTCTGCACGGTAAGGGAAAAAACGCTTTCAGGTGCCCTGAAAATTGCCGCCTGAGAAAATATCCAGACAGTCAATGAGCGACGGAGGCTGCGCGTGCAAGATTACACCGTACCGGAGAGATCCTTCGAAAAGACGAATACTGCTCCGGAATCAGCTTCTTTTTTGTAACGGCTTTTTTTGAAATCAGCGTATATCCCGGCCGGGTGAAACCCTGCTTTTTGATGGAGCCTGAGGTATTCGCCGCTTCGCAGAGGATACAGGGGCACCTGCTCGTCAAAGATAGACGCATCACCTGATTTCATGCAGGACCGGAACGAAACATGCTGCTCGGATATATCTTCATACTCGCGGTGAAAGGTGATCTTTCCTTCAGCCAGAGATTTGACCGGAAACGTGTACCGTTGTCTGGTCAGTATGTAGTCCCAGTTCACTGCCTGAAAAATCCAATGTCCATGTGGATACAGCAGCTTCCTGATTTTAGGCAAGAGGCTATGGAGTTCATCGAGGGAAACATGAGCAAGAACGTTGCCGATTGAGTAAATCGTGTGGAATCTTTCGTTAAGGGTGTCGATACCGCTCATATTCATGCAAAAAAAACGGGCTTCCGGGTACTTTTTTCGAGCAGCCCCGATCATCTCCTTGTCAAGATCGATGCCAAAAGCGTAGTATCCGTCCGCTTGAAATTTTCCGCAATAATGCCCCGGGCCACAGCCCAGGTCAAGGATTTTTCCGTCGCTTCCCCGAAGATGTGCTTTAAGAAAACCATACACCTCTTCTCTCAGAGGAAACGTTTCTTCATAGTATTCTGAGAATTCGGAGTACAGTGACATACAGGTTTTTTTCGGATTTACCGGCACAGCGAAACGGTGGGGGAGCCGATACGCGCATTCAGGGTTTATAAAAATAGATATGGAACAGCTCTTCGCCTTGTTTGTCGATCCAGTGTGGAATATGCAGGCTGCTGGCCTTGTCGATTAATGGTGCGGGCAGGAACGGTGCAATGAGCTTATATATCACTCCCGTTTCCATAGCGTTCAGGTCAGCCATGACCTGGTTGACGGGATGTTCACCCTCTGCAAGCATTTCCCGGACATCGAACTCCGTTGTAATCGGGTTTTCCTTGAACCATTCGGGTTTCACAGTGTTGTACTTTGTTTCTCCGGTTCCTGTATATAAATCCTGACCAACAACACCCCGTAGCTTGTTGACCAAATCTTCGACTTTGACATTGCCGATCGCGGCAGCCTGCTGCAGGGTGGCAATTTTTGCAACGGTTTTGCGCAGGACAGGGTTCTTTAGTTTTTTAAACTCCGGTACGTAGTCTATGAGAACGTCTTCCAGATGTGGATAGGCCTCGAGTAATTGATGCACCTTTGTTTTTGGTGTTATTATCAGATCGCTGTTCATGTCGTTTGCTGCTATGTGTATGACAAGATTCGTTGCTCGCCCTCGAGTTTACGGTAACGGTTGACATCATGAGAAACCTCGAGCGTACCGAGGTATTCCCCTTTTTCGTTTCGTAAGGCGAAGTACTCGATGTGAATGAGTTTGTCTCCCATGTTGATCCAGAACGGAGCCCGGCTGTGTGTGCCGTTTTTGAAATCATGGACGATTTTATCTACGATATGGGAACTTGCAGGCGGATGGCAGTGCCTGACGTCCCGATTTACAATTGCACGGTTTCGTTGAAAAATCCGGTCAGGATTTTGTGAGAAGTATTTGACCTTGTCGTTTTTGTCAACAAAGGTCATATCTACCGGGAGAGTATTCAGGATGCACATGAGCTCTTCGGCAGTGAAGCTGCCTGTTGGTAACTGGATATTTTCACCGGATCGTTGTGCTTCGTTTATTGTTTCGTCGCTGGCCCAGTCAGGTTTCCACTCTTTTGGAGGATCGTAGAGACAGTAGCCTATTTCGAGGGACTGCTTGCTGATCTCGTACCACTCTTTTTCGGCAAGAGTGTCCAGGGACATCGGAAAAAGTATCTCTTCTTCCTTGACGGTCATATCATCTATGCCTTTCAAGGCAGGTAAAAGAACAATGGTTGATGCAGCGGCCAGCTCCTCCTTTGAAATGTTGTTAGTTTGCAGGATCTCGATGCTTCCTTTTATGAGCTCGCGTATTTCATCATGTTTTCCCCACATGACTTTTGGCGGGCCGGTGATCCCTTTTTGTTCGAGAAAAGGAAACAGCAGATACTCTTTACGCTGATAATGTTTGTCCACATCGAAAAGATTGTGGTACAGTCCCCTGAGTTTCAGGATTTGACCAGGTAATTCCGCCTCGTCCGACTTTTCAATATCCGATAACAAGCCGTAAGCCAGCGCAGTTGTTTTTTTAAGCTCGATGTTCTCTTTTACCATGACATCAACAGGGTGACCCTCGGGAACATTCTTTGTGCCGGACAGGTCGATGTTTCCCTGCAGTACTGCCGAATGGGCATCACACAGTTCCAGGATTTCCGATTCAGGAAGCCCTTCGGTGATCAGTTCCTGTTCAACTTCCACAACTTCACCGTACGGTATCTGGCTCAAGCTTTGCATTAGTTCCTGTCGGACTTCTTCTTCAGGTTCTCCATGGTGGAGCTTCAGTATCAGTTCCTTCAACTTTGCCTTTCTTGCCTGGGAGTTGTTGAGTAATTCGCTCATGAGCTAAATGTTTTACGACTGAATTGAATGATTATTCGAGCATAGAGATACCCTAAATATAACCTATTCCCGAACAGCATACCTCATTTTCCCCCGGTGTGTGAATGAAAACAACTTTGCGTTCACGACAATGTTTTCGAGATGCCTGGTAAAAGTTGCCAGCGTTCGTATAACCCGGTGGAAACCATTGTCCCGGCCATTATGTTGTAAGAGAAGGTGCCTCGTGTATTCATTTTTGTACGGTCAGGCACATACGAATGTTCCTCTGAAATTCGAAACAACAAACGCCGGATATCATAAGGGTACTTCAATTTATTGTCATGAGCGGTTCAAGTGCAAGGCGAACGGAGCGCAGAAACCCTTTCTTATCTGCTCAACGAAGTAATTGAAGCGCGGAATAAATAGAGGTGCACATAACGCGTAGTTTTATGATGAAGGCACAGATAACAAGAGCCGGAATATGGATAAAGAGAAAGCCAGGAAGATTGTGAAAGAAGCCTACGGAAAGCTTGCCCAGGGTCAGGACTGTTGTTGCGGAGACACTTCCTGCGGGACCGATACTGCTGAATTTGCCAAATCCATCGGCTATACCGAAAAGGAACTGCAGGTCATCCCGGAAGAGGCTAATCTCGCCCTCAGTTGCGGAAACCCTACAGCTTTTGCAAATCTCGGAAACAACGAAGTGGTGCTTGACCTTGGCTCCGGTGCCGGATTTGATTGTTTTCTGGCGGCAGCCAAAGTCGGTCCGGAGGGAAAAGTCATCGGCGTGGACATGACCCCTGAAATGCTTCAGAAAGCACGGGTCAATGCTAAGAAAAACGGGATTGAAAATGTTGAGTTCAGGCTCGGAGAGATTGAAAATATCCCTGTTGCGGACAATACTGTCGATGTTGTCATCAGCAACTGTGTCATCAACCTTTCTGCTGACAAACCAAGGGTTTTTCAGGAAGTGTACAGGGTTTTGAAGCCCGGTGGAAAAATTGCTGTTTCCGATATTGCTCTCCTCAAGGAGCTTCCCCGGAGAACCCAGGAAAGCATTGAGGCGTATGTGGGTTGTGTAAGCGGGGCGTTAACTGTTGATACGTTGCAAAAAACGGTTGAAGCATCCGGTTTGCGTGATGTAAGCGTATCTGTCAAAGGGTCTTCCGCCTGTATTTGTTTCGATACAAAAGATCCCATAGGAAGGGCGATTCTGGACAGTCTGGGAGAGGATGAGTCTCTCGATGACTATGTCGTCAGTGTCTTTATAGAAGGATTCAAATAATGGGCATCTCTATTAAGGGCACCTCTATTAATTTATTCTGCGTCACGATTACTTCGTTGGTCGGTGCTCGAAATCCTCATGTACTCTGTGTACACTCCGGTTTCTGTGCTCCGTCTGCCTCGTACTCATGACGCTCATGACAATTAATAGAGGTGCCTTTAATTTGCTGCGCACCATGATTACTTCGTTGATCGGATAGGAGAGGGTTTCTGCGCTCCGTCCGCCTTGTACTCAAGACAATTAATAAAGGCGCCCTGCCCTAAATAAAGTGATGCCATGAAAGCATCCGACCTCTTTCTTGAATGCCTCGAACAGGAGGGCGTTAAGGAGATATACGGTGTTCCGGGTGAAGAGAATGCCGATATGATGATCTCTTTGCTCGATTCTCCCATCGAGTTTGTGATTTGTCACCATGAACAGGCTGCGGCCTTTATGGCTGATGTTGCCGGACGGTTGACGGGAAAGCCCGGCGTTTGTCTTTCGACGCTCGGGCCGGGTGCAACAAACATGGCGACCGGTGTTGCCAACGCAAACATGGACAACAGTCCTGTTGTAGCCGTTACTGCACAGGCAGGGACAAACAGGCTGCATAAGGAGTCGCACCAGAATATGGATGCGATAAATCTCTACAAGCCGATAACGAAATGGAGCCAATCGGTTTTTCAGGCGGATAATATTCCGGAGGTTGTCCATAAGGCTTTCAAACTGGCGGCAACCGAAAAGCCAGGTGCATGTATGGTAGAGCTTCCCGAGGATGTTGCGCGGGAAGACACGCTGGTCAGGCCTTTCGATTCCGGTGGTAAAGCCCGCCGCCCCGCTCCTGACGAGAAAGCGGTCACGCGTGCCGTAGAGCTTCTCGGCAAAGCGGAAAAACCGATCATTCTTGCCGGTAACGGTTGTGTGCGCACGAGGGCGTCCAAACAGCTTAACCGGTTTGTCGATGTAACGGGAATCCATGCGGCAAATACGTTCATGGGCAAGGGGGCCATATCGGCAAGACACGACCGTTGCCTGTTTGCCGCCGGATTGGGGTTGAAAGATCATGTCTCGTATGCCTTTTCGAAAGCCGACCTTGTCATCTGTATTGGCTACGACATGGTTGAGTGGCATCCGCATATCTGGAATATCGGCTTGGACAAAAAAATTATCCATATCGATTTCGAACCGGCAGAAGTCGACCAGAATTACCGTGCCGATGTTGAAATAATCGGAGATCTGGCCGGCAGCTTGTGGGCTCTCTGCGAGAGCCTTGGGGAAAGCCACTCATGGGATGTAAAGGAATTCAAAAAAGAAAGAGAGCATATGCTCGATGAATTGCAGGAATGTAATGCAGATGAGAGTTTTCCTCTTAAGCCGCAGAGAATTCTCAGTGATCTGCGATCGGTAATGGGGGACGAAGATATTCTGGTAAGCGACGTTGGGGCACATAAAATGTGGATTGCAAGGCATTACCCTGCATACTCTCCAGGTTCCTGCATTATTTCAAACGGATTTTGTTCCATGGGCATTGCTCTCCCCGGTGCATTGTCGGCAAAAAGACTTTATCCGGAAAGGAAAGTTGTCGGTCTGTGTGGTGACGGAGGGTTTTTAATGAACGTTCAGGAACTGGCAACAGCGGTTCAGTACAATATTCCGGCAACAATCCTTGTCTGGGAGGACGGTGGGTACGGCCTGATAAAGTGGAAACAGATGAACCGGTTCGGTAAATATTCTCATACTGATTTCACCAATCCTGACATCGTCAGGATGGCCGAATCCTTCGGCTGCAACGCTATCCGGGTCGAAGCTTCAAGAGATCTGGTCCCGGTGCTGCAGGCAGGTTTCTCGGAGAAAAAGCGCCCCACCGTCATTGTGGTTCCGGTCGATTACGAAGAGAACATGAAACTGACGGAGAAACTTGGCAGAATCATCAGCCACTGATCATCTGTCACACGTGGTTACTTGCTGGGGAGTGAATGATCAACATGAGCTTATTTGCCAAGCTTGGGGGCTTGGCGCGAAGTTAGCCATTTCCTGAATGATTGTTGACTTTCGCCCGATGGCTTGCCGGCAATCAATCCTTCAATACTGATATCTTCATCAAGATCTTCCCAATGGATCCCTTGGCCTCGCCCAATCAACCTCCATGTGTCTCTTTCTTTTTGAGTGCCATGAACAAGTCTAGGATACCATTCAAGAGGAACGGAAATAGTTCTGCCGTCACTCAGTTCGACGCTAAGCGTGTCTTCTGTAACAGAAACATTGGTGACATCAGGAAGTTCAAGTTCAACCGTTGAAATAGTCATTCCATGCCTCCATTAATTCTTTGTTTCGTTGTTCGATAATCTTATGAATGCGAGAAATTTCCTGTCGACTGAAACCTCCACTTCTTTGAAGTCGAACAGGATCCAGCCAAAACTTTGCTGTGTTACCCTCACGTTCCACGTGAACATGTTGAGGTTCATCACGATCACTTGCATAAAAGAACAGTCTGTATGGACCGATTCTCTCAATCGTTGGCATTGTTGGAAGGTTTTATTAAAGCAATATAACCATTAATGTACACTACAAGTTTTCCCACCACGCAGGCAGTTCCGCAATGGAATCGAGGACGGCATCGGGTTTGATGTCTCCATCGAGGTCCTGAGGCCGGAACTTGCCGGTGCGGACAAGAACCCCTTGCATTCCAGCGCGTTGCGCTCCATGAACGTCGCCAACAATGTCGTCACCGATCATGAGCGTGTCGGCGGTTGGACATTCAAGGATGGCCAGTCCTGCTTCAAAGAACTCTGTTGCGGGCTTGCCGAGAACAACCGCCCGACAGTCTGCAGCATGTTCAAGCGCCTTGACGAACGGCGCGACATCCAGATGAAATCCGTCGGGACCGCGCCAGTAGCGTGTCATTCCAAGAGCAACCAGTACCGGTCTCGGTTCAGCCATGAGCAGCCGGAAGGCCCGGTTCAACAGCGGGAACGACCATGATTCCCCAAGGTCGCCGATGACTACCGATGAAGCCCCGGATTCAGTGTAAGGGTCAAGTTCTTCGAGGCAGTTGAACTCTGTTTTTGTTGCCTGAGGTACAAACAGGGCGGCCGGGCCGGGAGCATGTGCTTTAAGCCATTGTGAAGCTGCAACCGGGGGAGAAAAAATGACAGCCTCGTCTGTAATGATCCCAAAGCGTGCAAGCTTTTCTACAAGAGCGCTCCTGGGCCGGGAGCTGGTATTGGTGACGAAAAGGTAGGGGATTTTTTCCTCATCGAGCCACTGAACAGCTTCCGCAGCCCCGGTAATGGCCTTGTCTCCGACGTACAGCACCCCGTCGAGATCGATCAACAGGGCTTGTTTTTTTGTTTTTGCTTCTCCAAGCATCCGCTCATAAAAAAGGTGATCGGTGCTGCTGAACAACACGAAACGTATATGATTGACGGAGGATAAGCGCGGCAGTTCATCAAGCACTGTTTTCAGGGCAATCTTTGCAGCAGCTTCTACAGGGTAGCCGAATATGCCGGTCGAGATGGCCGGGAAAGCAACCGATCTTATCCCATGCTCTGCGGCGATCCTGAGAGCATTGCGGTAACAGTCTGCAAGAAGGGTGTCGGCAGGTTCATCCTTTCCATAGACAGGACCGAGGCAGTGAATGACAGAGCGGTTGGGGAGATTATGTCCGCCTGTGATAACCGCCTCACCGGGATGTATCGGTGCAAGCGGCCTGCACTCTTTTTCCAGTCCGGGCCCTGCAGCACGATGAATCGCTCCGGCGACACCGCCGCCCGGCAGAAGCCTGGCGTTGGCTGCGTTGACAATTGCGTCCATGTCGGGCTGATCGACGATGTTGCCCTGGACGCACTCGATGGCAAGGCCCTTAATCTTCCGTATGGTCATCGGTAAGCATTTTCTCTTCTGGCCTGTGTCGGGACAGTTCGCGGAAGTTGTGATGGATGAACGTTGACGCCAGTTACAGATGTTTTATGGAAAGTTATTCAATAATGGGGGAAGATATGCATTTACGATCTTTTGCTTTCCTGGTTTTCAACTATCTTTGTTGTGTTTTCAGCTATGCGGAAAGTGGCAACCAGCGCTTCGAGAACGAGACGGATGAGTATTGACATGAGCGAAGTAATCAGGACGTGCAACAAATTGAGATGCCCATAAGTCTAAAAGAATGAATGAGTTATTGTTGCCGGAAAATTACATGAATTTTTCGCTCTGCGCAAATTGTGCCGTGATGTTTTTTCGGTTTGTTTTATTTCTGATATACTGAAGGGCAGCTCTATTAATTGTCATGAGCGTTTCAAGTGCAAGGCGAACGGAGCGCAGAAACCGGAGCGTACATAGAGTACATGAAGGTTTCGATCACCGCCCGGCAAAGTGATCCGGGTGTGGAACACATTGAAGGAAGTGCCCTAATGGGAGTACCGCAAAATGGATGAAAAGCGCCAATGGGACAGCAGGCTGATGCTCGATCAGAGCGGAAAGGTCGCTGTCATAACCGGAGCGGCAAGCGGGCTTGGTTTTGAAACCGCCCGGATGCTGGCAAGCAAGCATGCAAGGGTGGTTATGGCCGTCCGCAGCTCTGCCAAAGGCCGGGATGCAGCGGCAAGGATAAAAAAGGAGTACCCCGGAGCGGATGTCGCTGTGATGGAGCTTGACCTGGCCGATCTCGCGTCGGTTCGGAAGTTTGCGGAAAATTTCAGGAAGCGGTATTCCCGCCTTGACCTCTTGATCAACAATGCGGGGGTTATGGTTCCTCCTTACGGGAAGACGGCTGACGATTTCGAGCTGCAGCTCGGTACGAATCACCTCGGCCATTTCACCCTGACGCTTCTGCTGCTTGATATGCTGAAGGAGGTGCAGGGGAGCAGAGTTGTGACGGTGAGCAGCGGAGCCCATGCTTTCGGGATACTGGATTTTGATGACCTTAACTGGGAAAAACGCAGGTATAACGCATGGCAGGCATATGGTGACAGCAAGCTCGCAAATCTCTATTTTACAAGGGAACTGCAGCAGCGTCTGGATGAGGAGGACGTGAATGTGCTTGCGGTGGCAGCCCATCCCGGCTGGGCAGCAACCGAGCTGCAGCGTCATCAGTTGTGGGTTCGGTTGCTGAACAGTCTCTTCGCACAGTCGGCAGGGATGGGGGCGCTGCCGACGCTTTATGCGGCAACAGCTCCGGATGTTCACGGGGCTGAGTATTTCGGCCCTGACGGCAAGGGCCAGATGCGGGGGTACCCTGTAAAAGTGCAGTCGAGCAAGCGTTCGCGCGATATGGCTATAGCACGCAAGCTGTGGGAAGTGTCTGAAGAAATGACCGGAATCAGGTGGTAGTATGCAAACAAGGAGGTTTGATGGATATAAAACTTACCCGTCAAGACATCCGAAGGGCACCTCTATTAAATTTGTTGCGCGCCCTGATTACTTCGTTGGTCGGATGGAGGGTTTCTGTGCTCCGTCCGTCTTGTATCTCATGTCGCTCACGACAATTTATAGAGGTGCCCCGAATGGAGAAAATGAAATGACACTGGAACAGCTTGAAGCTGTGTTACAGAAGGTGTACAGGAAATGAATCCCAATGCAAGAGTCCCTGTCTGCTGACCCAAAAACAGAACGTCTTTCCGGTACGGTTGAAAGGATCGTCTTTCACAGCGACGAATCAGGTTTTACCGTGCTGCGTGTCCGGGTAAAAGGCAGTTCTAAGCCGGCAACGGTTACCGGATACCTTGCTGCGGTTACCGCGGGCGAGTTTGTGGAATGTGCCGGCGAATGGACCAACGACAGGACTTATGGGCTGCAGTTCAAGGCCGGGGAGCTGACGGTAGTTCCTCCGGCAACAACGGAGGGGATAGAGAAATATCTCGCCTCGGGAATGGTGAAGGGGGTGGGGCAGCATTTTGCCAAGGTGCTGGTAAAGGCTTTCGGGGAGGATGTGTTTTCAATTATCGAGAATGAACCGGGGAAATTGCTGACGCTGCCGGGGATTGGCGAAAAGCGCATGGAGATGATCGTCGAAGCATGGCAGGAGCAGCAGGCGGTAAGAGATATTATGGTGTTCCTGCAGTCCCACGGGGTTGGAACCGCAAGGGCGGTGCGAATCTATAAAACCTACGGGGATCAGGCGATTACGATCGTCAACAGCAACCCTTACCGGCTGGTACTCGATATTCAGGGGATAGGGTTCAAAACAGCCGATACCATCGCTTCGAAGTTGGGAACACCTTCTGATTCCCCTGTTCGTGCACGTGCTGGAGTGCGTCATATACTGCAGGAGATTTCAGGCGATGGACATTGTGCGGCACCAAGGGAGCGGCTTATCGCTGATGCTGTGGAGTTGCTCGGTGTTGCTGAACAGGTCGTCGATGGGGCGATTAACGAAGAAATCGTAAACGGCGGACTTGTTCAGGATGAGATAAACGGCACACCCTGCCTGTACCTTGCTCAGCTCTACAGGGCGGAGAACAGTGTAGCAGCCTCAGTCCGGAGGTTGAGCGTTGGTGAACCTCCCTGGGAGAACATTGATGCGGAAGAGGCGGCAGGCACGGTCAAGGTCCTCACCGGTCTTGCCCTCTCGGCATCGCAGCGGGAGGCTTTGAAGATTGCACTTGCAAGCAAGTTTCTTGTGATTACCGGAGGTCCAGGCGTGGGAAAGACCACGCTGGTCAATGCAATTCTCAGGATTGTCCGTTCCAGAAAGCTGAAGATAGCATTGTGCGCTCCTACAGGCAGGGCGGCAAAGAGACTTTCTGAGTCGACGGGTATCGAGGCGAAAACCATTCATCGCCTGCTTGAGTTTGATCCCGGCTCTTTTGATTTCAAGCGCGGGAGGAACAATCCCCTGACTGCAGATCTTGTAGTGGTTGACGAGTCTTCGATGATCGATGTGCTGCTCATGAGCAAGCTGCTTGCAGCCGTTCCGAATAATGCGGCGCTGATGTTTGTGGGTGATGCCGACCAGCTTCCTTCCGTAGGGCCAGGTGCTGTTCTTGACGATATGATAACGTCGGGTGCTGTGCCTGTTGTCAGGCTGACCGAGATTTTCCGGCAGGTCGCAGAGTCGGGGATCATCATCAACGCTCACAGGATCAACCGGGGAGAAATGCCGCTCAATCCTGGCGGTGAGGAGCTTACGGATTTCTACTTTGTCCCGGCAGGGGAGCAGGAGGATATACGCACGAAGCTGCTGGAAGTGGTGCTGAAGCGTATTCCTGCGAAGTTCGGGCTTGATCCGGTCAGGGATATTCAGGTGCTGACACCAATGAACCGTGGAGGGCTTGGAACAAGTGCGCTGAATGCTGCGCTGCAAAAGGAACTGAACCCGGAAAGCGGCAGCGGTGTTACTCGTTTCGGAACAAATTATTCGGAAGGCGACAAAGTCATCCAGCTGGTCAACAACTATGACAAAGAGGTGTTTAACGGGGATATCGGCGTGGTTGCCTCTGTCAGTGAGGATGAAAGAGTGGTAACCGTTGATTTTGACCGGCGGTATGTGGATTATGAGTTCGGAGAGCTTGATGAACTTGCGCTCGCTTACGCGACCAGCATTCATAAAAGCCAAGGGTCGGAGTATCCGGCGGTGGTTATACCTCTTGCAATGCAGCATTACATGCTTCTCCAGCGGAACCTGCTTTACACCGCCGTAACACGCGGAAGAAAGCTGGTTATGATCATCGGCCAGACCAAAGCGCTTGCAATGGCGGTAAAGAACAGAGAGGCCGCCGGAAGGCTCACCAACCTGGCGGATAAGATACGTGAAGAGTGTTAGCGGCACTTTCCGTTATCGATGTTCCTGCAGGTTTCATCGGGAAACTCGATCTTTACGGTCGAGTGGTAGGTGCCCTTATGTGAAATGTGCGAAAAGAATTGGTAAAATTGCTTTTCTTTTTGATATTAACACCTTACGCTGTGCGCTACACGGATAACGTTTTTCTTTGTTTTCAAGCTGCGCTTATGATGTTTTTGGAAAGAGATCGGCAGGTCGGATGTTGTTTGTCTGTTGGGTGTGCCAAGGTTAAAAGTCATAATTACTAAAAAGGTTATTGCGTGGGAAAAAGTAAGAATAACCAGAAGACAAAGTCGCCGAAAAGAAAAAAGAAAAACACCGCTCATTTGCCCGGTGAAAAACGGGTCAAGCCGAACGATCACATTCTGATCAACGAGTTTCTTGTCAGAAAGGGTGAAGCCTCTATTGCTTCGGAGATTATCAGCTTTTTGTCGGATCATGAAGGCAAACGGTTCCGTTCCGTGGAACTTGCCAAGACACTCGGCTATGAGGAGTCGCGGCACCTTCCGGGTTTCTGGTATGTGCTGCACAAGCTGCAGGAAGAGGGTGTTCTCGACAAGGATTCGAAACGTTGTTACGGGCTTGCCGGTCAGGAACTTCCGAGCTACGAGGATGTGCTTGTCCAGACCAGGCAGTTTCCCTGTCCGGATAAACAGCATTATAAAGTAGACCAGCTCTATACGGGAACGATCACCACTCACCCTAACGGGTATGGTTTTGTCGAGGTCAAGGGATACGACGACGATATTTTTATCAACGCAGATTCTCTGGGTGACGCCATTCATGGAGATGAGGTCGAGGTTCTTGTTACCGAGGTGCCGAAAACCTATCAGTCCCAGGAAACACCACATCAACGCTGCGAAGGCCATGTTGTCAGAGTTGTCACTCGCAAACTGCATACGATAGTAGGAACGCTTGTTCGCAAGAACCGCAAATTTGTTCTTGTTCCTGACCTGAAGAAGATCCTTCCAGAAATCAGCGTGCGGATCAAGGATTCCGGAGGTGCTGCCAACGGTCAGAAGGTTGTTGCCGGTAACCTTGATTTTCAGAAAGGCGGCAACATACGCGCTGCTGTGCTTGAAGTTCTTGGTGAAGCCGGCTCGTCAGAAGTCGAGGTCAGCGCGATAGCACGAAGCAGGGGAATCGATGAAACCTTCGATGAAGAACTTCTCGGGTATGTCGAGTCCGTTGCTGAACAAATTTCGGATTCAGATATTAAGGCCCGCCGTGATATCCGTAGTAAAACTGTTTTCACAATCGACCCGGTTGACGCGAAGGATTTCGACGATGCGCTTTCAGTCGAGCTTTTATCCAAAGGTATATACCGGGTTGGCGTGCACATCGCGGATGTATCGCATTATGTCGAGGAGGATTCGCCTCTTGACAAAGAAGCGCTGAAACGCGCCACATCGGTTTACCTGGTAGACCGTGTTATCCCGATGCTTCCTTCCAGGCTTTCGGAGCAAATCTGCAGTTTGAATCCGGGCGTCGACCGCATGGCTTTTTCCGTTTTTTTCAAAATGAAAGCAAGCGGAGAGGTGCTGCAGCACGAATTTGTGAAGACTGTGATCAACTCGAAACGGCGTTTTACCTATGAAGATGTGCAGGAAATTCTTCATAACGGAAAGGGAAAATACTTCAAGGAGCTGCAACTGCTCGATAAAATAAGCACCAATCTTCGAAATACAAGGCTCAGTGAAAGAGGGCTTGAGTTCGAAACAGAGGAAGTCCGTTTTAAACTCGGCAGCAAAGGCGAACCGGTTGAGCTGATAAAAAAGGAGCGCCTCGACAGTCATCGTCTGATCGAGGAGTTTATGCTGCTTGCCAACCGCAAGGTTGCGGAGTACATCAGTACAGAATTCGCACAGAAAAACAAGCGGAATCAGCCTTCCATATACAGGGTTCATGGTTCACCTCAGGAAGAGAAAGTGGGCATTCTGGCAAATTTCGTCCGCAAGATCGGCTACAATCTTCAGCTTAACGGCAAGAGGAAGGGGGAATCGCCCAATGTTACTTCCAAAGCTCTCCGTGACCTGCTGAAGCAGGTACATGGCACCAATATCGAGTTCCTGGTGAATGAACTTGTACTGCGCTCCATGGCTAAAGCCGAGTACACAAGGGCAAATGGCGGCCATTTCGGACTGGGTTTTGAGCACTATACTCACTTTACATCGCCTATCAGGCGCTACCCCGACCTGGTTGTTCATCGTCTGCTGTTTGAATACGAATATTACCGGAAAAGCCGCAAGAAGATTCCCGCAAAACGTCTGGCTGATATTTCTTCAAAGATCGAACAGGTCTGCCGGATTTCGAACGAGCGGGAGAAAAGTGCCATGGAAGCCGAGCGCGAGTCCATCAAACTGAAACAGGTTGAATATATGACAGCGCATGTCGGAAAAGTGTATGCAGGGATCATTTCCGGAGCTACCGAGTTCGGCATCTATGTTCGTCTTGAAGCGTTCGCGATCGAAGGTCTGGTGCACATGAGAAACCTTACGGACGATTATTATGAGTACGATGAATCGACCTACTCCCTAATCGGCAAACGCAGGAAGAGAAGGCTGCAAATAGGTCACCGGACCAGGGTTAAGATCCTGAAGGTTGATATGGAGCGCCGGACAATCGATCTGCAGCTGGCCTAAAATTGGCTGGATGGCTTGTTAGCCAAATAGCTTGATAGCAGGGAAACGCTTTTACTATTAGGTATTCGTACTCAGCGGATCGGTACTCGTAATCGAATTATATCCGTTCTTATTACACGGGGTTGATGCTGCATCCATTTTCTCCTTTCCAAGAATTATTTTCGTTGGCTATTTCTTACGAGGAAGGCACCCCGAAATACCGTTGAGAGCATTTAGAGAGTAATTCCAATTCTAATTCAATAAAGCACTTATAATCCAGGGCCACGCCACGATAGAATGGACTCGTGAAGTGTCCTGCTCCATCGCCTTCAACGAGGACTC
>JANQGE010000034.1 GCA_028277485.1 Chlorobium sp.
CTAAAACGCCGACGGGTCTGTTTTTCTTCCATACCTTCATACCTCCTTTTGATGAAAGGTATGACTTCTTACCCTGTCTGTGAAAATGTAGCAAGTTCAACCATTCTTTTGCCAACTGTCAACTTTCCCCTTTTTGACTTTTGACTTGTCACTCCCTTTGCCTACTGCCTACTGAAGACTGCCTACTAATTCCCCCTTGCCCTCGTCACTCCCTGATTACTTCGTCTGTCGGATAGAGAGAAGGCTTCTTTACGACAATTAACAGAGGCACCCTATTAGTGCTGTTCTGAAAATTCACGGACAGCTCGTTCCAGCTGCGGCACAACTTCTGCAATATCACCGACAATACCGTAATCCGCTGCTTTAAATATAGGGGCATCCTTGTCCCTGTTTATCGCTACGACCGTCCCTGCGCCATTAATGCCTGCAAGATGCTGAACGGCGCCCGATACGCCACACGCTATGTACAGTTTCGGGGCAACGCTCTTACCTGTCTGGCCTATCTGATCGGAATGCGGCCGCCACCCCTCATCCACTGCCGAGCGGCTGGCACCGACAGCTCCACCCAGAACCTCAGCCAGCGACTCAAGCATGGCAAAATCTTCACCACTGCCCACTCCTCTACCGCCGGCAACGACAATCTCCGCTTCGGCAACATCTTTCTTCCCTGCATGATACACTATATCTTTCAGAACCGGATTCCATCCAGAAGGATCTGCACCGACTATGCCGAAATCCACGGCCTCCTGCACGTCTACATTGTTGCCGGAGGGTTTCGCAGGCCGACGGGCCCGGGGACTCATACAGTAGATTGCCCTGTTTGACAGAACCTGTGCCTCGGCGGCAACAGCCCCGGAATACATCGTAGTCGAAGCTTTCAGCAAGCCATTCCTGCCAACCTCAACCACGCAGTCCGAAACAAGTGCCGCATCGAGGTGTACTGCAATCCGTGGGGAAAGATCCTTACCCATGGCTGTATTTGCGATAAAAACATTTTCCGCACCCGTCTTTGCCACAAGCTCCGTTATTGTTCTGACATATGCTGCCGGATTGTAGCCGAGAAGTTCTGCACCCTCGGCAATATAAACACACCCTTTTCCGCCGCACGTATCCGAAACGTGATCTTTATCGACAGCACCGATAACTGCACCGTAAAATTCTCCGTCCTCGGCAGCTTGTATAAAATGCTGAACGGCGTTCCATACATCGCGGGAAGCTTCCTTGATAACCCCTTCTCTCTGCTCAAGCACGACAAAGTATTTCATCTATAATCCCCCCCTTTCCTCATGTAACACACGTACAAGGTCTCCGGCGGTTTCCAGAAACTTGCAGTTTCTGGATCGTTCTACAGAAAAAAAGGTCCCATAGAGTATTCTCGGCGATTCTTCAATGGAACCGTCGACATGTGCGACCGGCTGTTTCCTGGCTTTCACAACCGCCTTTACATTTGTTTTCCGGGGATGATTCAGCCCTTTTTCGGCACTTATTACAGCCGGAGTATGAAGCACATACTCCTCGATGCCTCCCTCTATTTCACGCCACACCTTTATTTCACGGTTGTGCATCTCAAGCTTTGTCACAGCGCTTACAGCAGCAAATCCAAGCATTTCAGCAAGCATCAGAGGTACCTGGGCACGGTTGCAGTCTGAAGATTCCCTACCGCAGAAAACAAGATCGGGAAGCTCAGGGTAGTACTCCCGGATTGCTTTGCACAGGGAAGCCGCAACGACATAAGAGTCGTCATCTTTTCCATTCTCTACGAGGCATGCCTTATCGACCCCCATCGCCATGGCTTTGCGCAGCACATCATAACGCTCTTCACCTCCTGCAGAAAAAGCCGTGACGGCAACCGCGGGGTGTCGCTCCTTAAACCGGACAGCTTCCTCTATCGCATACTCGTCATACGGGTTCAGCACCATGTTGAGACGCGAAGTCTCAATAACCCCATTCCGGACATCTATTCTCGAACCTGTGTCGGGTACCCGGTTGATGCAAACAGCTATTTCCATAACCTCCATTACCTCCTGCTTCTCAGGTCTTGCTTCAAGTAACAAAAATATTTTTTTACACTATGTTAATACTACAAAGTTTTAGTTATCCGCAAACCCTAAAAACACGACGCCCCATGAAAGACCAGTCAAGACGAGATTTTTTGAAGCACTCATTGCAGGCCGGAGCTGCTTCGCTTGCCTTGAGCGCCCCCCTGCTTGGCACAGGATGCAGCACCCCCTCTTCCGGGCCTGTCGATGCTCCAGCCGTTCAAACCGGGAAAAAATTTCAGTGGAAAATGCTTACCACGTGGCCGCCAACCCTGCCTGTGATCCAGGACGGGCCGAAGCTTTTTGCACAGTCGGTAAAGGAAATGTCAAGCGGACGCCTTGAAATCCAGGTGTATGGTGGCGGGGAACTGGTCCCGGCGCTCGAGGCCTTTGGTGCCGTAAGCCAGGGAACCGCGGAAATAGGCCACGGAGCTTCTTATTACTGGGCGGGAAAAATACCTGCCGCTCAGTTTTTCGCCGCCGTACCTTTCGGTATGAACCCGCAGCAGATGAACGCGTGGATCATAAGCGGTGGCGGACTCGAGTTGTGGGAGGAGATCTACGCACCGTTCAACCTGATTCCTCTGCCAGGGGGAAACACCGCCATCCAGATGGGCGGCTGGTTTAACAAGGAGATCAACTCCGTAAATGACCTTAAAGGTCTTAAGATGAGAATTCCCGGACTCGGCGGTAAGGTAATCTCGAAAGCCGGAGGTTCGGCGGTATTATCGGCGGGAGGAGAAATCTATACTAATCTCGAGCGAGGCGTCATCGATGCAACTGAATGGATCGGGCCTTTTCATGACTACACCATGGGTTTCTATAAAATTGCAAAGTATTACTACTATCCAGGGTGGCACGAACCGGGCACAAACCTTGAATTTTTTATCAACAGACCCGCCTTCGAACAGCTTCCCAGCGACCTCCGGGAGATGGTTCGCAACGCTGCCGCCCGGGTTCATTACTGGATGCTGTGCGAGTCTGAATCCAGGAACAATCTCTACCTGCAGAAACTTGTCAAAGAGGAAAATGTAGATCTCAGACCGTTCCCCTCGGAAGTACTCGAACAGTTACGCGCCTATTCGGCGGAGGTTATCGAAGAGGTCGTACAAAAAGATGCGCAAAGCAGAAAGATCCACGACGCATACACTGCTTTCCGCCACCAGATCACACCATGGGCGGATATTTCAGAAAGGCTCTACTACACGGAAAACTTGTAAGCACCTCTAAAAATCTCTTATGGGCACCTCTATTTATTGTCGTGACAGTAACACTCTACCTTTCCGCCAGCGCTTCCGGCAGCCAGGTAACCAGTTCAGGGAACAGAATAATAAGCGACAGCATGAAAAGCTGAATGACGATAAAAGGTATGATCCCACGATAAAGATGACCGGTAGTCACCTCTTTCGGAACGACACCTTTCAGATAGAAAAGTGAAAATCCGAAAGGAGGGGTGAGAAAAGAAGCCTGAAGATTCATTGCAAGCAGTACACCTACCCATAAAAGATCGACCCCGAAAGCCATGAATACAGGCACGACCACAGGGACGATGATAAAAATGATCTCTATGAAGTCAATGAAAAACCCGGCAATAAACACGCCGACCATTACGATAACCAGAAAATACTCAGGCTGAAAATTCGCCTGCATGATCATATCGGAAAGGTGACGATCACCGTGCATCCCCCTGAAAACCAGGCTGAAAGCGCTTGCACCAACAAGAATGATGAACACCATCGAGGTAAGCCACGTAGTCTCCCTCATCACAGACTTGAGGACATCAACGGAGAGCTTGCGCTGAAACAATGTCAAAAGCAAAGCGCCGAATGCACCGATGGCCGCAGCCTCGGTCGGCGACGCTATTCCGGCAAAAATGGAGCCAAGTACCGCTACAACCAGCATGAAGGGAATAACGAAGGCTTCGACGATGGTTTTCCACGGTCTTCCACCCTTGAATGCCCGAATTTCAGAAACAGGGGCTCCGGGCATCAGACTTGGCCTGAAAATCCCAAGCACCGTGATGTATATCAGATAAAGAGACACAAGAAGAAGCCCCGGCACCATTGCGCCGATAAACATGTCACCCACCGGGACATTAAGTATGCTTCCCAGCAGAACCAGCACAATACTGGGAGGAATTATCTGGCCGAGCGTACCCGAAGCAGCGATCGTTCCCGTCGCAAGCGCAGGATCATATCCTCTTTTCAGCATTGACGGCAGACTCATCAGGCCCATTGTAACGACAGTGGCGCCAACAATACCTGTCGATGCGGCAAGCAGCGTACCGACAATAACCACGGAGATTGCCAGTCCTCCCCGAAAACGCCCGAACAGCAATCCCATTGTTTCGAGAAGTTTCTCGGCAATTCCCGATTTTTCGAGCATCACCCCCATGAAAATAAACAGGGGAACTGCCATAAGAACATAATTTGTCATTGTTCCCCATATCCTGAGCGGCAGGAGCGCAAAGAAATCCGTGCCGAATGCTATCATACCGAAGAGCACCGAAACCCCACCAAGCGTCAGTGCAACCGGGTACCCGAGCAGCAGCAGGAGAAACACCGTAGCAAACATGATAAAAGGAAGCATTTCCATCATAGTTCCTACGTACTTGGTTTATCCGCTATAACGAGCACTGAACGAAAAATCTCGGCCACTCCCTGAAGCAGAAAAAGAACGAACGCAACGGGAATAGCTGCTTTCAGCAGATAGCGATAGGGAAGTCCCCCGGGGTCCGGCGACGATTCAAGAATGAGGAAAGAGCTGCTGACAAACGACCATGAAGAAAACACTACAATCAGCGTAAAGGGGACAAGAAACAGGATCCCTCCTATCACGTTCACCAGCGCCTGCTTCTTTCCGGTCATGCGGGTATAGAACACATCGACCCTGACATGTTTGTTATGTTTGAGCGTATATGCCGCAGCGAGAAGAAACAACAAAGAGAAAATATGCCATTCAAGTTCCTGAACGGCAACACTGCTTGCCGAGAGTACATAACGGGTAAAAACATCGTAGACCACCACCAGAACCAGCAGAAGCGCCAGCCAGCTGACGGCACGGCCCGAATATTCGATCAGGGCATCGATCGCACGGATATATGCTTTCAGGAACTGCACTGTTATGATGCAGAGGATTACAGGGTATCATAAAAAAAGCCGCTTGAAGCGGCCCATATACGCACAACATGTGCCCGAGAGGAGATTCGAACTCCTACACCTTTCGGCGCTACCCCCTCAAGATAGTGTGTCTACCAATTCCACCACTCGGGCCTTATAAAAAATAACGGTACATTCAGTGAAGAACAGTACCGTATCCGTGAGAATAGAAGGACTCGAACCTTCGACCCACTGCTTAAAAGGCAGTTGCTCTACCAACTGAGCTATATTCTCAACCTTACTCTCAAATAAGATAGGAGCCCCGCCAGACGATTATTTGTTCTGGTATCTCAAGCGTTTTTTATGACGGTTTTTGCGACGCATTTTTTTGCGCTTGTGTACCGCCATTTTATGGCGTTTTCTCTTCTTTCCGCACGGCATGTAGTAGCAACCTTACTTATCGCGCCCCCCTATACATTGTTGTGTGTCCCGATTCGGCATAAACCACGAAAAACATGCGGACTTCAAACACCGCCCAACGAAGTAACCAGGGTGCGCAGCAAATTAACAGAATTTCCCTTTTGTTTTAAAGGCCAATAATATATGGTCTCGGGTTATAAAATGCAAACTCCTCATGAAAAAACCGGAACACCTCATTGCTTCCCCGCCTATAGTCAAAGCTACGATTTTATGCACCAACATTCAAGGGGACCTCTTGCCAACTGCTTACTGGATACTGCCTACTGATTTCCCCTTGTCACTCGTCACTCGTTACTTGTCACTACCCTTTTGCCAACTGATTCCTCATGCGTTCATATATTTGAAAAACTCCCGGTTATCTTTCGTCTCGACAATCTTCTCACGCATGAACTCCATACACTCGATTGGATTTTTGTCTGCGAGATATTTACGCAGAAGCCATGTTCTGGAGAGCTCTTCCTGGGTAAAAAGCAGTTCTTCTTTGCGGGTGCCCGACCGTAAAATATCGATGGCAGGGAAAACACGACGCTCCGACAGGCGCCTGTCAAGCACAAGCTCCATGTTCCCTGTTCCCTTGAACTCTTCGAAAATAACGTCGTCCATCCTGGAACCGGTATCGACAAGGGCGGTTGCTATGATGGTTAAACTGCCGCCCTCTTCAATATTTCTCGCCGCACCGAAAAATCTTTTCGGTTTTGTCAGGGCATTTGCATCAATACCTCCCGACAGAATCTTGCCCGAGTGAGGAATAATGGTATTGTGAGCCCTTGCAAGGCGGGTTATTGAATCAAGCAGGATAACAACATCCGTTCCGACCTCAACCAGGCGTTTTGCTTTTTCCAGCACCATATCCGCAACCTGCACATGCCGCTCGGGGTCTTCATCGAATGTCGAACTGACAACCTCCGCAGGGACACTTCGTTCCATATCGGTAACCTCTTCAGGACGCTCATCGATAAGCAGAACAATAAGGTACACCTCCGGATGGTTTTTAATAATCGCGTTGGCGACTGTCTGCAGAAGCATTGTCTTGCCGGTTTTAGGCTGGGCGACGATCAAACCTCTCTGCCCTTTACCGATAGGCGTAAAGATATCCATAATCCTTCCACAATACTCGCTCTGCGTAGTCTCAAGGCTCAAACGTTCACGGGGAAAAAGCGGCGTAAGGTTATCAAAAAAAGGCCTTTCCCGGGTAATCTCGGGGTCCTTGCCGTCAATTGTATTGATCTTCAACAGTGCGAAAAACCTCTCGCCCTCTTTCGGGGCACGAACCTGTCCGGAAACCGTGTCCCCCGTTCTCATGTTGAAACGCTTGATCTGGGATGGAGACACGTAAATATCGTCCGGCGAGGAAAGATAGTTGTAATTAGCAGAACGAAGAAAACCGTACCCTTCCGGAATCACCTGAAGAACCCCTGTATTGACCATAACCTGGCCGTTTTCAGTACTGCTTGCCTTCTGGGACTGTGCTTCAATAATTTTGTATATCAACTCTTCCTTTCGCAATCCTGCAGTAGCCACACCTATCTCTTTCGCCAAAGCATTCAACTCATGAACCTTCTTTTTCTGGAGCATGTTGATGTCCAGACCTTTAGTAACCGAATTGTTCGACATTATGATTTAATTTATCTCTTGTTTGTTAACAAAATCACAAAGCATGCCTGAAACAGGCATACATACCGGAATGAAAACCGTGTATTAATTTTGCAACAATGAATGGTATTCATGGAAAAAAGCGTTGCGATCGGCCGTGAGAACCTGAAAAGAAGCTATAGACAGAAGTTGTAACGTTGATAACCGGCCTTGCTGAATTCCTGACTCACCTGATGGCCACAACCCTGTGACATGGAAGTTTGATGTTTGGAGCACTGTATTTTTTAATATAAAATTTTTCCCCAAAAAAGCAGTCGGTGTCGTTTAAGGAACTTCTTGTTTCTGCCGCACATTGCGAAAAATCCGATATGTGCTGAATTAAAAGCACCTCTATTAATTTGTTGCGCGCCCTGATTACTTCGTTGGTCGGTGCTCGAAATCCTCATGTACTCTGTGTACACTCCGGTTTCTGTGCTCCGTCCGCC
>JANQGE010000083.1 GCA_028277485.1 Chlorobium sp.
GATCCTCGCCGATATGGTCGGCTTGGTCACCTTGAACATGGAGGCAAGCTCCGTTATGTTTATCCCCTCATTGTTGCCGATCGCCTGGATCGTATGAATTTCCTCACGCCTGAGGGTCTCCTCCACACCGAAATCCTGCTTCTCGTCATGCCACCTCATATAGACTTTCGCGATGTCCATGATCGCATCGTTCATGCGGTGAAATCTTTTCTCTCTCTCTTGACTCCCAGACATTATCGCATACGACTATAGTTGTTCCAGTAACAGCCTGTTTTGCAGTGGATTTTTGACCTTCACTACCGCTTACTTGGAATTTGTTAGTAATACTAACAAAAACACAATTAAAAGCCAAAAAATAATTTCAACATGGAAAACAAAACATACCCTCCTGCCAGGTACACCAAGAAAGCTCCCGGACATCAGGACACCTCTATTGTCATGAGCGACACCCTCTACTATCCGACCAACGAAGTATTCGGGCCGCGCAACAAATTAATAGAAGTGCCCTTAATAGAGGTGCCTTCAAAAACGGTCGGCTTACCGGCTTCAAGAAACGGTAGGAGCGGGGGATGCGACAACATATCCCAGCATCATCCCTTGAGACTGCCGCTCATGTTTGATTGCAACAACCTTTCTTTCCTTTACCTTAAAACCACAACCGGAAATCAATGCACACAGGCTGTTACTGGTGAATAAATGATAAGACTTGTGCCCGGACTTCGAGGCCCATCCTTGATAATTATCCAGGTTTTCTGCAGTCTCGGCATGACAATACGTAGGCGCAACCAGTAATCCTGTCGGCTTGATCACGCGCATCGCCTCACCCAGCGCCACGTCAGGCGTTTTCATGACATGAAGGGAGTTCAGAATGACAACTGCATCAAAGATATGATCGGGGAAACCAAGTTCATAGGCATTGCGCACATGAAACGATATGTTTGCTATGCCGGATTCGACCGCTTTTTTTCGCGCAACCGAGATCATTTCCGGCTCCAGATCCAGGGCATCAACCTGTTTAACACGTTTTGCCAACTCAAGTGAGACAATTCCGGTACCCGCAGCCATGTCTAAAACACGATCCACGCGGCCTATGTCATCCCCTATCCTTTTTACCAATGCCTCTATATCCGGATGTATATGTTTGTCGAATTCCGGCGCATTTTTCGCCCAATATGCATTATTTTCATGCAACTGCATGTTCACCTCCTTACCATCAAACCGTTTTCCCCCTTGCCTGCTGCCCGCTGACTCCTCTTTCGGGATTCGCCGATTATCTTCTCCCGCCTAACACTTAGCACCTAACACCTTCCCCTTTTTGACTTTTAACTTTTTCCTTTTGACTTGTCACTCCCTTTGCCTACAGCCTACTGAAGACTGCCAACTGATTCCCTCTTGTCACTCGTCACTACTTTTCCTACTTCTAACTTCCCACATCCCACTTCCCATCCTTTTTATTCCTTTGGTAAACTACTCAAAATCATTCAGACAAACCCCAGATGAACAATCCTGCTTGACAGCAACGGCCTGATGAGGGGCAACCGACCAACAATCCCAAACCATTTCCATCTTTTTCTGTGATAATCATAGTAGTTCCATTCTTTCAGAAACCGTATACCTTCGTGCCACTGTTCGATTTTTCTGCTATCCTTTATTCCCCACTTGAATTCCGCGGAACTGCCGATCTTGCTTACCGAATCATGATGTTTGCTCTTACCGACCGCCACCGGTGCAAGTACCTCCAGAAACATTTCCGCATCAGGTAGACGGGCAACCATCCGCCTGAAAAAACCGGCAACCTCATCTTCCGTAAAATACATGAACAGCCCCTCCGCAATGATCAGTATCGGCCTTCCCTCAGCCTTGACATCGTCAAACCAGGAATCATCAAAAACAGATTTAGCTATACATGTATTCCCATCGCTTTCGTTGAAAAACCGCCGCCTGAGCCCAATTGCTTCAGGCAGATCAAGGTCATACCAGCGATGTATGATGCTGTCGTCTTTCAAACGTTCATAGCGCGTATCGAGACCTGCGCCAAGGTTAACGATCACCGCGTTTGGCCTTTGCTGCAGAAAATCACAGACAGCCTTATCGAGCAGCATTGTTCTGATCGAGACACCGACCTGTGTCAACCATGCATCCTTGAATCTCGAAAAATCATAATCAATGCGCGAAATCAACCCTTCCGCCATATCATCTCTGATGATCGGATCAGCCTGCTTTGATTCTTCGGCTCGCGCCCAAAGCGGTATAAGCATGGTTTCAGGAACTCCCTGCAATTTCTTTTCCATACTGTTCTTTTTATCCATTATTATTGGACACCTCTATTTATTGTCATGAGCGGTTCACCTCTCTTATCCACCCAACGAAGTAATCAGGGCGTGCAATAAGTTTTTAGAGGTGCCCTCATCATGCCCGCATCTTCCAACCCCTTGCCCTCTGCTGTTCCTGCCAGAACCGGGCATAGAGCCCCTCCTGATGCACCAGTTCCTCATGCCTGCCCCGCTGAACAATCCGCCCTTTTTCCAAGACAAGAATCTGATCGGCATTCAGGATAGTCTGAAAACGGTGTGCGATAACAATCACGGTTTTGCTTCTCACCAGATTGTCGAACGCCGCCTGAATATCCGCTTCGTTTTCAGGGTCCAGAGAAGCTGTAGCCTCATCAAGCATGACAATCGGAGCGTCTTTCAGTATGGCTCTCGCAATGGAAATTCTTTGTTTCTCCCCACCGGAAAGCGACGCTCCGCCTTCGGCGAGCACCGTATCATACCCTTGGGGCAGCGCTTCGATAAAGCCATGACAACAGGCCTGACGCGCAGCTTCCTTAATACCATCCAGAGAAGCACCTTTTCTGCCAACTCGTATATTATTGGCGACCGTATCGTTGAACAGATACACATCCTGAAAAACCATTGCAACATTCTGAAGCAGTTGCTCGGTTTCACACCCTTTCACCGGCCGCCCCCCAATAAGAATGTCTCCCTTGTCAACGTCCCAGAAACGGGAAACAAGATTCACCATCGTTGTCTTTCCCGATCCGGAAGGACCTACCAGTGCGGTCATTTTTCTTTCAGGGATGATACAGCTCACCCCTTGCAGAACCGGAGTATCCAGGTATCTGAAGTGAACATTTCTAAACTCGATATCTCCGGCCTGCAGAGGTTTCCTGCCTGCTTCTTCCGGGAGTTCCACAGCGGAAAATACCTCTTCGATACGAGCCGTCGACACCATGGCGTAGCGCAGTTCCACAAGCATGATCCCCAGATTCTTGACAGGAGCGAAAAAATAGTACCCCAGGATGGCATAGGTAAGGTAGTTCACGACGCCAAGTCCGCCGGCGGTGATCATCCAGGCTCCAACCAGAAGCATCAGGAGATATCCCACATCGAGGATCAGGAGAAAGACCTGCACGGGGATTCCGGTAAACACTTCCACGCGAAAACTCTGCTTCTTCAACTCCAGCATCGCCTGCTTCAGGGAATCGAAGTGCTCGCCCGTCATGTTGTATGCCTTGAGCAGCCTGAGCGTGCTGGCATACTCGAGCAGCCGGGAAGATGTGGACGTAATCGAGGCGATGTGCTTCTCGCCCAGACGCGCCACGATCCGCGAAGCGACCAGGAGAAACACCGACGCCACGGCTATGGTGCCGACAATGATCCCGAAAAGAGAAGCATCGATGACGACGAGGAAAGCGCCGAGCAGAAACGGTACGACGATCGCGGAAACAATATCGGGAAGCTGATGGGAAAGCGTGTTTTCAGCCTTGGTGACATCATGAAGAATGCGCGACGTGACATCACCCGGGTCCTTCGCCTTGAAAAAGCCCAGGGGCAGTTTCCGCAGCTTCTCGCCCAGCTTGAGGCGCAGCGACGTCGAGATTCTGTACGACTTCACGAAACTGTTCGTATGCCCCCACAACGAGAGCAGAAAGTACACCAGAAAAACCGCGGCGTACAGGCCCGTAAACAACCACAAGTTCCGGAAATCGACGCTGCCGCCCGTCAAGAGCGGTACCGACAGGTACAGAATGATCACATAGATGCCGCCGGTAAACATGCCGCGAGGCAGGTTGCTGATAAAATTCCCGGCAAAAATACTGAGAAGCGCGCGGGGCTGCTCCCTGAACAAACTCCACTTTTTCGCCTGTTCCGCTTTCATTTGTCACACTCCTTTCTTCCTAAACTGAGCGTTTCAACAAATGCTCAATAAGAGTAAGTTTATAAAAAAACAGTGTCTTATACTGTTCAAAAGGTATAATTATCGTCACCTGTCGGGTGCAGGAAAAAACCGATAAAGGACCGCATGTGTTGAAACCCTTCGGGATTGCCGATCATACCACATCTGCTTCGTTACAGGGAACTTGCGGTAGATCACTACAGCAGCGTTCCCTGTGCCTTGCATCTGTGGCATGCTCGACAATCGCTCAATTTAGGTTCGTCTCTTTTTCCGTTTCCTGAAACCGCCAGTCATGAGCTTTCCGGCGAGCGTTCCACATCCGGTAATACACTCCACGTTCATCGCCGACAAGCTGATCGTGCGTTCCCCGCTGAACAATGCGCCCCCTGTCTACGACGACGATCTCATCGGCATTCATAACAGACGACAGCCGATGCGCTATAACGACAACCGTACGTCCTTTCATAAGAGAGGAAAAAGCCTTCTGCATATGGCTTTCATTTTCAGCATCAGCGTACGACGTAGCCTCGTCGAGCAGCACGATGGGCGGATTTTTCAGGATAACCCTCGCCAGGGCGATGCGCTGCTTTTCACCGCCCGAGAGATGCACCTCTCCACCTTCGCCGATAACCGTCTCGTACCCGTTGGGAAGCGCCTCGATAAAATCGTGGCACGCCGCGGCCCTGGCTGCAGCCTCAAGCCTCTCCTGCGGAACATCCTGCCGGTCCATGCAGATATTCTCCCTCACGGTTGCCGTCAGCATCCGGACATCCTGAAACACCATGCCCACGGCGTCGTTCACGCCCCGCGTTCCCAGTTCGGCAAGAGACTTGCCGCCAATGCGTATCTCTCCGTCCGACACGTCCCACATACGCGCAAGAAGATGCACCAGCGTGGTCTTGCCGGCTCCGCTCGGGCCGACCAGGGCCACGAACCTTCCTTCCGGAACGTCGAGACTGACATCGCGCAGCGCCGGCTCTGCATCGGAAGAATAACGAAACGTGACGTTCTTCACCACGATATCGTAGCCCGACGGCCGCGCCGGAGTATCGGGTTCGACAAGCGGCTCTTCCTGAAGCATGTTCTGAATTCTCTTCGCCCCTTCGGCAATCATCATCGCATTCGATACCATGGTGATGAAGCTCACCAGGCCGACCAGGCAGCCCGTGCCCAGAAGCAGAAAAAGAATGATCGTGGGTATATCCACCTGCCCCTGTTGCAGGAGCCACAGTGCAACCGGGAGGATGAACACGCCGCCGCCGAGAACGATCGAGGTGAATCCCGCCCAGAAAGGGGTCATGATCTTCGACCATTTGGTCAGCAGTTCGCCGTAGAGAGCGACCGAATCCCTGAGGCGGTTGAACGAATCGACTGTCAGATTGAACACCTTGATCACCGGCATCCCCTGAACGTACTCGACCGTACGGGAATGCATCTCTTCGAGGGCCGAATGGTAGCGCTCCATAATCTCCGTTCTTTTCCCGCCCGGGCCGAAGCCGCCCATGGAGTAGAAAACCAGACTCAGCCCGATGGGCAGCGGGATGGTGGCGGCAAGAGCCAGCCGCCAGTCAACCGCGTAAAGAAATGCCAGGGTCACCGCCGGCAGGACCAGACCGGACACGAAATCCGGCACATGATGGGCGATAAAATTCTCTATCGCCTCGACATCCTCCTGGATCACCTTGCGAACCGCTCCCGAATTCTTCCGGTTCCAGTATCCCATGGGCAGCTTGCCGAGATGCCCGGCCAGGCGGGACCGGACATGATACAGAAGATCGAAGGCCGCGATATGGCTGAAGACGAATGCCGAGACCCGGAGCACGTAATGAAGCAGTATGGCAAGCAGCGCCCATCCGACAATAACCACGACAGGCCCCGCGGCGGCCCCTTCCCCCTCTTGCAGATAGTACTGCACGATGTAATAGATCAACGCATAGGGAACGATCAAGAGGACCGAGCTGAGCGCTGCGAGTACAACCGATATAACAATCTGTGCCCGCTTGCTTTCGGCAAGCTCGAAGATAACCTTCATATACTGTTCAATGACACTTAAGGGCACCTCTATAAATTGTCGTGAGCGACATGAGTACGAGGCGGACGGAGCGCAGAAACCGGAGTGTACATAGAGTACATGAGGATTTCGAGCACCG
>JANQGE010000086.1 GCA_028277485.1 Chlorobium sp.
GGGTTAGGGGTTAGGGGTTAGGGGTTAGGGGGAAGATAAATAATCGAAGATCGGGGTCGGGATCGGGTTTCGGGGTCGAGGGGGAACCAGTAGGCAGTATTCAGTAGGCAGTTGGCAAAGGGAGGACAAGGCAAAATTCAAAAGGAAAAAGTCAAAAAGGGGAAAGTTGGCAGTAGCCAGTAGACAAAGCGACAAGGAAAAGAAAAGATCGATTTCCGATTACCGATACCGATTCCGACGGCGAATCCCGAAAGAGGAGTCAGCGGGCAGTCGGCAAGGGGGGAAAGTGTAAAATGAGAGCGGGAATGACCAGCGAGAGTATAAACCGGGTTTTGTTTGCAGGGAATCATGGAAATCGGGTACTGGGATAAACTTTTTATCTGCCCTTATAGTTGTACTTTTAATTACTTTAAAAAAGGCAAGTTACCTTAGAGCACCAACAGAAGGGCGCCTCTATTAATTGTCGTGAGCGACTTGAGTACAAAGCGGACGGAGTGCAGAAACCGGAGTGTACATAGAGTACATGAGGATTTCGAGCACCGCCCAACGAAGTAATCAAGGCGCGTAACAAATTAATAGAGGTGCCTAGAAGACACCCACATATGGCCGATAATAATAAAGAAAGGAAAAGAAGCCAGGCGCAAAACAAATTTAAACCGGTGAAAAACCAGGACCCCGACTCCGGAAGATGGTTTGGAGGCGGAGGAGACGGGGATGGATCGAAAGAACGTTTCCCAAAAATATTGATTTACATCATGCTGTTTTTGGTGTTCATATTCGTGTTCCAGAGATTTTTTGTGCAGGATAACTCGAAGGAAATCACTTACAATGAATACCGCAAGGTACTGAGACAGGACAAGCTCGTATCACTCACAGTTGAGACCGCTCCGGACAAATCCGCGGTATTGAGAGGTGTTCTGAAAAGTCCTGCAAGGCTGCAGTTGATCGATGGGTCTGCTGCACAGGTCGACCGGTTTGTTACCAGAGTTCCCGATTTTTCGATCGAGCAGGCAGACATTCTCGCAGAAAAAGGTATTGAGATAAAAGTTCGTGAAAGCACGAACGACTTCAATAACTTCCTCATCTTGCTTGCGCCTTGGCTTATCTTTGCTGCGATTTACTTTTTCATTTTCCGGCGCATGTCCATGCAGAACGGCGGCGTTCAGAGGAATATTTTCGCTTTTGGCAAAAGCCGTGCAAAACTGATAAGTGATTTCGATGTAAAGGTGACTTTTAAGGACGTGGCGGGTGTTGACGAAGCGGTGGAGGAGCTTAAGGAGACCGTCGAGTTCCTGATGAGCCCTGAAAAGTTTCAGCAGATCGGTGGCAAGATACCCAAAGGAGTACTGCTCCTGGGCTCTCCCGGTACCGGCAAAACCCTCCTTGCAAAAGCTATCGCAGGAGAAGCGAAAGTTCCGTTTTTCTCTATCTCCGGTGCTGATTTCGTCGAGATGTTTGTGGGCGTCGGGGCGGCAAGAGTACGCGACCTTTTCGAGACAGCAAAGAAAAACGCGCCCTGTATCATTTTCATCGATGAGATCGACGCCGTAGGCCGGAGCCGCGGAGCAGGGCTCGGCGGCGGACACGATGAACGCGAGCAGACGCTGAACCAGCTCCTCGTCGAGATGGATGGTTTTACGACCAAGGACAACGTTATTCTTATTGCCGCAACAAACCGGCCGGATGTCCTGGATACAGCTCTCCTGAGACCCGGAAGGTTCGACCGTCAGATAATGATCGACAAACCCGACATTCGCGGCAGGATTGAAATATTGAAGATCCATTCACGCAAAACCCCTCTCGCGGAAGATGTGGATATTGAAAAGATAGCCCAGAGCACGCCGGGGTTTTCCGGAGCAGACCTTGCAAATCTGATTAACGAAGCCGCCCTTCTGGCTTCCCGCGAAGGGCGCAAGGATATTTCACTGGAAAACTTCGAAGAAGCGAGGGATAAAATACTGATGGGGCCGGAACGAAGAAGCATGTATATCTCGGATGAACAGAAAAAAATCACCGCCTATCATGAATCCGGCCATGTTCTGGTGGCAAAGTTCACCAAAGGTTCCGACCCGATTCACAAAGTGACTATCATACCGAGGGGGCGCTCATTGGGACAGACGGCATACCTCCCTGAAGAAGACCGGTACACGCAGGACCGGGACAACCTGATTGCAATGATCACTTACGCATTAGGAGGAAGGGCTGCTGAAAAGCTTGTTTTCAACCAGACCAGCACCGGCGCGGAAAACGATATCGAACGCGCTACTGAAATCGCACGCAAGATGGTAAGAAGCTGGGGTATGAGTGAAAAACTCGGGCCGATCAATTACGGGAACGGTCACAAAGAGGTATTTTTGGGTAAAGATTACTCTCACGTCCGGGAATACAGCGAGGAGACTGCCCTGCAGATCGATGTAGAGGTACGTAATATCGTAATGGAGTGCATGGAAAACGCAAAGCGCATCCTTGCCGAGAAAAAGAATCTCCTGCATGCGCTTGCAACTGCGTTGATTGAAAAAGAGATTTTGAATAGCGATGAAATCGACGCGATTATCGAGGCAGGCGGCGGCACTGTAGCTGTTTCATAACACATTTCCTGGAGAAACCAGTCATGCAGATTTTTTGGATGTTGCTTACGGGAGTTGCCGCCGGAGTTCTTTCCGGTATGTTCGGTGTAGGCGGCGGCCTTGTCATTGTTCCTGTCCTCGTACTGGTTATGGGCCTCTCACAGCATACCGCAAACGCTACATCCCTGATTGCACTGCTTCTTCCGGTTGGGCTTCTGGGTGTACTGGAGTACTACAGGGCAGGAAAAATAACCACCGAGCACATTTGGTTTGGAATTGTCATTGCTGTTGGGCTTTTCGTCGGAGCATTTTTCGGTGCGAAGATCGCAACCTCTCTTACACATGAGATGCTCCGTAAAATTTTTGCAGTATTTATAGGAATTGTTGCAGTAAGAATGTGGTTACAATAATTATTGGTAACGTTATCTAACCTTAGAACTTAAGCGCCATGGGAAACACAACGACAAAAGCAGATCTTGTTAATGCAATCTCTCACAGGACCGGGCTGACCAAACATGAAACCGAATCGGTGGTTGATTGCCTTTTCGAAAGCATCATCGATTCCTTGAAGACCGGTAAACGAATAGAGATAAGGGGGTTCGGGTCCTTCAACATCCGCTATAAAAACCAGCGGCTGGCCCGCAACCCCAGGACAGGCGAGAAGGTATCGGTAGACGCAAAAAATGTTCCGACCTTCAAGATATCCAAGGAGTTTAAGCACGCTGTCAGCCAAAGCCTCAAAGTATGACAAGGCTGGCGGCCGGCAAGTGACTGCATGATCTGTTTATCCGCTTATTTGCTGAATTGCTCAGAGAAGTGTTTTAGCTGGATGTCCCGATTTGTCGGGGCACACCCCGGTGTTCGTGCTTCGCCCGCCTTGAACTCCCGATTGCACCGGGCTTCACGACATGGAAGTATCCTAAAGATAAAACGGATCTTCGACAAGCTCGAATTCCAGAACGTGCCTGTTTGTAAAACAGACCTTGATGTAGTGCCTGTTTTCTTCCCTGAAAATATCACTTCCCTGTTCTGCGGCATGAAGGATGATATGTCCCTTGCACCGACCGAGTTCTTTGCGGAGATCACCGCCTTTCCTGAATACCAGGTTGGTATAGTGCTCTCCTTTGCGAATGGCCAGATGGCTGTTCCCTTCGCAAAAATCGGTTAACAGGTCCGGCACGGCAAGAAGAGACATTTCCTTGCCGATCCATACGCTGAGCAGTTCGAGATGAAACGGGAGAAAAACGGAGTTTCTGAACACCAGCCCCGTTTCACCATCCTGTATGGCCTGGATAAATCCTTTCATTGTTTCAACCCCCTACATTGATTAGAAGTCAAAAAACACATACCATATCACCGCAAATATCGGCACCAGTATCGGCAATGAGTATTTGTAGATGTATTCGACAAAGCTCGGCACATCAATATCAGCTTGTTCGGCAATATTCTTCACCATGAAATTCGGAGCATTTCCAATATAGGTTATGGCACCGAAAAATACCGCCGCAACTGATATGGCAAGAAGATAGACATTCGACGGTACGTCGGAGGAAACCGGAGATGGAATGCCACTTGCAAAACTGCGTACAGCCTCAACGGAACCGATATCGGAACCGAACTTACCCATTGAGCCCGCCAGGAAGTTCAGGTAGGTCGGGGCATTGTCCAGGACTCCCGAAAGAGAACCGGTAAGCCAGTAAAAACGGGAAACGGAAAATTCCGTTGCATGGGACTCTGCGTAGGCACCGATAAGATCGAGGGCGGGAATCATGGTTGCAAAGATACCGATAAAGAGAAACGCAACTTCCTTGATAGGCTCGAAGTTGAATTCATTACCCTGCATGGCTTCCTTGTCGGCAGTCTTGAATGCAACGAAAGTGACAGTAAACATGATAACTTCACGGATACCGAACGGAACGTGAAGCATTTCCTGCAGGCTCGGGAAACCCGGAATAACCGCCGGATCCATGAACACGGAAACAATGATTACAGCAAGGAAGATAAAGCTTCGCAAACCTTGAATCTCCAGGACCTTTCCGGCACGTCTTTCAAACTCTTCCGGGACGGTTCCTTTGCCCGCCATGGTATCGAAAATCATAAAGACCCCGATCAGTACAATAACCGTTATCAGCCAGATATGCCATACCTCTTTCAGTATCCAGAAAAACGGAACACCCTTGAGGAAACCGAGAAACAATGGCGGATCGCCTATCGGGGTTAATCCTCCACCGATATTACTTACAAGGAAAATGAAGAACACGATATGAAATGGCTTGAGACGTCCCTCGTTGATACGCATGTAAGGGCGAATCAAAAGCATGGAAGCACCGGTCGTACCGATAACGTCAGCCAGAATTGATCCGAAAAAGAGCAGGCCGCTGTTCACCAGCGGCCTGCCGCGCGCCCCGATCTTGATAAGAATTCCTCCCGAAACAATAAAAAGCGACCCGATAAGAGCTATGAAAGAGATGTACTCTTCAAGAGTGTGCAATAGCGCGTGTACACCATGGTCCATGAAGAAACCGTAAAAAACAGCAACGCCCCCCCCCAGTCCAACTGCAACTTTCGGGTAATGGTGCTCCCAGAAGCGATGATAAAACAGCGGACCGGTCGCAATCATGAGAAGCAATACGACAAAAGGAATAACCATCCAGACCGGTGGCAGCTGATGCACCTCTCCGGCTGCATGTGCCACGATATGGGCTGTATCCGCAGCTTCACCGGCATAGAGCGTCCCGCTGAACCCGGCAAGTACCGCGACAAGAGCAATAACCATGAAAAACAAAGAGCCTGACAACGTATTCCCCATTATTCCCCCTCAAACTCCGTCAGACAAAAGAGCTTGTAGCCTTTGCTCTCAAGTTTCTTCTGACCACCGATATCAGGCAGGTTGACAATGAATGCCATTTCAGCAATTATGCCTCCCACCTTCTCAACCAGTGCCCCCCCGGCAAAAGCGGTTCCACCGGTTGCAAGCAGATCGTCTACAAGAAGAACACGGGTATCTTTTTCCAGCGCGTCGATATGCATTTCCACTTTGTCGGTCCCGTATTCAAGCTGATATTCCTGATCGACGACTTCCCCGGGAAGCTTGCCGGGCTTTCTGATCGGCACAAAACCCTTGCCGAGGGTATAGGAAAGTGCCCCGCCTATAATAAAGCCTCTCGCCTCTATGCCGACAATCATGTCGAAATCAACTCCATTCTCGATGTAATGCTGTGTGAACTGGTCTATGACAAGCCTGAAACCGACCGGATCCTTGAGGAGGGTGGTGATGTCACGGAACATGATACCTTTTTTGGGGTAGTCGGGTATGGTGCGAATACGGGATTTAATAACCATTGCAGTAATTATTTAGCCATGTTAACAAGTTAGACAAACCTAAAGGGCACCTCTAAAAACTTATTGCGCGTCCAAATTGCTGCGTTGGTCGGATAGGAGAGGGTTTCTCCGCTCCGTCCGCCTTACACTTTGCTCGCTCAGGACACTTTTTAGAGGTGCCCCAAATTGAGCGGCTGCTTGAGCGTAACTGTGACACACCTCCTATTGTTGCGAGCCCTGATTTCTTCGTTGAACGGATAGAGGAGGGTTACCCGCCGCTGCTCAGCGGAACAATGTGAAACGCCTAACCCAGGTCCGGAAAAACGGCTTTTAAGTTACAAATCTGCCCTCTAAAATCAAATCTCCGGTCATTTTTACGATATGCACTTTTTTCTCCGTGCCGATAAGATCGAAAGGTTTCCGCAGGTCGCCGGGCATAACCTGTACTCTGAGATAGTTGCGGGAGTAACCCGAAACCACGGTCTTTCCTCCTTTTCCGTCCCTGCGTTCCTCGAAAAGCACGTCGAGGTTCTTTCCTATGTACTGCCGTGTGAATTCGCCCTGCTTTTTTTCGGCCAGTCCAAGAAGCCGCCGGCTCCTTCCGCGCGTTGTCCCTGATGGGACTTTCTGACGGATTCCGGATGAAACCTGTGCTGCAAGCGATGTTCCCGGCCGCATGGAGCAGGCAAACACATGCAGATACGCTGCAGGCAAGGTTTCGAGCAGTTTGAACGTTGCCTGAAAGTCGGCTTCCGTCTCTCCCGGATACCCGACCATGACATCGGCACCAATAGCGCAATCCGGCACTGCCGCTGCAGCATTCAGAAAACGTTCCCGGTAACCTGCCGCAGTGTAACGGCGCTCCATTGCTGCAAGTATATCGTCAGAGCCTGACTGAAGAGGAAGGTGAAAATGAGGCATGATCTTCGATGAAGACGCAACCGTATCTATCAACCTGTCACTGAGTACGTCCGGTTCAATGGAACTTATCCTGATCCTCGCTACGTCGACAGTCTCGATTTCCTGCAGCAGTTCGACCATACCAGCCGCTCCGCTCCGGTAGTCGGCAATATTGACACCGGTCAGTACAATTTCACGATATCCTGCCTCGGCAAGCTTCCCCGCGCCCTCAATCACCGTTTCAAGAGGCACAGAACGGGACTTTCCACGCGCAAGAGGGATAGTACAGTACGCGCAGCCGTAATTGCATCCGTCCTGAACTTTCAGAAAAGCACGTGTTCGCCCCCACTTCTTGCCGTAAACCAGAGAATGAGCCGGTGCCGCTTCCGCTATACTTCCAGGCGGCGACACGTTCTTGTATACTGTTTCTTTACCAGTCGCTATATATTTTTGCAGCAAAAATTTTTCCTTTGAGCCAAGGATAACATCAACTCCACCAATTTTTTCTATACTCTCGGGATACAGTTGCGCATAACAGCCGATCACCGCAACCCTGCTTTGCGGATATCTTTTTATCATTTTTCTTACCTGCTGTCTGGACTTCTGTCCTGCCTGTCCGGTAACCGCGCAGGTATGTATAATAATCAGATCAGGCGTATCATCACCGGATGTTATCTCCCAACCGTTTTGAACAAAACTATCCAGTATCGATGATGTTTCCGCATAGTTGAGTTTGCAGCCAAGCGTAACTGCAAAAACACGTTTTTTTACCATCTTTTACCCATAACCTCCGTAATGCAAATCGATAATAAAGCACTTTTAGGGTACCTCTATTTATTTATTCCGCGCTTCAATTGCTTCGTTGAGCGGTGCTCGAAATCCTCATGTACTCTGTGTACACTCCGGTTTCTGTGCTCCGTTCGCC
>JANQGE010000096.1 GCA_028277485.1 Chlorobium sp.
TGTTATCGATGATCGCATCTATCGTGAGGATCTGAAAACAGCAATTGCATCACAACATGCGGCAGAAGCCAGTCTTGCCGTTGCTGCAATCGAGGTAGAAAGGCTTGAGCCTCTGGTGGAAAACAAGGTTGTGTCGGAAATACAGTTGAAACAGGCCAGAGCAAATCACCGCTCGGCGAAGGCAAATCTCGAACGGGCAAAAGCCGCAGTTCAAACGGCACGCATTAACCTTGATTACACCCGGATAAAAGCTCCAGTGGAGGGATATATTGGTGATATTCCTTTTCGTATCGGCAGTCTGGTGAACAAAAACCAGTCAGAGCAGTTGACTACGCTTACCGATGTGCACGAGATACAGGCGTATTTCAGTATGAGCGAGATTGATTTTGTGCATTTCAAGCAGCAGTTTCCCGGTAATTCGATCGAAGAGAAGCTTGCCTCCGTGCCCCCGGTTACCCTGTTGCTTGCTGACGGGAGCCGTTATCCTTTTAACGGCCAGCTTGACGCAGTAAGTGGTCAGTTTGATCGTTCTACGGCCTCGGTGACATTTCGCGCGACGTTTCCTAATGCTGAAGGTATGTTGCGTTCCGGTAATACAGGAAAAGTAGATATGGCATACCGCTACGAAAATATTATGCTTGTCCCTCAGGCAAGCACTGCTGATCTTCAGGACAAGATATTTGTGTTCAGGGTCACAGAGGGTAATGTGGTGTCGCGGACCCCTATAACGGTTACCGGCAAAAGCAACAACAATTATATCGTAAGCGGCGGTCTTGAGGATGGTGATATGATTGTCGTGTCCGGATTTGGCCGTTTGCCTTACGGGACGGTGATCAATCCACAGCCTATGGAAGGAAAAAGCAACCCTGATAAGGGTGAGCAGAGTCGATGAACATCGAGGAAAACAGGCGAACTATGTTTGAGCGATTTATCAACAGGCCAGTTCTTGCAACAGTTATATCGGTATTTTTTGTTCTGCTTGGTTTGATCGGTATTACACAACTGCCCCTCACACAGTTTCCCGATATAGCACCACCCGCTGTACAAGTATCGGCTATTTATCCAGGAGCCGATGCTCAAACCGTTGCCCGTTCGGTAGCTCCTTCGCTCGAGGAGGCGATCAATGGTGTCGATGACATGACCTATATGACATCGACATCGAGCAATGACGGTTCCTTGGTGATCAACGTGTTTTTCAGGACGGGCACCGATCCTGACCAGGCGGCGGTCAATGTACAGAACAGGGTGGCGACAGCGACCAGTCAGTTGCCCGAAGAGGTCACGAGATTCGGGGTGACAACCGCCAAGACGCAGAACAGCATGATCATGGTGATTACCCTGTTCAGCGACGATCCGGAAACCTATGACGCGACATTCCTGCAGAATTATATGAAGATCAACCTGCTTCCTGATATGCAACGTGTCAACGGAGTTGGCCAGACCATGGTGTTCGGGGCAAGAGACTACTCGATGCGCATCTGGCTGAAGCCGGACAGGTTGGCGGCTTATTCGGTAACTTCCCAGGAGGTGATTGCGGCTGTTCAGAGCCAGAATGTAGAGGCTGCTCCAGGGAGGTTCGGTGAGGGCACCGGTGAGGCCCTCGAACTGATCGTCCGGTACAAGGGAAAAATGAAGGAGCCGGGTGAATACGGCAACATTATTCTGCGAACCAATGCGGATGGCTCAGTGCTGCGGCTCAGGGATGTGGCAAGGGTCGAGCTTGGCGCCTTCAGTTATGCGGTCGATGCGGACGCCAACGGCAAAGAGTCGATAACCATGGCGATTTTCCAGGCAGCGGGTTCCAACTCCAATGATATTCAGATTGCCATCCAGGATGTACTCGAGAAAGCGGCGGAATCGTTCCCCGTAGGGATCGATTACATCATTCCTTACAGTACGAAAAAGTCGCTCGACGAGTCGATTGAGCAGGTCATTTTTACCCTGCTGCAGGTTTTTGCGCTGGTCTTTCTCGTGGTGTTCATTTTCCTGCAGGATTTCCGTTCCACGCTTATTCCTGCAATTGCCGTGCCTGTGGCCATTATCGGTACCTTCTTCTTCCTGACCCTTTTCGGTTTTTCAATCAACCTGCTGACCCTGTTCGCGCTTGTTCTCGCAATCGGCATTGTGGTCGATGATGCCATCGTTGTTGTCGAAGCTGTTCATGCAAGGATGGAGCAGCAGCATCTTCCGGCAAGGGTCGCCACACACCAGGTTATGCGGGAGATAACCGGCGTGATTATATCCACTACGCTTGTTATAGCTTCGGTCTTCCTTCCCGTTGGTTTTCTCGGTGGTTCGATAGGGATGTTTTATCGCCAGTTTGCCTTTACGCTGGTAACAGCAGTTCTGATATCGACTGTCAATGCACTGACGCTCAGTCCGGCACTCTGTGCGTTGTTTCTTACGAAGGGCGGTGAAGGAGAGGAAAACCTGGGCTGGTTCAAACGTTTTGAGCAGCGTCTTTTCAGGGGATTCAATGCCGGTTTTTCATTGGTGGCCGAACGCTATGTCGGCACTCTCAAGGTACTCATCCGCAAAAAATGGGTAAGCCTTGGCGGGCTTGCCGCGGTCTCCGGGCTTGCATTCTGGATGGCGGCTTCCGCACCAACCGGCTTTATTCCTGACGAAGACAGCGGCTTCTTTATTCTCTCCGCATCGCTTCCTCCCGGGGCGTCGCTTGACCGGACAATGCAAACCCTTGACAAGGTCGAGACCATTTTGCAGGCAGAGGAGAGCGTTAACAACGTCATTTCAGTCGCAGGTTATGACCTGATAGCCGGAGCAAGTTCCCCTTCCGCCGGTGTTGTTTTTGTCAGCCTCAAGGACCCGGAAGAGCGCGGCAGGGTGAGAAATATCGGCGCTATCATGGGCGGGGTATCGCAAAAGCTTGCATCGATCAGCGAAGGAGCCTTTTTCCCCTTCCAGCCCCCTACCGTTCCTGGGTTCGGTAATGTGGGGGGACTTGAGATGGTTTTACAGGACAGGACATCCGGCAGCCTGGAAAAGTTCGGGGAAACGGCCAACGGTTTTATAGGAGCGCTGATGGCCCGCCCGGAAATCGCTTTTGCCTTTACCACGTTCAATACCGGATATCCGCAATACGAGCTGGTAGTGGACGACGTAAAATCGAGCCAGCTCGGCGTTCGCGTCGATGAACTGCTCGGGGTTATGCAGGCGTATTACGGCAGTTTCCAGGTATCGGATTTCAACCGGTTCGGCAAATACTACAGGGTTATTGTTCAGGCAGAGGCAGAAGACCGCAGAGATCCCTCTTCGCTTGAAGGTGTGTTCGTAAAAAATGCAATGGGGGAGATGGTCCCCATGAATTCGCTGGTAAGCCTGAAAAAAGTTTACGGTCCTGAGACTGTAAATCATTTCAATCTCTTTAATGCATTGACCGTCAATGCCGTTGTTTCTCCGGGATATACCACCGGTCAGGCTATCGAAGCGGCTGAGGAGGTTGCGGCGGCGGCTCTTCCTGCCGGTTTTTCCTACGACTGGAAAGGGATGAGCCGTGAAGAGATTGAGTCAGGCAGTCAGGCGGTTTATATATTTCTGCTTTCCCTTGTGTTTGTCTATCTCCTGCTTTCTGCGCAGTACGAAAGTTACATCCTGCCGCTTGCGGTTATTTTAACGATCCCGACCGGTATTCTGGGTGTTTTTGCCGGGATACAGCTTTTCGGCATCGAAAACAACATCTATGTGCAGGTCGCGATGATCATGCTGATAGGACTGCTTGCAAAAAACGCTATTCTGATCGTGGAGTTTGCCATTCAACGCAGAAAAGCCGGGTATTCGCTTGTTGAATCAGCACTTGAGGGTTCGAGGGTGAGGCTTCGGCCTATTCTCATGACCTCGCTTACCTTCGCTCTCGGCCTTCTGCCGCTTCTCTGGGTGTCTGGGCCATCCGCCCTCGGCAACCACTCTATCGGCGCCGCGGCGGTGGGGGGAATGCTCAGCGGGACGTTGCTTGGCGTGCTGATTATTCCGGTGCTCTATGTGCTCTTTCAATCGCTTCAGGAAAAGATCAGCGGCCCGCCGCATGAGCCCGGGAGTGAAAGTACGCAATGATGTAAAAGGAGAAACGATGGATATGATGAACAGAACGACAGAACATCGGTTGGGCCTGATCCTCATGTTTTTACTGATACTCTCCGCATGCGGTACGGTTGGAGAGTATTCACAACCCGATACGGATCTTCCCGGCACCTAAAGGGATGTCGATAAACCTGATTTGGGAGCGGTTGACGTTCCTTTTTCATGCACCATACCGTATCGAACTTTTTTTGTCGACTCGACACTCGTTGAACTTATTGATGTCGTGATTTTCCGGGAATCAAACTTGTGTTATCTATTTCCTGCTCATTCTTCTATTTAACTCCATTACACAGCCACTCCTCGTCATGATGTCGATACCGTTTGCCATTATCGGTGTCGTTATAATTTTTTGCGCTGCACGGTGAGGTGTTCAGCTTCCTTGGACTGCTCGGTGTTGTCGGTATGGCCGGTGTTGTGGTCAACTACCTCTGCAAGTCCGGGCAATCAAGGGATGTTTCTGCACTGGTTGCAAAAGGTACGGCTGGTCGTCTGTGTGCCATTCTGCTTACAACGGTGACGACCGCTGCCGGCCTTCTGCCGCTTGCTTACGGTATTGGCGGAACGGATGCCACGATGATGCCGATGGCTCTCGCGCTGGGCTGGGGTCTGCTGCTGGCAACTCCGTTGACCTTTGTTTTAGTACCTTGTCTTTACATGATCGGCTTTGATATCCGGCATTTTATCTTTAGAATCGGGAGAATCCATGACAGGAATTCAATATTTGGTGGCATGAAAAAAGGTACGGATATCGTTGTCAATAATCTTCCAGACGATTTTTTCGGGATCTTTCCACTGAATCACAAACTGCCGGGAATGGATTGTGGATATTTCCAGCCGAATCTTTTTCAGATCGTCTGGTTTACCGAGTCGACAGAGGCCGAACATTTGATCGATTTCGAGCAGCATCCGGTGACGGCCGATACGTTTTATTGTCTCGGACCTGGGCAGGTGCATTTCGTTTCAGGAGGTCCCTTGGAAGGTCTCAGGCTGTTATGCCCTATTGAGATGTTTCTCGACATTGTTGATGACAAGAGCCGCTGGCTTTTTAATCAACTGAATAATGATGGTATTGTGGTCTCCAATGAGGTTCTTCAGGTCTTGGAACCATTGTCACAGATTATGGTGAAAGAATTTCAGGGGGCAAATGATCCTGAAATTTTCAAGGCTTACTTGAAAGCTTTCCTTTGCCATATTGCCCGGTCCGGTCCGGGCTACAGTATTTCCTACGGGAAAGATGCTGCGAGATTGCACATGCTGTTTTCGATTGTCAACAAGTTTTACAGAAGTGAAAAAAAGGTTTCTTTTTATGCAAACCGCGTTGGTCTTTCGCCCAAACGTCTCAATGAGATTCTCTCGCATACGACAGGTTCTACTCTTACGGCTATTCTGCACTATAATCTGATTACTCACGCCAAGCGTGAGATTGGGTACGGGGACAAAAATTTTAAACAGATTGCTTTTGAACTTGGATTTAGTGAACAAGCCTATTTTAGCCGTTTTTTTAAAAGGCATACGGGTCTCTCTCCCGAAGCGTTTCGAAGGAAAATGTTCAAATTGTCCAAGCATAGTGGACAATAGTACTCTTCTGTTTTTTTGCTCTACACATATATTATTGCTTCTCTAAGCGATTGCCCTGACGTCAGCATTAGAATGTTTTTGATGAAACGTTTGCCAGGCAATGACCGGGGAACTCCTTTTGCCTGAGAAATTCGCGAAGGGTTTTTTTTGTTTTTGTTTTTTTGATTATACTTGCGCTATCAATTATTGTTATATCAAATAAGTATGTTGAAAAATATCAGAAAAAGAATCGGTATGCCGGCATTGCACATTGCAATGCTATCGATATTCCTGTTCGGGTGCGGAGGCAGGGGTAGCGGGCAGGGAGCACAGGCACCATCTCTTCCGGTGATGAAAATCGAACGTTCTTCTCCGGTTGTTCAAAGGGAGTATTCTTCTCTTCTCGAAGGAGTTGTCACTGTCGAGGTAAGGCCTCAGGTTGACGGGACCCTGCAGGAAATAGCGGTCGATGAGGGTGAATATGTAAAAACCGGTCAGCTGTTATTTGTTATCGATGATCGCATCTATCGTGAGGATCTGAAAACAGCAATTGCATCACAACATGCGGCAGAAGCCAGTCTTGCCGTTG
>JANQGE010000013.1 GCA_028277485.1 Chlorobium sp.
ACCTTGGAGTTGAAATTATGAAAGTCTACACCTATTCAGAAGCTCGTCAAAAACTCTCCAAGCTGCTTGAAGATGCACGTAATGAAGAGGTGATCATCAAAAAACGAAGTGGCGAGGTTTTTTCAATCATATACAGAAAACCTCCTGCATCGCCGTTTGACGTCAAAGGCCTCAAAACAAAAGCAAAAACACGTGATATTCTCAACGCAGTGGAAGAATCCCGCTCTGGAAAAACGAATAAAGCCTGACTTTTTCTCATCCATCCACACCAGGAGAATGACGTTCACGTGGTAAAATCTCCACCGAATATAACAGTCGTTTATCACATATTCAGGCCAGTTGATGCCATCCTTCCTGACACAAAAAAAATAACACCCACAGCCAGCGGCACGAACATATGCAGAACAAGGCCGTGGCCGGTTAAAAGCGAAACCGCTTCACCAATAAGAACAGCGAGAACAACCATAGCGCCGCCTATCCGCGGATATCGCCAGCCGAGAATGAGTCCGATAAAAACAAGAGGAAACGCTGTCAACCATGCATTGTCGTGAGCAGTATAGCCAGGGGTCAGAAAGGGGAGAGGGTTGCCATAGCCGAAATAAAAAGGAAGGAATACAATAACAATCGCGGTACCCGCAATTCGCGCAGTCCAGCTTGCCCATACTTTCATAGCCTTATAAGGTTATTCTCATTTCTCCGCCGACACGTTGATTCGCCGAAACATCTCGAAACAGGTCCCGTCGGGCTGAAGGCTTTCTTCGATCATGCGCTGCACGACATAGTCGCGGAACGATACCCGCTTTTCTTCCGGCGGGTGGGAAAGCAGAATATCCTGACTGGAAAAGCTTTTTTAAACGAGCCTTTAGGGATTTGCACTGATAATAAGGAAAGAATCAGATCAACCGACCAGTCTGGTCATCATTTTGACTCTACTCGTGATTTCCAGTAACCGGGCTTACGGCGATCATGAGCAATTGCAGCAACAATTATTTTGTCCTCACGGATAAAATAGGGGATATAATAAGGAAACACCGGGCAGTTGACTCGCCTTTAACCACCGGTTCTTTCTCTCCAAAGATATGGCTCTTCGACAATGCGCTCAAGTACGTGCCCAATTTCATCTCGTAACCGCTTTCCCAATCCAACTTCTTTGGATTCATACCACAGAATCGCATCCAGAAGATCATTTTCAGCCTCAGAAAGAAACTCGACGATCATGAATTCAGACGTTTGTCTATATCACGGAAAACATCATTGGCCGGACGAGAAGTTGATTCTCCACGATCATAACGAGTAATGCGCTCACGTATTTCGAGATCCCACACCTGCCGAACATCTTCAGAAAAACCGGGCTCACCTACAGTCAATAATTTATGAGCCAGCGCAAGACGCTGGGCCTCCGGCAAACGAAGAGCTTCATCCAATATCTTGTTCATTGTGTTCATGTTCATAATATAGCATCCTAAAGCGTTATTGGTTCCCTTTGGCTTTTGATTGTCTATCGCCACAACCTGCAGTTCCTTTTTCTCTTCCTTGGTAAGCCCGGAAATATCCTCTTCAATATCTTCGTGTCCACTCAAAACGATCATCATAATGTCACTTGAAAAGATGATAACTTGGTCAGCCGCCGCACTTGCTTCCTCTGTTTCCGGCAAACTGCCCGTAATCACCCCGAAACAATCCGCTGAAGGACAAATCTTCATCCAGATCAGGCCAATGAAGCCCATAGGGAGAAACTTCGATATTGTTTAGCTCTTGTGTGGTACCCTTTGCGCGAGCAATATCGCCTAATGCTTTAGCAATAAATGCCGCATCCCCATTTGCCTCTTCAAAGCTTGCTTCAAGGTAAGCCGCCATCTCTTCCGGTGTCCGAAGATGTTCGGCTACATCGTATCTTGTTGTCATCGTTTTCGTCATTATTATCGTCTTTCTTTCCAGTAATCCGGATGGCGATGAAGATTCATCACAGCAAGAATGAAAATCCTGTCATTTTCCACAGAATACAGTACAGCATAAGGAAACCTTTTGACCAACGACCTACGGATATCATCATTGATAACAGGCCACATTCTCGGCATTGCAATTGAACGCTGGATTGAAGCATGATCCTCAATGGAAAAATCATAACCAAGCCCGGGCGCTATATCCTCATAATATTCGATGGCTCTGCTGAATTCGACCTCTGCCTCAGGATGAAATGCAAAGTTCACGAACCAAACCGTTTCTGTATTTTCTCAAATACCTTCTCCCCTGGAACAGGTTCTACAGCACCCGATCTCAGCTCAGCCAATCTTTTCTTTGCAATTACAACCCATTGCCTGTCTATTTCAGCATCAGGCTGGTTGAGGCTGCGGAGCAGAGAATCAACGACAAACACCCTTTCTTCTAAAGGCAGAGAAACAGCCTCATCAATAATCTTTTTTGTATTCATTACCTGCAAAAATCCTTATCGCGTTCAAAACCAAAGTCCGGAAGCAATCCTATCCCGGCATTTTCGAATATAACAACATTCCTGAACCATAGGAAGAGAGGCCTGCTCCGACCTCTTTGGAGATCTTTCCCCGGTTTCATCTCAACCGTTCTTCCCGCAACAATCCAAACAAAACAATATCATCATACACACCGTCAAGCTTCCTTGCCTTGCGTTTTCTCCCCTCCTCGCAAAAGCCGAAATGCTTATAAAGTTTGATCGCAATGACATTTGAAGCGAAAACTTCGAGCTCAATACGTTCAAGACCTGTTTCGAAAGCAATCGACAATGCTTCTGTGACAAGCCTTGTTCCCCAACCCTGTCCACGGTATTTCGGCAATAATCCCATCCCCAAACGTCCTGCATGCGTTAACCCTTCGTATGTTTGCGGTGTTATATCACACCAGCCAACAACAGCATCACCATCCAGGGCAACAAGGTGAACTCCACCTGCGCTTTTGACGAGTTGAATGAATTCACGAGTCTGTTCCGGCGAAAAGCCTTCGGTATTGCCCAGGAAAAGCCTCTCCCTGGCAACGCTGTCGACACAGGCCGCAACTTGCGAAGCATCATCTGTTTCCGTCGGGCGAATTGACAGCATGGTAATTTCTTTTTGAAATTTGTTGCGCGCCCCGATTACTTCATTGGCCGGTCTTTCGAAACCTCGTGAACCGTTACAAACCCTGCTTTCTCGCCATCCAAAAATCATCATGCCCCTCTTTTACAACCACGACGATCTTCTGATCTTTACATAGTTCAAGAACGGCAAGAAACGTCACGACAAGCACCAGCCTTTCCTGGACATCCTCGAGAACGGCCCTGAAGGACACCTGGATTTTTTGCCGCAGCACCGAAAGGATAAGCTCACTCTGTTCATCAATGGTTACAGGCGCCTCGTCGACATTCTGCACATGCACTCTGGGCATCTTGTCAAGTATCGACTTATAGGTCATGATCAGATGGTAAAGCGTCGGGCGATTAACCGGCTCGTCCAGCTCGTCGATCACTTCCGGCTCGAAGGACTCATAATACCCTCTGGGAAACAGATATCTCCTTACCTCTTCGAGTGTGCGCATTTTTTCCGCCCCTTCTTTGATGCGCTTGTATTCCAGCAGCCGTTCGACAAGTTCCGTCCTGGGGTCGAATTCCGAAGCATCGCCGTCGTCCGGGGATTCATTGGGCAGGAGCATCTTCGCCTTGATGCCCATCAGAAGGGAAGCCATATAGATGAATTCGGCAGCAATCTCAAGGTCGAGGCTCTGCATGGCCTCAATGTAATCGATAAAGTCTTTGGTTATTTTGGAAATTGGGATATTATAAATATCCAGTTCATCGCGCTTGATAAAAAAAAGGAGCAGGTCGAGCGGTCCCTCAAACTCTTCAAGGCTTATTCGAAACATGCGCACTTATGCTTTGGGTACCTTTGGACACCTTCTACTTATGGGCACCTCTAAAAACTTATTGCGCGCCCAAATTGCAGCGTTGGTCGGTGCTCGAAATCCTCATGTACTCCGTGTACATTCCGGTTTCTCCGCTCCGTCCGCCTTACACTTTGCTCGCTCATGACACTTTTTAGTTG
>JANQGE010000045.1 GCA_028277485.1 Chlorobium sp.
AGCGGTTCAAGTGCAAGGCGAACGGAGCGCAGAAACCGGAGTGTACACGCGAGTACATGAGGATTTCGAGCACCGCTCAACGGAGCAATTGAATCGCGGAATAAATAAATAGAGGAGCCCTTTATTATGGTGATTGTAGCTCAGTTGGTTAGAGCGCCAGGTTGTGGCCCTGGAGGTCGGGGGTTCGAGTCCCCTCATTCACCCTCTTTTTTTAAGGCCCCATGGACTAGTGGTTAGGTCACCACCCTTTCAAGGTGGTAGCACGGGTTCAAATCCCGTTGGGGTCACGTACTATCTCTCATGAGGTCCGGGTTGCCGGATTACCAGAGAAATCTTTCCGTACAGCTCTGTTCGATTTTCGATCAGAGCTTTTTTGTTACTATGATATACAGAAACCGACCTCTATGAAAATCTCTGTAAACTGGCTTAAAGATTTTATCCCTTCGGTGATTCCGGAAGTCCCCTCTCTGGTCGATCAGCTCACTTTTCTGGGTCTTGAGGTTGAGGATGTTGTTGCCAAGAAGCTTCCTGACTCCCTTGTTGTTGTTGGAAGAGTTGAAGAGGTAAGGCCGCACCCCAATGCCGACCGCCTGAGGGTGTGCATGGTCGATACAGGTCAGGCCGAGCCGGTACAGATTGTTTGCGGTGCCTCCAATGTTGCGGAAGGTCAGCTTGTGCCTGTCGCGATGATCGGTGCGGCGCTTGATGTTCCCGGAGGCGGTACCTTCAGGATAAAAAAATCCAAAATACGCGGCGAGCTTTCGTTCGGCATGATCTGCGCAGCGGATGAACTGGGTTTGTCTGATGATCATTCAGGTATCATGGTGCTGGGGAAGCATTGCAAGATAGGAGCCCCTCTGGCATCATATTTCGAGGCGGATACGGTGCTCGATATCGCTGTCACCCCGAATCGCCCTGATGTGCTTTCCCACCTCGGAGTGGCAAGAGAGATCGCAGGAGCGGCTGCAGTGAAGCTGCCGGAAACTGTCCGGGTTGATTTTTCGGATTCAGGAAGGCTCGTACAAGTCGAGGATTCTGAGATATGCCCATATTATACCGGCATCGTTATCCGTAATGTGACAGTCAGAGAATCCCCTTCATGGCTGAAACAGAGGATTGAAGGTATCGGTCTCCGTCCCAGGAACAATATCGTTGATGTAACCAACTACATATTGCATGCTCTCGGTCAGCCTCTTCACGCATTCGATCTTGCGGCACTGCAGGGAGGCGTGAGGGTAAGAAGCGATATCAGCGGACCTATCGTTGCGATCAACCAGGAAACCTACGAGCTTGAACCAGGCATGCCTGTAATTTGCGATCATGAGAAACCGGTGGCCATTGCCGGTGTCATGGGCGGGTATGACTCGGCAGTAAACGGGAAAACAACCGACATTTTGCTTGAATCGGCATATTTTACTCCTTCAGCGGTTAGGAAAACATCAAAACTTCTGGGATTGACGAGTGATTCTGCCTACCGTTTTGAACGTGGAACGGATCCGAAAAATGTATGTTTTGCGGCTGAATGCGCAGTCAAGCTTATTCTCGAGCTTGCCGGCGGGGAGGTGGCCGCTGCAGAGGAAGCTGGCGGGATACCTTTTGATCTCAGGAATGTAACCCTTCGTCCCCAAAAGGTAAACGAGATTCTCGGGTGCATCATCCCGGCGGAGAAAATGATTTCCATGTTGGAGCATATCGGGTTCCATCTGAAGGATAATGACAAGGAAACACTGACTTTTGCTGTTCCGTCTTTCAGAGTGGACGTGGAACAGGAAATAGACCTTGTTGAAGAGATTGCGCGGCTTGAGGGGTATGATACTATCACTGCTGCGGAAAGAATGGTTGCGAGTTATCCGCAGTTCCGCAAAAGCCCTGAATTTTTTCCTGATTATCTGCGCTCTGTCATGATCGGTTTACGGTTCAGGGAGATTCTTACCAACCCTTTGATTACAAAACGTGAAGCCGGTTTGTTTGGGCACGAAGCTGTTTCGGTATTAAACCCCATCAGTGAAGGGCTTGAAGTGTTGCGTCCTTCTCTTGTGCCGACGATGTTGAAGGTTATTTCCCACAATATCAAGCATGGCAGCCGGGATATGCGGCTTTTCGAGGTTGCCCGTGCTTTTTTGGCCGTGAATGAAGACGGCCGGGAAAGTTTTGAAGAAAAAGAGGTGCTTGTTGCTGCTCTTACAGGTAACCGGCATCCGGTGAGCTGGGCACAGAAAGAGGAGCGTGCTGACTTTTTTGATATCAAGGGTTCGGTCGAGATGCTGCTTGAGAAGCTGAATTTGCTTGATAAATCATCACTTAATATTTATAATCAAAAGACGCTTTCCGTTACATGTGACCAGAAAGAAGGGGATAAAACCCTGAAACTGCATGCTGGGAAAGTTCAGCAGGTAGCGCCTGAAATATTAGAGGCTTTTGATATAGATCAGCCTGTTTTCATCGCCGAAATTGAAGTTGAGGTTTTGGAACGTTGTTTTTCTCTGGAAGTTTTTTATGAGCCCCCTTCCAGATATCCTGTTGTGGAAAGGGACTTGTCATTTATGCTTCCCGAAGGATTGGGGGTCCAGCAGCTGGTTGATTGTGTGAAAACAAGCGATGCTCTGATCAGGAATGTTCAGGTGTTTGATCTTTTCGAGCGCGAATCGGAAAAAACAACAGGGGCGGTTGAAAGAAGTGTGGCGCTGTCGCTGAGTATTGTGGATTCGTCCGGAACCTTGAAAGAAGAGAAAGTGAAAGGGATTCTCCGGAAGGTCATGGAAAATGCAGAAAGCAGGCTTGGTGCGGTAATTCGGCAAGTATAATGCTGGGAGGTATGCAAGAACGCATCGATGACAGCGAGAGTTCCGGCTTTGATGTACTCGAACAACGTATTAAGCAGATCGTCGGACAGTTGGCTGACTGTCGGAAACAAAATGAAATGCTGCAGGCAGAGATTGCGAGTCTTCAGTCCATATTACGTTCCTGCAAACTTCCGGTTTCCGGGAAGGGGCAGGATGTTTCTGGTAACGGTTTTTCCTATGAGGAAAAAGTACAGGTCAGGCAGAAGCTGGTTTTGATCCTGCAAAGAATAGAAATGGAGCTAAGAAACGAAATGTCGGGTTGAACGGTTGATGGAGAAGATAAACGTGAATATTTTTGGCGACAGCTACCCTTTACGGGTCGAGAGCCGCGATTCAACGGAGCAAGCTGCACTTGAGGTTGATGAAATCATGCAGCAGTTTGCCGGAAAGGCGCCCGACCTTGAGGTTAAAAAGTTTGCTGTACTTGCTGCCATTCATTTTGCAGAGAAAAAAAATGAACTTACAGTCCGGCTTTCATCGATGGAGAAAAAAATTGACCAGCTTAATCTTTTTCTTGAGCAAAATTTGTTCTAATCGTTTACATTACTGGTAGAAGAAATATCCGCACCGATTACAGGGGTGTTTGGTAAGTAAAAGAACCAACATTTAAGAATAGGGAGCTGTACTCTTCTTTTGGATTGCAGGCCTCACTGAGCCGGAAACAGGGTGGAAGGTTTCGGTGGATTCCGGAGACGGCATCGCAGAGGAAGCAAAAGATCTGAAGGAGGCGCCCACCGTGTTGAAACGGGTTCTTTGATCTTACACATCCCTGGAAGGTGCGGATTTTTTTTTGCATTAAAAGTGCCCTTTCCTCTACGATGATGGGCACAAAAGGAGGTAAGAATTAATGGCGATTGTAGTTAACCTGTTTTTAATAATTCTTGCATCGCTTCTGTTTTTTGTTGCGGGATTCTTTGTCGGCCGTTTTCTGCTTGAGAAGGTCGGCACCACAAAAGTACTCGAGGCGGAGGAGCGGGCTGTTCAGATTGTTCAGGAAGCTCAGAAAGAGGCCAATGAGTACAAAGACCTGAAAGTTGCCGAGGTCAATCAGGAGTGGAAAAAGCGCCGAAGGGAGTTTGATGCGGATGTAACGATAAAAAACAACAAGTTTAACCAATTGCAGAAACAGATTCGTCAGAAGGAAAACAATCTGAAACGCCAGGGTCAGGAACTTAAGGAAAGCGAAAAAAAGGTGGGTGAGCATCTCAAGGAGCTTGAGCATCAGAGAGAAGCCGTGTCAAGCAGGATGAGAGAACTGGAGCGGATTATTGCCGAACAGAACCAGAAGCTCGAAACAATCAGCAACCTTCAGGCTGAGGATGCAAAGCAGGTGTTGATAGAGAACATGGTCTCCGTGGCTCGCGATGAAGCAACTGAAACCATTCACAGGATTCATGAAGAGGCTGAGCATGAAGCAGCCAGGCTTGCTGAAAAAACCTTGTTGACCGCTATCCAGCGTGTCTCTTTCGAACAGGCGACCGAAAGTGCCCTGTCGGTTGTTCACATTCAGAGTGATGAACTCAAAGGACGCATTATCGGCCGTGAAGGGCGCAATATCAAGGCTTTTGAGAATGCCACGGGAGTCGATATCATTGTTGATGACACCCCCGAGGTCGTTATCCTTTCCTGCTTTGATCCGTTACGCCGTGAGCTTGCCAAGCTAACCTTGCAGAAACTTCTGATTGACGGCGTTATTCATCCGGTTGCTATCGAAAAGGCTTATGAGGACGCGAAGAAAGAGATTGATGACGTTATCATGAGCACCGGCGAAGAGACACTTGCTTCGCTGCAAATTCCCGATATACCTTCCGAGCTGGTTTCGCTTATAGGAAGAATGAAATTTCATACCGTATACGGCCAAAATCTGTTGCAGCATTCCCGGGAAGTTGCGATGCTTGCCGGTCTTATGGCCGCGGAACTCAAACTTGACGCGAAGCTTGCAAAGCGGGCAGGACTGCTGCATGACCTTGGCCTTGTGCTTCCTGCGAGCAGCGATCCCCATGCCGTTGCGGGTATGAAATACCTTCAGAAGTTCAGGGAATCGAGGATCGTGCTTAACGCCATCGCCGCTCATCACGGAGATGTGGAGAAAGAAAGCCCCATAGCCGATCTGGTTGAAGCCGCCAATGTGATTTCTTCTTCAAGGCCAGGCGGACGCGGTGCCGTGACGCCGGAGGGCCATGTAAAACGTCTTGAAAATCTTGAAGAGGTTGCCAAAGGTTTTCCGGGAGTTATCAAGACATATGCTCTCCAGGCAGGAAGGGAGATTCGTGTTATTGTTGAAGGAGAGAATGTAAATGACTCACAAGCGGATATTCTCGCTCATGATATTGCCCACAAAATAGAGGAGGAAGCAAACTATCCGGGCCAGATCAAGGTTTCGATCATCAGGGAAAAGCGGTCGGTTGCGTATGCGAAGTGAGGGAATAGTGACGAGAGACGAGTAACAAGTGACAAGGGGGGAATCAGTAGGCAGTCTTCAGTTAGCAGTTGGCAAGGGGGAATGAGGACGGGACACGCAGGAGCAAAGTAACGAGTAGAGAGGGGCAGAGTATTGTGGGCAAAGTCCTCACACTACGCCCTTTGTCGAGGGAATATCCGTACCGGTAACGGTTACGGCCTGTTTCAGTGCATAGGCAAAAGCCTTGAAAAGCGTCTCGATTTTGTGGTGAGTGTTGTTTCCTTCGAGAACGGCGAGATGAATGTTTGCATGCATTGTGCGCGACAGTGAGATAAAAAAGTGTTCGACCAGTTCGGTTGAAAATCCGTTGATCTCCTGCCTGCTGAATGAAGCCTTGAACACGCAAAAACTTCTGCCCCCAATATCCAGGGCACAGCGGGTAAGCGCCTCGTCCATAGGTATGATCGCCCAGCCATACCGTTGTATGCCTTTTTTATCCTGTAACGCTTCCTGAATCGCCGAACCCATCACAAGAGCTATGTCTTCAACCGAATGGTGGTCATCTACCTCCGTATCGCCTTTGCAGCTTACCGTAAGATCGATTCCGGAATGTTTGCTGAAATTTGCAAGCATGTGATCGAGAAAAACCACCCCCGAATCTATAGAGTGCCGTCCTGAACCGTCGAGGTTAAGTTCAATGGAAATATCGGTTTCGGCAGTTTTGCGCTGAACTTTTGCCGAACGAACCCTGCTGTTTTTGTTCTGGGGCATGGAACGATTACCTGATAATTTTATTGATAAGATAGAGCAAAAAGCTTAAAATGACCGACAAAACGATAGAAGTTCCGATCGGAAAATAAAACCTGAAATCATCCCTGCTGATTTTAATGTCAAGGGGGAGGTTGCCAAACCAGCGCATGAAACCCGGAACGCCGGTTTTCTGGAAGACCATGAGAAAAACGCCGGCTATAACTGCAACGATTCCTATAATGACAAGTGCTTTACCGGCTTCAGTGAACACTGCTTGGATATTGTTTGAAAGTTGCTAAATTAAGCCCTTTGCTGCATAAAAAGCAAGATACGATATTTGGCGAACACCTCTATAATTAACATTATCCTCCCGGATTATGCACATATTTCTTGTTGTTCTGATTCTGATGACTTCCGTTCTGCTCGTTGGGGTTGTGCTTTTGCAGAACCCGAAAGGAGGAAGTGGGTTAACCAGCGGTATAGCCAGTCTTGGTACCGTCCAGAATCTTGGTGTCCGGAGGACCGGTGATTTTCTGAGCAAGACAACGGCGGTTCTTGCCGCAATCCTGATGGTGCTTTGTTTTGTCGTTCAGTTTACTCTGCCTTCAAGACAGGCTGCTGTGGACGTTAGGGAAAGTATTCTTCAGAAAGAGCTGCCAGCAGCTCCAGCTCCGGCGGGAAATGCAGTGCCTCAGCCTGCACCGGAAAAAACTGCTGAATAAATCCTGATAAGACGGGATACTGACGATAGAATGAAATTGTTGCGTTCGTAGCTCAAGTGGTAGAGCAACTGACTCTTAATCAGTGGGTTGAGGGTTCGACTCCTTCCGAACGCACATGATTACAATAAAGGCTTACAGGTTTCGATCTCTAAGCCTTTTTTATTAAGGGTGCTTTACTGTAACCAGCTATTGGTGTCCTTTTGATCTGTATACTATATTAAATTTTATCAGTATTAAACCTCTGAAACGCAAGTGATTGGGGTGCCTTTTGCTTGCTTTTTTTCAAAGAAGGCCCTCTCTTTCTACCTGAAATCCAATCAGGAAGTCCGCTTAGTATGGTGCTCAAAAAATTTGAACTCTATTCCTCTCTCTGGCAAAGGTAAGATACGCTTCGCGGTGGCATGGACGTCAGTCAGTATAAAGATTATAGGTGCCTCTATTTTATTCATTCCGCGCTTCAATTGCATCGTTGATCGGTGCTCGAAATCCTCATGTACTCTGTCCCTTATTACAGGTAAGAGATTTTTTTATGCACGAAAACCATCACACTGAATGGAAACAGTCCTGGCGAGATGCGTATCTGAAATGGATATGCGGTTTCGCGAATGCCGAGGGTGGGATGCTGGTAATTGGGCGGAATGACAGTGGTGAGGCTGTCGGGGTCAGGAATTGCCGGAAGTTGCTCGTGGATATTCCCAATAAAGTCCGGGACATTCTCGGGATCATGGTCGATGTGAATGTTCTTGAAGAATCGGATAAAGAAATTCTGGAAATCGTTGTCGAACCTTATCCCTACCCGGTAAGCTACAAGGGCGAATACTATTACCGTAGCGGGAGTACCTTGCAGGAGTTGAAAGGTGCGGCTCTTGACAAGTTTCTTTTGCAGAAGCAGGGAAGGCACTGGGACAGCGTACCTGTTCCTCATCTGTCGAGCTCTGATCTTGATAGTAAGGTGATCGACGGGTTTCGCCGTCAGGCCCTGAAAAACCAGCGGTTGACGTCTGAGATTCTTCGGGAGGCTGACAACGCATTGCTCGATAAACTCCATCTTCTGGAAGAGAGCTATCTCAAACGGGCAGCGGTTTTGCTGTTTCATCCCGATCCGGAACGGTTTGTCACCGGAGCGTATGTGAAAATCGGTTTTTTTGAAAGCGACGCCGACCTTCGCTATCAGGACGAAGTGCATGGAGACCTTTTTTCGCAGGTGAGCCGGACGATCGAACTGCTGAAAGCCAAATATTTGAAGGCATGGATTTCCTTCGAGGGATTGCAGCGTGTCGAAACGTATCCCGTGCCTGAACCGGCGTTGCGGGAAGCGGTGCTCAATGCCGTTGTGCATAAAGACTATGCGAGCGGAATTCCGGTTCAGATCAGTGTGTATCCCGACAAGCTGATGATCTGGAATCCTGGGCAATTACCGCCGGAATGGACGGTGGAACGTTTGCTCGGCAAACACTCGTCACAGCCGTTCAACCCTGATATTGCCAATGCGTTTTTCCGTGCGGGGCTGATCGAAGCTTGGGGGCATGGGATCGAGCGCATGATGGAGGCATGCCGTGTTGCCGGTACGCCTATACCTGAGTTCGAGTGCGAGCAAACCGGATTATGGACGGTGTTTCGATTTCCTGGGGAAACGCCGGTAAAAACGCCGGTAAAAACGCCGGTAAAAACGCCGGAACGGATTCTCGAACTGCTGGAACAACATCCGGAGATGAGTCTGGTGGAAGTGGCTCGGATGATTGACAAATCATTGAGCGCTGTTGAGCGGGCGGCCTCAAAAATGGTGAAAGAAGGCCGTTTGCGTTACATCGGGCCAAAAAAGAGCGGTCATTGGGAAGTGCTGAAATGAAATGAGCACGATCGGGAGGACGGGAGGAGGACGGGACGTTGTTTATTAGATAAAATAACTCTGTATGTCATTATTAAAATGTCAGTTGTCTTATGCAAGACAAGGGTTTTCACTCTTTCAGAGCCTTGACAGAGATTATTTCAAGGATTTCGTCTGACTGAATTTTGAGGTCGTTGGTGATGAAAAAGGAGCAGCCTGATCGGATTGCCGTTGCGTAATGCAGGGCATCGATGAATTTCATTCCGCGTTTGCCTCGTAATTGTGCCGCAAGATCGAATGTTTCTCCGTCATGCGGTAGAATTGACAGGAATCTTTCGGTTCTGAAAAATTCCCTGATGCTCGCGACAAGTTCAAGGTTGCCGGTCTGATATGGTTTGACCAGTGTTTCCGCGACAGCGGCATCTCCGGTAACACCGATAATTTTTCCTGAGTCAATAGCCTGAATGAGCGGTCTGATGACATCAAAGAAGTCAGGATTCCGGTCAAGAAAGTAGACAAAGATGTTGGTATCGAGATATACTCGATGACCAATCATGCTGGTGATGGCTTCATCTACCTTTCCCATGAATCCTTGTCCCTTTTCAGTTCCTTATCGATCTCCTCAGTTGTTTTACCCCACGTTCCTCTGGCAGCCCCAGCGTATTCCATCACAGATCGTTTATTTCCTTTTCTGCCAGCCGGGACTAACATTACCACTCCGTTCATATAGGTGATTTCGAGCACGTCATTCGGTTTGATATCGGCTTCCTCCGCGATGCGGAGCGGAATGGTGATCTGGTTTTTTTGTCTGACTCTGATTTTTTGCATCCTTGATGATGTTCGTTGGAAAATCCAACTTAATTATAATATTCTTACTGATCTCATGCAACGCAGTCTGATACTCCAAAAGGATAGGCATGCTGTCCAGCCATCTCTCCATCAAGCAATCCGGCGTTTATAACAAAACAGTGTAACAATATTGAGTCTTGGCTATATTACGGGCACATCTATTAATTTGCTGCGCACCAGGATTACTTCGTTGATTGGGTAAGAAAGGGTTTCTGTGCTCCGTTCGCCTCGCAGCGCTCGCGACAATTTATAGAGGTACCCTTATTAAACAAATGAGGCGATACCAAGCTCTGCCATGGTTCCATGAAAATACTCTACCGCTATATACTGAAAGAGCATATCGGTCCCTTTCTGTTTGCGTTTCTTACCATTCTTTTTGTTTTTACGCTGCAGTTTGTTACCCGCTTTTTTGATCGTTTCGTCGGCAAGGGGCTGGGTTTTGTTGTCGTTGTGGAGCTTATCGCTCTTCAGATTGCATGGATGGTCGTGCTTGCCGCTCCCATGGCGGTTCTTGTTGCTACCCTGATTGCTTTCGGGAACCTTGCAAACAGTTCTGAAATGACCGTAATGAGGGCCGGAGGACTTTCTCTCTACCGGTTGATCATGCCTGTTCTGCTGGCCGGAACGGTGCTTGCATTTCTTTTGGAGCGGTTCAATAATATTGTTCTTCCCGAGGCGAACTACCATGCGAAGCTGCTGCTGCGGGATATAACAAGAGCAAAACCCAGTTTCGGCCTGACTGAAAATGCTTTTTCAGGGCTTGTGGAAGGGTATTCAATTCTTGTCAGGGAAACCGGGAAAGATGCCAGTACTCTTAAAGGTGTTACGATTTATGAAAGAAAAAGAGGTGATGAAAAGACTGTTATTACCGCTGAAACGGGGAGTATCGAGTTTACTCCCGATTATCATTATCTGATTTTAACCTTGTTTAACGGGGAAATGCACGAGTTGCGAGGTGGAGATAACGAAGAGTACAGGGTTATAACGTTTGACAAGCACCGTTTTGTTTTTTCATCAACAGGTTATGGTTTCGAGCGTACCGACGGCAGCGAAATGAGAAGGGGCGACCGTGAGCTGTCGGCAAAACAGCTTTACAGTATGGGCATGAAATTTCGCAAGCGTATGAACGATTCGTTGCTGCATATCGGGGAGCGGCTTAAACGTGAGCAGGAAGCGATCAACTCTTTTCACCAAACCGTCTCAGAAAATGCGGCAGGGGTTCGTTATACCCCTCAGCGGAAGGCAAGAGCTCTGGAACAGGTTGAAAAGATGCTTGTGCGGACCGACCGGAAAATCGACCAGATAGAAGACAGCAGGAAGATGTACAACAAGTATATGGTCGAGTTTCATAAAAAATATGCATTGTCATTTGCCTGTGTTGTGTTTGTTCTGGTCGGGGCTCCTCTCGGTGTGCTCGCAAAGCGGGGCGGTTTCGGTGTCGGAGCGGGTTTGTCACTGCTGTTTTTTGTTCTTTACTGGTCCCTGCTCATGTTTGGTGAGAAAATGTCCGACAGAGGTCTGCTTGATCCTGGGGTATCGATGTGGCTCGCCAATTTCGTCATGTTGTTGATGGGACTGTTTGCTCTGTTTCGTGTCTCGGGAGGGATTTTTGGTTCCGGCCGCTGACTGTGCGGTTTGGTTTTCAAAAGGAAACTCATATTTCGCAGAGCTGCTTTTTATTTCCCAGGTCATCGAGACAGACAAAGGTGATACGGGTGCTGAAAACTGTTTCACGTTTTTCCGTGTCGATACTGCCCTTGTAAACATTGACCATATATTCCACCGAGGTGTTACCTTCACGGGTTTTTGTGGTTTCAAAGCGGAGAATTGTGCCTGTTCGGATGCTGGTTTTGAACTCGATCTTGTCCATTGCTACTGTTACAAAATTACAGCAGGGATAGTCAAGCGTCACGGCGATGTATCCTACTTCGTCGATCCATTTCAGCAGGTTGCCGCCGAAAAGATAACCGTAGTGATTCAGGTGTTCCGGGAGGACAAGCTTGTAGTTTTCCATGGTTATAGTTTCAGGTTTGAAAAGTTATCCTTTGTGGGGCGTTACCATAATGACCCTTTCCTTTTCCAGAAGAACCTGACCCGGGGGCATGTTTCTGGCGCGGCGCACGTATTTTTTCTCGGCATACATTACTGGAACAAGCTCGGAATGTTTAGCGGCCGAATAGAAAGCAGCAATTTCGGCTGCCCTACGGATTTCCGTGCTGTTCTGCATCGATGCCCCGCGCAAAATGCAGTGTGATCCCGAGGTGCCTCGAGCATGAAGCCATATGTCGTTTGGTTTTGCAAAGGAAAAAGTAAGCTGTTCGTTATTTTTTGCGCTTTTACCGACATAAAGCACTGCTTTTTGGGTGACGGCGAATCTCCGGAATGGCAGCTCTCCCTTTTCTTTTTTTAACATATGCTCAAGCCCGAAAATTTTCAGTGCCGGACGGTGTGCTTCGTAAAAATTCCTCACTTCTGACGGCGTTGAAAGGCCGGCGGAAAGTGCGATCAGTTTGTCAAGTTCACGTTTCTGTGCTTGTACGGCAGCTTTTCTGTGTATGCCCCCTTCAATTTTTTCCCTGGTTTTCGACGCTTTCCGGAAGTTGGCCGCCGCGTTTTGCTGCAGGTTCAGCTCGGGTTTCAAGGGGATGACCAAGGATGGAGATGAAGGATCAAAAAAATTGGTGACCGTGATGTTTTCTTTGTTCTTGTCAGGGCAGTAGAGATTGGCCATGATGAGGTGCCCGTTTCGTTCATACTCATCGGCCTGTTTACGCAGTTTGTCGGGCTGAAAACCAGCCAGTTCACTCTCGACCTTTTTTCTTTTCTGCCTGAGTTTTCGGTCGAGTTCATGAACAAGTTCTCTGGTTTTCAGATACTGCCATGTTTTGATATGGTAGAAATGCAGACATTCAAGCACGCTGTCAAACATGACGGCGGTTTTCTCTGGATTGTGAAGTATGGAGAACACCGGGCCTTCATCTGTCTCGGGATTTACCCAGGGGCAGGGATCGAGCAGTTCATAAAAAAGGGTGGAAAGCTCAGTATGGATATTTTCCGGCGAACATCTGTTTCCACAACGGCGGAGAAGCTCTCTGACGAGGGGGCGGTCAAAGCCCGGAAGCATCCGTCCCAGTTTTCCGGCTATGTCTCGTGTGCCGGTTTCCCGGTAACGTTGGGTGAAAAGTGCCCGATCGTAAACCAGTGCCTCGAGTGAGCCGAGAATCTCCGGCTTGATAACGGATTTTTCCTGTCTTTCAACGTTGGAGGTGCTTTTTTTGAAAGCATCGGTGACTCTGCCGCTGGTCTCCAGGAAAACGTTTGTTTTTGCGCTGAACAGTTGAAGCAAGATGGCATGGTTGTTTTCAAGCGGTAAACGGATTACTCGGTCACACGGGTCGATGATTACTCCGGAAACCTTTTTTTCGGAGATTTCCGGCATCAGCTCCGCAGTGTTGCGGTGCTTTCTGTTCAGTCCTTGCCTGGTATGGATGCAGAGTGTGGGGTGACCGGTAACGACAATGAGCTGCACATGGTCTCCCGTGTTTGTTACCAAGCTTATGGTGATTTCGTTTCTCTGCTGTGAGTACACCTCGAAAACAAAACCTCCTTCAAGCAGTTCGTGCAGTTCGCGGGCGAGATGGTAGAGCGTGAAATAGTTGCGCAGCATTGCCGATCTGTTGTTTCCAGCCTTTGTTTTTCTTTATTTTGCTAAAGTGTCAGTTTGTCAAGCCGTATGAAAAGGCTTGGCGGCTAAGGGGCTTGAATGCACAAGGGACAGACCGTTCGACGGCTGAACAGACCAACGTTTTAAACTTGTCACTCGTTGCTCGCCACTACTTTACCAATGTATTAAAATCCGGTTTATGCCTGAAGATATCCAGCAAGACAGTTGTTGCCAACCCCGCAGTGGCGGGGAAAGTCGTACCGGCGGGACAAGGCTCGGGTGGCACGAATATTTTATGAATGTTGCCCACCTGATTTCACGAAGGGCAACCTGCACCAGGGGCCATATCGGAGCGGTGCTTGTCAGGGACAACAATATTCTTTCCACGGGCTACAACGGCGCACCTTCCGGTTTGCCTCATTGCAATGAAACCACCTGCAGGATATACCGCAGCACCCATCCCGACGGAACGGTCGAGGAAAACTGTGTCAATACGATTCATGCCGAGATCAATGCCATCGCTCAGGCGGCGAAACACGGGGTTTCGATCAAAGATGCCGACATCTATATTACAGCCAGTCCCTGTATTCACTGTCTGAAGGTACTGATAAACGTCGGCATTAAAACCATTTACTATGACAAGCCCTACAAGATCGAGCACATATCGGAACTTCTGCGGCTTTCCGGCGTGAAATTGGTGCAGATACAAGTCGAGAAACCGTAAACCTCCAACCGATATGACCGAAAACGGAGGGGAGCACCGGTATCACGAGCGTTTTATGTCGCGTTGTCTTGAACTTGCCGAAAACGGTTCGGGTTATGTCAGTCCCAATCCTATGGTGGGTTGTGTCATTGTTTTCGAAGGCCGCATCATCGGTGAAGGCTATCATGAACGATACGGGGGACCGCATGCCGAGGTTAATGCTATTGCTTCTGTGACCGACCATCTCCGGCTGCAGCAATCCACCCTTTATGTTAGTCTCGAGCCATGTTCTCATCACGGCAAAACCCCCCCTTGCAGCGACCTTATCATTGAAAAAAAAATCCCGAGAGTTGTTGTTGCCAGCAAGGACCCCCATGAGAATGTCGGGGGGCGAGGTGTTCAGAAGCTTCGTGACGCAGGTATCGAGGTTATCGAGGGAGTTCTTGAAAAAAAGGCCCTGAGGTTGAATGAGGCGTTTATCAAGACCCATGTAAAGAAAATGCCGTTTGTCGCTCTTAAACTTGCACAGACCCTCGACGGTAAGATAGCGACGGCAAACGGTTTGTCGAAATGGATTACAGGGCGGCAATCCCGGAAACATGTGCACAGGCTGCGGAGTCGCTATGATGCTGTTATGACCGGATCCGCGACGGTTATAGCCGATGATCCCCTGCTGACGGTAAGACACTGTCCGGGCCGAAATCCTCTGCGGGTTATCCTTGACAGCGGTTTGGAACTGCCGCACACTGCACAAGTCTTTAATGGCGATGCTCCGACTCTGGTCTTTACCCTCAAGGACAGGGCTGATCACCTGAAGTTCGATCTTTTACGGCAAACGGGGATCGAGGTTGCATTTGTCAATGAACATGAGGGCGGCCTTGATCTTGGAGAAGTGTTGCGTGTTCTCCATGCAAAAGGAATCCTTTCTGTTTTTGTGGAAGCAGGTGCCCGGCTCTCAGGTTCCCTGTTGCGGCTCCGTCTGGCCGACAAGATGTATATTTATATAGCACCGAAAGCTTTCGGGGGCGATGGCCTGAGTTCTTTTTCTCCGCTGGGCGTTGATAACCCGGAAGACGCTTTTAGTGTGAAATTCGAACCACCCCGCTTCTTCGGCGGCGATATCCTGCTTGAAGCCTACGTTTTGTGATTCGCGTTACAGCTTCCTGCTTTTTCCCGAATTTGGTTTTATCGGGTGTTTTTCATATCATTCACAATATGGTCATATCAATATATATCCCTGCGGTTATATGGCCATATAAAGGGGTGGATAAATAGGGACTTCACAAAAACGTTTTCAACAGAAAGGAAGAGAAAAAACAGCAACACAAACACTTAAGAAAGCAGCAACATGAAGAAAAAAATCTTGTCACTATTGTGCCTGGTCATGGTCTGGGCAATTCCGTCTGTCGTTAAAGCAGAAACGAAGCCGAAAGTCACCGTCTACGGTAATCTCCGCTACTCTTTCAATTATATCGATGAAGATGGCGTTGGTGGCAATCTTGAGCGTTGGAGAGGGACAGACAATGTTTCCCGTTTCGGTGTCAAAGGTTCTTACGGAAGCGATGATGTTAGTGCATTTGTACATCTCCAGGTTGGTGCACCCTCAGACAGGGATGGACAAGGAGACGGGTTTAACCAGCGCTTCTTTTTCGGAGGACTCAAGGGCTCTTTTGGTAAGGTTACCTACGGCCGTATGACCAACGCTTACAAGTTCCCTGGTTTTGCACTTGATCCTTTCTATGATCTTTCCCGCATCAACGCAGGCGGCGCGTTCGGCGGCGGCGGTGCATCCTACGGTTTGTCACCTGCAACCAACGGATTTACCGATAACTCGTTGCAGTATTTCACACCTGATTTGGACGGGTTCAAACTTGTCGGCGGTATTGCTTTTGAAGACGCCACTGATGATAATGAACTCGCTTACCTTGTTGGCGGATCCTACAACGGCGGCTGTTTTAACATCGGTGCAGTCTATGCCGACAACCCTGAAGATGCTGGTGTATATCCCGGTATTGCAGTTGACGGCAATGCTATCCGTGCTTATGCAACCTACAAGTGCGAGGATTGGAAAGCAGGTGTTTCCTATGAAAACATCGATACAGGTGCTTTGGAAGATGTCAGCTACCTGTATGTAACCGGTACGGCTATGATGGACGATACCGATTTGTCGCTCTCGGTCGGTTATGTTGATGACGGAGCGGCTGAAGGGTTCGGTATCGCCGGTGGTGCATTCTATAATGTTCTCGACAATGCTAAGGTCTATGCAATGGCGAGCTATGCCGATCTTGAGTCGGATAGTGCACCGTACGTTTTTTCAGTAGGCGCCATCTACAACTTCAGCTTTACCGCCAACTAAGTGAAATAACGGTTGTAATTATCCCTGGTTCGGCCGTTAACAACATTCAGAATACACCGGACTGCTCCTCTCTGGAGGGCAGTCCGGTTGTTTTTTTAGGGCGTTCCTTTTTATTATCTTTTTCATGGTCAGGGTTCTTGCGTTTTTGTTGGGAGGACACGATGTCTCAAGAATTGGCCTTTTATGCAGAAGCTTTCCTAACTTACAAACCCATTGATTAGTTATGAGCGATATGATAAATCGTATTATCCAGAACGACGACCTTGGCAAGCTGCTTATTCGCCTCCCGGTGGCCGGTCTGATGATATTTCACGGGATTCACAAGCTTAAAAACGGGCTTGGATTTATTGAAAAATCTCTTGTTGACGCCGGATTGCCAGCATACATGTCCTATGGTGTGTTTGTTGGCGAGATAGTGGCTCCTCTGCTTATCATTCTTGGTGTTTTTGCACGCCCTGCTGCTTTAATCGAGGCTTTTGTCATGGTCGCTGCAATTTATCTTGTACATACCGGCGACCTGTTTTCGCTGACGAAACACGGCGGTCATGCTCTGGAGCTCCAGTTTCTTTATCTGTTCGGTTCCCTGGCAATTGTTTTTCTCGGTTCAGGGCGGTATAGCCTTTCCAGAGGAAAGGGATTGTGGGATTGATTCAAAATATCTCCCCTCCTTTTTGTTACTTTCAGGCAAGCATAAGGGCACCTCAATTTGTTGCACGCCCTGATTACTTCATTGGTCGGATAAGAAAGGGTTTCTGCGCTCCGTCCGCCTTGTACTCAAGTCGCTCACGACAATAAATAGAGGTGCCCATAATCAGCGAACATTGTCTTTGCGGGAACTTTGTTGTGTTATTCCCTGTTTTGGCGTACTGTTTTCCACTATAATTGAAGCACAATCTTTTCAGCTAAAAGGCGCCTCTATATAAATTGTCGTGAGTCCCGATTTCTTTCATTTCCCCAGCACAGTAATCAGGTGCACAACGAATTAATAGAAGTACCATAAAAAAGGAGAAATCATGACCGATATTACATTAAAAGGAAATCCTGTTTCAACCGTCGGCGAGTTGCCTGCTGTAGGGACGGCCGCACCCTCGTTTACCCTCGTGAAAAAAGATCTATCCGAAGCCAACTTGGCTGACTTTGACGGAAAAAAGGTGATACTGAACATTTTCCCGAGCCTCGATACCCCTGTCTGTGCAGCTTCCGTGAGACGTTTCAATCTCGAAGCGTCAAGCCTTCCCGATACGGTAGTTCTCTGTATTTCGGCCGATCTTCCTTTTGCCCACAAGCGCTTTTGTGAAGTTGAAGATATTGAGAATGTTGTTTCCCTTTCGGTGTTCCGTTCCCCTGAATTCGGCACTGATTACGGTGTTACCATGGTCGACGGTCCTCTCAGAGGGATTCTGGCCCGCGCAATAGTTATCATTGACGGCGACGCCAAGGTTATCTATACGGAAATGGTTCCTGAAATAACCCAGGAACCCGATTACGAAGCAGCCCTGAAGGCGATGGTTTAAAAAAAGCTGACGCTGTATTTCACATGATTCTTTAGAAATACAGCGTCAGCTTTTTTTGCATTTGTTCCTCTGTACGTCGAATACTTTTAATTCTTGCTCACAATATTTGCTACCTTGGCTTGCCTGTAGTGACGTTTTCCCATTCTGTTTTTATCCTTTCAAGTTCTTTTCTTGATCGTTCAAGATAGCGTGTCGCTTCTCGGTTGTTGCTGTCTCGCCTAAGGACTTCGTTCATGTTATTGATGGCCAACTCATACTTGCCTTTGGTATAATAGTCGATGCCTTCCGCGAGGTACTGGTTAATCTGCTGTTTTTCTTTCTCTGCTTTTCTTATGCTGTCCTGTATGATTTTAGCTTTCCATTTTTCTTCTGCTTCTCTTGCCTTTGCTTCTTGGAGCATTTTCAGTCTTTGCATCTCTTTTTCTGCATCTTCGGCGGCTTTTTTGCTTTCTTCCTGGTAAACAATCGTCTCGCGCTCGGTTTTTTTTACTTCAAGAAAAAAGTAGCCTGCAACACCGATTATGCCAATAGCTCCAATGACTGCGATAATACCCAGTATGATGAAAATGTGGTTGTTGGATGACTTGAGTGCTTGCGGCTGGGGTTTGGTTGTTGTTGGTTCTTGAAAGGGGGGGGGCGCAGAGTCGATGTGGAAATGGTGAAGAGGGGTTTTTTCCTGTTCCTCTTCATCTTCTTCATGTTCGTTTTTCGTTATGCTGTTTTCCTGAAAAGCTTCATGCGAACGTTCGCTCTCAGCTCGCGGGGTGTCGTCGGTCCCCTGAATGGTTTCAGGTTCAGGGGGATGTTCAGCAACGGTTTTCGACAGGGCGTGGGAAACCTCCGGCTCTTTTTCTGTTTCGGTAAAAACAGTTTCTTTTTCCTGTTCCTTTCCGCAGAATGGACAATGAACAGATGGCCCGTGGAGACTTTTCTGACAAAAAGGGCATGAAACCGGGTATTTCTTTGCTTCCATTTGCTGTGACTGCCTATATCGTTACTCTCCTTAACGGAAAATGGCTCGTTACCAAGACTAAAAATATGAAAGTTTGTAAGAAATAGGAACAGCTTGAAAGGCACAGGGTAATGTGGTTATTGTTCCTCGCCAGGGTTTCGTAAAAAAAAAGTGTTCAAGCTTTGTTAAAACATAAAAATAATAGATATTTTATGTGTAAACTTAACTTCTGTGATTGACGGTTTTTTCATGCCCTATATGCTTGCCTGCGATGACATCTCCTGTTTGTTAACCGTCATGCTAAAGCAGCCCCATGTTTTCGGGTAGTTTTCTGCCTTGATAGGAAGGCCTTCTGTATCTTTCTATTATAGAACAAGTTGCGTTTATTTTCTGCCTCAGTGGCCAGTGTGGTGCGTAACATTGGATAATTTGCAGATAGCGTATCACCTATGCCCAGCTTTTGTCAGATTACGCATTTCTGTTTTCGTCACAATAGAAAAAAGGAGAAAAAAATGAATAAATATAGTGTTGTCATAGTAATTTGTGCCTTTTCTCTTTCCCTTTCCAGCTGTGCTACGACAGGCCAAACCGGGGCAGGAATTGGTGCGACGGCAGGTGGAGTCTTAGGCTATGTGTTAGGTGGAGAAAAAGGGGCAGCATTAGGTGTTGCTGTTGGAGGGCTTGCAGGATATTTCATAGGTGTCGAGATCGGGAAGGCAAAAACACGGAAAATCAAAACTGCCAACCAGGTCTATCAGCAGAAACCATATCTTGCGAAAGTTAAGGCGAAAAACCTTCCCCCGACAGTTTCGAGCATGGCTCCGGTTATACGTGATCAGACTCAGAAAAGAATATACACAGTCAAAAATGGTGAATGGATCGATCTGTGTACAAACTATCAGATCGATATACCTAAACACAGCCCGAACAAAACAGTTGCTGTTACTGAATACAATACCTTGGTTGCACCGGATGGTTCGGTAATGAAAGGTGCTGGTCTAAAGAGAAATATTGTGAGAGAATGTGGGCAGGTTGAGGGTGCTATACCGGTAAAAATACCAAAGAACATGCCTGCAGGTAAATACAACCATTATGCTTCTGTTATTGTCGATGGCAAGAAATACGAGAAAATGCAGGAAGTTCAGATTGCCATATCGGACGGCATATATGAAGTCTATGCTCTTAACTGAGCACGTCTCTTGGGATTCGTAAAACGATAGCTTGTCAAGCTCTTCTTTTGGGAGAATGAGATATGATATGGCCTTCAATTGATGGTTCGGTAGAGTGGGTGCAAAATGAAAAATCAGAGGGGCCAAGTGGCTTTGCCATCCACAAGGTTAATGGCCGCCAGTGTAAGTCTGGCGGGTTACTGCCACTCGACTTTCTGCTTGAAACCAAGCAGCATCCAGATACTGAATGTTCTTATAGGCAAAGTCGATTTCCCAAAGACTTCAGCTATTGTCCTCATTGTGGTATGTCTTTGATTGAAGACAACGCAGTACATGATAAAGGTAACTGGTTACCGCCTTATGGTTCGGGTGACGGTTTGAAACTCTACAGAAAACAGGTCTTGATTAATACTGAGCAGTTTGGTCAGGAGTTTAAACTGCCACACCATGCAGGTATGTATGCTTTTTGCACCGCGAAACTTGGTTGCAGAAAAAAAATACTGGTTGCAATTCAGCGAAATAATGGAGTGTTATGGTTTTATAATACAGAACACGATAAATGGACAAAACTGCAGGGGACTGTAGGGAAAAGTGATGCGATTCCTTCCTGGTCCTGGTCTGTATCCACTGATACAAGTGAATCAGGACTGTGTATTCCAAATGATGAAGCTCCAGTATGGGTCAGGATTGACTGGCTGACAAATACAGTTTCTGTTATTAAGGGTGAAGGCCGTAGTCTTGGGGGGGCGGCAGTTCTAGGTGACATTATGTTAGTTCCCGTCTTACAATCAGGCGGATCTCTGGTCCTCGCAGCTTTTAAAGAAGGTGAGGGGTCATGGTCTTATGTAACGGCCTTATATGACGACATCGATATTAAAGCGTATCTGGAAAATGAATCAGGAAAAGAGGCATTTACCGGGATTCCCGTTAAAGTTGATGGAGAATCCATTGTTTACTGGCCTTGCCGGGGTGGTTACATCCAAGCTTCGATCTCGGTTTCAGGTGGGGTGGAATGGTCGTTTAGTCCTTGGGAAACGGATGAATATCCTGCAATAGCTCTTGTCGAGCTTGGTCCTCCACATCAGGAGGGAGGGAGTAGTACAGCGTTATGGGAATTATGCAAGGATTATGATCCAAAAAGGCGAGATACCACGGTATATAAAGTATTCAAGTTGGGAGGGCAAGCCGATGGTTACGAAGGTGAGGATTGGGAATCCATAGATCAGGGGCAAATGCTTTCAACCGGAAAGGCTTGTTTTTCAACGACTTGGGATTTTTGGAAAAAAAGAGGAGAAACAGATCTTAACGCATCTGAGCATAAAGACTTAAGAATACCTCTTCTTGAATTTGAGCATAACGGGCTGGTGTTGCTATGCAATGTTGCATCTTGGAGAGGAAGAGATTCCTTAGACACATTCACGGATTTTTTTAAAAAAAAGAATACCAAGACGCATATCCGTTTTGTTCTAGATGGCTCGGGAAAAGCCGAATGTTCTCTGAAGGCTGAAGGTGTAAGTGGCCGAAATGAAATGAATGACAGTTTATTTCTTTATGATGTATCGAAAGTTCCAGAAATATCAGTTTTCATATATGAAAGCTCTTTACATATCTATTTGCCTGAAATTCGAAAGAGTTATCGCTGGAATTTGTTGACGGAGGAGGAATGAGCAAGAGTATTCGTAACAGTATAACAGTGCTTGTTTTTTTTCTTGCGATGTTCGGCCGGAGTCCGTTTTCGGTTGCAGGGGTTCAGCAGATAATTCTTGTCCAAAACTCCGGATGGATGCTTCCATTCTATGAGGATCCTTCATCCGGATTCAAGGAGCTTGCAGTAGAATTATCCACACGTCTTTACAACTATGGTGCAGAAGAACAGGTTATTGCCAGTTTTAACCAGTCATTTGCAGACAACAAATCGCCATATCTGCATTATAGCGGAACAGAACAGGCTATGATCAGGCAGGCAATTGTGTCTATAGCACCTGTTATGAAGCCAGGAACGCGTGTCTATAGCGATACTGATTTTAAAGAGGCTATTCTGGGCGCTGTTACTCAGTTTTCTCCAGGTAAGCCTTGCGTGTTCTGGATTATTACAAATAATAAGAACAGTCCTTACAACAGTCTGGAGACTGTGAAACGTAACCGTGAGTTTTATGAGTTTGTCAATGGCTCTGAAGAAATAACCCGCATTGTGGCTTTTCCGTATGCTATGAAAGTCCAAAGTGTCACAAAGCCGGAATATCGTGCGGACGGGCTTATGATCTATGCGATGGCGTATGGCGAAGAAGCTGGCAGGTTTTTGCAGGATATGTTGTCTCATAACATTCCATTCGGCCAACAGGCGGCGCGGCTGAAGCCCTTGAATGCTGAAGCTTTGACGTTCATTCCGAAATATGTGAGAGGAAGTGAAAGTGTAACTGTTGACAACAGTGGAAGAACTCTGCTACTGGGTTTTGACGCAAAAACAACTCCTGGAGCTGTCGACATAACAGGGAGGTTTATCAATGATTTTTATCCGTATGATATTGTTTCCGCAGATCTTGCAATGGCATTCGGATTCAGTAATAACAACAAAGGAATTTATGCCAAACTTTCAACAGATCACATTGAAAATATAATTTCCGGAAAACAATCCTCTGATGTGACTGTTCGGGTCACGGTTCCGCCTGTTCCCTCTCCATGGAGTCCCGACGTGATTTTTGGATCGGGTTATCGTTCGAAAGGTCTCATTCGTTTTGAATTAAAGAATCAGAAACTTGCTCTTTCAAATGAATTTCGAAGCTTGATGCATGAATTGTTTCCCGATGACCCACTTCCCGATTTATTTATACCTGGTCCTTCTTCACATTCATCGGTTACGCATCAGCCTCTTTTGGTTCAGGTGACGTACCCGAGTTGGCCACTTGTTGTTGTTGGTTTCATGGTCTTTGCAATTTTAGGTGGCTTAGTAGGGGGAGGGGTGTTGTTCAGCAGGGAGAAGATGTACCATGTTTCGGTCGATGGTGTGAGGAAAAACTTTGGGTTGAGACCTTTTCATCAAGCAGATATTATCAATTCTTCCGGCGAAAAAATTGGCGTAATTAAAAGGGGGATAATAAAACCAGAGATCGTACTTGACAAAGAAAAGGCTTCCCAAAGCAATGTGAGGCTCATGTAGTGTTTTTCTTTCTTCTCATATAATCAATAATCAATGCAAATACTATGAACGAAGATAACAATACAACTGTTCTGCCGCCCATTACTGATGGAGAGAATACAACAACTGTCATTCCAGATAGCATTAGCATTGTTATTCCAGGATCTGATATGGTGACAGCTCCAACCGGCAAAGAAATCATGATAGGTGTAGGAATTTTGCTGGTTCTGGCTGTCTTGTTCTTTTTTATTCGCAATGCATTTGTGAATTTTCTCGTTGGTCCAAACATGAAGCGATCTCCAAACAATGCAGGTTTGGCTGGTTGGGGATTATTCGGCGGGTTATTTTTTGGCTCGGCCATTGGTTGTATTGCAATTATCAGTACGGAGCTGCTGACTCTAGCGCTCACTGTGCCTCTTTCTCTTCTCTCAATTATCTGTTTCGGCCTTGCATTATTTGTTGCAATGAAAAAATAACAGGACCCAGAAACCAGTCAGGAGCTGATTATGAGTGAAATGGAAAATAAAAAGGAAAAAAAAGAAGTTGTACTAGAAGAAGTTGTGCCAACTCTGTTCATCGGACTTGGTGGTACTGGTGCAGAAATTCTCTGGAGGATAAGGCGCCGAATTCTTAATACCTTATGGGGGTCAGGTAATGACGTTCGTATTGAAAATCTCACAGAGTTTCCGTTAGCAGAATTTTTGCACATTGATCTTGATGCCAGCACGATTTCAGAGCAGGGCAAAGCACAAAAAACGGATATTCTCGCAAAAAAAATTGCTTTCAAGGAAGAGGAAAGAGTTGTCAAGACGCTTGATATGGGCAAATATATCAGGACTGATGAAGATCTTGCAAAGTATCCGCTTATTCAGGAATGGTTCCCGCTTTCACGAAGCAAAATCAATGAACTTAATATTCCCGTTGAAAAGGGGGCTGGTCAGATCAGAGCTTTCTCGCGCCTTTATTTTTTCGACAAATATCAAGAGATAAAAAACGCTGTTCGTTCAAAGGCCGAACATTTACAGGCTAATTTGACAACTGCCCCACAAGCCAGCAAGCTGGGGTTAAAGGTGAAGACGGGATCATTAAAAGTTATTGTTGTTGCATCTACTGCCGGTGGAACGGGATCCGGGTGTTTTCTTGATCTTGGTTATCTTTCCGGATTTCTTGGTGAGGAAAACGCATCATCAAATCTTGTGCTTGTTCTGCCTACCGGTTATCGCGGGGCTAACCGGACAAGAACACAGGCTAATACCTATGCTTCTCTCATGGAACTGGAAACTTGTATGCGTCAAGGGTCACGCTTTATTCATGAATGGTCTGAAGGTGAGATTATGAGTTTACCTGAAGATCCTTATGATGACATTTATCTGATCGACACTGCAAACCTTGCAAACTCCCAGACCGAAGATATCAAAGATATATACAGCATGGTTGCCGACGCATTGTTTGAAGACTTTTCGACCAAGGATTTCGCCAACCGAAAACGTTCGATTTCAGCTAACCAGAACCAGCATAAATCCAATCCCTATGTTGCCAGGGTGAGCCGTAATGTATACGGTGATATGAAACTGACTTTTTCAAGGGGGTATTCTTCCTTTGCCCAGGCGATTATCGATATGCATATAGAACAGAAGAAAACCATATTATTGTATCGTCAGGTAAACGATATGCTTAAAGTGTTTTTTGGCGTTTCTGCCGATGATCCCAAGAACAATACGCCAACAGACGGTGAGCGTGACGAGCTGCTTGCAAATCGGATGTATCTAGGATTCGATAATGAGATCATCAATTATGATTTTGTTGTTGATGATGATTCATTCAAGCAAGGTGTGGAAAGAACAACTTTTCCTTTGGTGGCAGAGTTATTGAGGATCAATGGTGTTTCAAGACTCGGAGATATCGAAAAAAGAATTTCAATTCGCTTTGAAGAAATTCGCACAGGTGGAAATTACAAGGAATGGCCTCAGAAAATAACTGAAGCGATAGCGGCTATTAATCATGATACATTTAAAGCTATTGAGTCTGGTAGTGGTCTGCATGAAGAAGTAATTCGTCGACGCAGACAGGAGGTTTTATCGGAATTTCTTGATGCTCAACGTGATAAGGGATTGATCAAGGCTCTTTGGATGAGGGTCGATAACAAAGAGCGAGGTGGGCTCGATTATACCATCCAGCTTGTGCATAGCATCAAGGACAAGCTAGACAATGCTCAGGCAGGAATTGTCAGGATGTTGAGAGACAATGCAAAGTGGTTTTCAGACTTGTCTGAATTTTTGCGTTCAGAAGAAACAGAGCGATTGCAGGAACATCTCAATCAGGCTATTGGGAAATTGTTTTCCGCCCAGTCTCAGTCCGAGATGAAGCTCAAACAGATTTCAGAAGCAGTTAAGCTTTATGTTCGATATCACTTGATAGCCATTGCAAGTCGTGAGGCTGCTTTACTTGTCGAAGAGCTATCTGTAAGGTTAGCGAAACAACAGGGTACCGATGAGGATGGCAATCCGATATGGAGCGGTTTTGTCGGAGAGCTTGATGAGGGTAGAATTTTCGTGAAAAACATTATCGCTGATTTGGAAAAACAGATTAACCTGACCCGAGAGGCAATGCGTCAGGGGCATGCCATGTATTTTGTGCTCTCGGAATCCAGTGATTCGGTAGATAAATCAGAACTTGTATCCAGAAAAAAGGCGCAGCAATGGGCCGAAGAGGCATTCCAGGATTTTGGGGGAACCCAGGTATTGTTTTCTATGCTTCGCGAAGATGAAGGGCGTGCTGAGTTGATCGGTAAGTTACAAAATCGTGCATTAGAGCTCATTAGCGTAAAAAACAATCAAGAAGAGGAGAATCCTCTTTTTGCTGCACTCGATGCGCATCAGAATCCCGCGCAATTGTTCGGTGATTTTTTGCATCGTGCTATGCCTTGGGTATCGGCGCGACTTGACAAATATTTAAAGCCCCAAGACCCGAATGACCAGTACAAATGTTACATAGGGGTAAAGGATTCAGTGCGTTTTGAAGGTAAATATGGTGCCATGCTCAAAAACAGGTTGCCCACAAGTACCATGATGACTAAAAAGGAGGTCGGCTTTGTCGAAATTGATACACCTGGAAAAATTGTCTGCTATACGGAACTGTCAGGTTTGCCTCTCCCGTCCTTGAAGGGGCTTGATGAATGGTACACATCATACCGGGAAGAAAATGGTAAGACTCCGGTTCATACTCATCGAAAAACAAGCACTTTTGTTCATCCTCGTGAATTGACCACTGACGAACTTGCCGCAAGAGCCGAAGACATTCGACTGTTTGTTCAGGCAGTAGCACTCGGAGTGCTTGAGCGCTCACAGAAAGCGGACAAGAATGGTTTATACAAGCTCTGGATCAAGGGACAGGCAAGATACGTGGGAGATGAGAAGTTACTTCGTCTCGAAGGATTTGAAAATAACTACCGTAATGAAGTTAAGCGCCAGCTTGAGATCGATCACGATCAGTTCAAGTCACCTGATCATACTGCTATATGGATAGCATTGCTTGAGTATTATGCATACTCGGTGTACCCACTGAAAGTTGTGTTGATTGACGGGAAAAGTAAAGAACAGAAGTCACTACCGACTCTTATTTGTGAGCAATTGGTTGAAGAGTGGACAAAGAGACTGCACCGTATGATTGATGAGGGTATTGCAGATCAACTATTGATTTCAGCACGTAAAGCGATGTTTGACTGGACTGATGATATAACAGATTCGATTGATGATGTCTATCTTTACGAAATAAATGGGGATGAGTACAAGCCTAAGCGGGTGTTGAAGCGAGAAGTGTTCAAGCTTGACTGGACATTGGGTAATGATATGCCAACTGCTTCTGATTCATCACAGACTTCGCTGAAGCCTAAGCCTGAGTCATCTGAAATCTTTTCATACTTTGTTGCTGTCGATGGAAAGTCAACTGGTCCTCATGGTATCGAAAAATTACGTGAGATGGTAGACAATGGAGGATTGACTGGGGACACCAGGGTTTGGAAGCAAGGTATGAAAGACTGGATGCTGGCAAAGGAGGTCGAGGAGCTTTCAGGGTTACTGGTACAGCCGCCACCGCTGGCGCCTCCACCTCTGAACGATGGGCCGCCGCCGCTTGTTTAGCGGATAGGATAATGGCTTTTATATCCCGGTTTGCATAGGTTATATTTTTTCTTTACATCTTCAGTGAAGAAACCAACTGAAGATGTAAAGACAAGTTTCTATTAATAATCGTGAAAGAATGTTTACCGGGATCGTCAAAGATATCGGAACAGTAGCAGGGAACCGCAAGGAGGGAACCAACCTTCGCATGACGGTGCATTACAGGAACGTGCGGGAATTCGATGACCTGGCAATCGATGAAAGTGTTGCGATCAATGGCGTCTGCCAGACGGTTGTGGCCCTCGGCGACAAGGCATTCGACGTCGATACCGTAGAGGAAACGTTGAAAAAAACCACCATGAGCTCATTTTCAGCCGGCCGGCCCGTAAACCTTGAACGTGCGTTGCGGCCGGTTGACCGGCTTGGAGGTCATTTTGTCCAGGGGCATGTCGATTGCGTCGGTACAGTGATCGGGGTGCATGATCTTGGTGGAAGCGCGGAAATCAGGATAGGCTTCCCGGAAGAATTTCAGCCTTTCATAGTGCCGGTGGGTTCCATCGCGATCGATGGCGTCAGTCTTACGGTCGCGAACATCGAGGAAAACAGCTTTACCGTCGCGATTATCCCTTACACTTTCGAGAATACCACCATCAACAATTTAAAGGAAGGCGACCGGGTAAATCTGGAGTTTGATATTCTCGGTAAATATATTGCAAGGCAGCAGGAGCTTCTGAGAAATTCAGAGAGAGGCTCCGGAAAAATCACGGAAAGCTGGTTAAGTGATTTGGGATACTGATGCCCGGTGACAGTCTAAATCAGGATGACCTGTTCGGCCGTCCTTCCAGGGAGGCAGCGGGTTCGCGTTTTCAGCCGCTTGCCGAAAGGGTTCGCCCCCGTGCTCTTGATGAAATGTTTGGTCAGGAGCACTTGATCGGCCCTGACGGGCCGTTGCGAAAGTTTATCGGGCAGGGACATCTGCCCTCCATGATATTCTGGGGGCCTCCGGGTTCGGGAAAGACAACGCTCGCAGAAATATGTGCCAACTCTCTTGATTTCCATTTCGACTCGCTTTCCGCTGTTGATGCCGGTGTAAAAGAGGTGCGTAGAGCGCTTGATTTTGCCGCATCAGGTCGGCATCTCGAGGGTCGACAGACTCTTCTGTTTATAGACGAGATTCACCGTTTCAACAAGGCGCAGCAGGATTCACTGCTGCATGCTATCGAACAGGGGGTTGTTGTGCTGATCGGGGCAACTACCGAGAATCCTTCTTTCGAAGTAAACGCTGCACTGATGAGCAGGATGCAGGTTTATATTCTCGACCCTCTCAAAAACGATGATATTAAGGCAGCAGTCGGGCGAGCTCTTGAAGAGGACTCTCTGGTTGCTCCATATAAGGCCGTTATCGATGACTGGGACTTTCTGCTGCTCTATGCAGGGGGAGATGCCCGCAAGGCCCTGAACGCTGTCGAAGCGGGCTTGTCCGTAGCTGACACCTCCACGGTTCCCATACATCTTTCCCGGTATCTGCTTGAAAACGCGCTTCAGAAAAAACTTCCGGTCTATGACAAAAAGGGTGAATCGCACTATGATACCGTATCGGCGTTTATCAAATCCATGAGGGGGTCCGATCCTGATGCGTCACTTTTCTGGCTTGCAAGGATGCTCGAAGGAGGAGAAGACCCGAAGTTCATCGCACGCAGAATGGTCATTTTTGCCAGCGAGGATATCGGTAATGCCGATCCCTACGCCGTAACGCTTGCGGTGTCGGTTTTCCATGCTGTTGAGATGATAGGGCTGCCTGAAGCAAGAATCAACCTTGCCCAGGGAGTTGCCTACCTGGCAGGGTGCCCAAAGTCGAATGCGAGCTATCGTGCCATAAACGATGCACAACGTTTTGCTGAGGCCCATCAAGATGCTGTTGTCCCTATGCACCTGAGAAACGCGCCGACAAAGTTCATGAAGGAAGCGGGGTACGGCAAAGGCTACAAATACCCCCACGATTATCCCGAACACTTTGTGAAGGAGAGCTATATGCCTGAAGGACTGAGCGGTGTATTTTACAACCCGACCGATGAGGGAAGGGAGAAATATATCAAAGAGCGACTCGAGAAGCTGTGGAAAGGAAAGTATTGAGCGGCATGTTGTGTCGGAAAGGAGTAGCTTCGTATATTTTCTGGCGAATTCCGTGATAAGGAACTTCTGGTTAATGGTCATGAGTGTTTTGAATTACGAACAGAACCCGGAATCCCGACAAGTCGGGATGAGAATTTCGAACACCGCCCGGCAAAGTAATCGAGGCACCATAGAGGTTCCCGATAGTTGACATCCTATAACCGAATGTTATGCGTACCGTCAAACAACATTTTCTGCGTTTGATTTCGGCGGCTGTTTTCTTTTTGTCTCCTGCAGTTCTTTTTGGCGCCGGAGAGGATGCCCTGCAGGGACAAGAGCTGGCACTTTCACTCGATGAAGCCGTCAGTATCGGCCTGGATAGGAATCGTGATCTCAAGGTTGCCCGGCTTGACCGTGAAATAGCAGGCCAGAAGGTCCGCGAGTCCTGGTCGAACGTGCTGCCACAGCTTGAAGCAGAGTTCGATTATACAAGGAACCTGAAGCCCGCTGTTATTTACTTTCCTGATCTGACTGGAAGCGACCCGACCAAACTGATTCCTTTGGAAATCAGCCTGGACAATGCGGCCAGCGCGTTGCTTTCGCTGCGTCAGCCGTTGTTCAACCTCAAGGCGTTTGCCGGTATACGGGCTTCCTCCATTGTAAAGAACATCAGCAAGGAAGCATACCGCAAGGCGGAGGCGGATATAATCAGCAACATAAAAACAGCCTACTTCAATGTTTTGATAGCTGATGAACAGGTTGTCATACTGGAGCAAAGCATCTCCCGCTGGGAGCAGGCTCTGCAGGACAGCCGTGCTCTGTTCAGACAGGGGGTCGCAGCCGATATCGATACACTGAAGGCTTTTCTCTCCGTCGAGAATATCAAGCCGGACCTCATTCAGGCCCGGAACCGTGCGGCGGTGGTGAGGACGCAGCTGAAAAATATTATCGGTCTTGATCCCGGGAGCAGCATCAACCTTTCCGATTCTCTGGTGTACCGGGAGGGGGAATATCCTGAAGATGTATCCGCTGCCTACGCCGAAGCACTTTCGGCCAGGCCGGAAGTGCGTCAGCTTGAACTTCAGATAGAGGCCGAAGCCGAAAATATCAGTGCCGTCAGGGCCGAGCGCTTTCCTGCGGTGACCGCAGTGGGGCAATTGCAGGCGCAGACCCAGTTTGATGACGATGCAGATATCGACGACACCGATTGGCCTGTTACCTCCTCTGTGGGTTTCCAGGTTTCCATGCCGCTTTTTACGGGTTTCCGGATAAGCTCCCAGGTTAAACAAGCCAAGCTGGGCCGTATGCAGTCTATGACCAGGCTTGCAGATTTGAAAGCCGATATACAAGCAGAGTTGGAGATGAAGTTGTCGGATCTTGAAGAGTCCCGTAAAAGGATCGAAGTTCAGGATCGTACCATACAGACGGCCAAACGAAGCTATGAAATTACCCTCCTGCGTTTCAGAGAAGGGATCGGTTCACAGCTCGAACTTGCCGATGCGGAGCTTCAGCTCAACAAAGCAAAAACCAATTACCTCCAGGCCGTATACGATTACCTCATCGCCCGTGTCGAATGTGACAAGGCGCTCGGCAGGACTTCGAGGCCCGAAGCTGAGGATTAGGGCAGCACGTATAAGGTCGACAGGCTTACCCGCCGCTCAGTGCGGATAAGTGCGCACCCGTTTTCAGGCCGCGCTGTCCCCGAATATGAATCTGAAAACATTCGGGAAGTCATTGAAGGCCCATATAGAATGATCTATCGTATCAAACCGGATCAGATGATGATGGCTATATCTACGTCTCCTTTTCCTGTGTTCGTTTTTCGAACAATTATTTGTTGGTTTTCTGATCATTTGGTGTATTTTGAGTAAAGGAGAGTATTATGGAGCAAAACAAAATCGGGCAGAAGATCAGAGAACTGCGCTTGCAGAAAGGATTGTCACAGGAAGAGCTTGCCAAATACCTTGATCTTTCCCGAACATCGGTCACACAGATGGAGTCAGGCAAACGAAATATCCATCTCGAAGATCTTGGAAAGCTTTCCAAGGCACTGGGTGTTTCGGTTGACAAGCTTCTTGCAGAAGATTATCCTCTCGAAAAGATCATGCCAGTTCTTTCGGAAGAGGCTGAAACGTATGCGCCGGATATGAGAATATCCGTTCCGGTTTTGGATCCGCATAAACTCAGAACAGTGCTCCTGTATATACTAGAGCGATGTGCAGGGAAGCCAAATGTTGGCGAAACGGTTTTGTACAAGCTCCTCTATTTTTGTGACTTTAACTATTACGAGATCTACGAGGAGCATTTGACGGGTGCGAGTTATCGGAAACTACCTTATGGGCCAGTTCCACAGGAGTTGCAGGGCCTTCTTGGCGAAATGATTCGAGATAAGCAACTCCAAAGAATCAAGACAGATTATCATGGATACGCTCAAATTAGATATCTGCCGAATGTTAAAGCTGATCTGAGGCAATTGAAAGCAAGTGAACTTACAGTTATCGATAAAGTTATCGATCAGTTCTCAGATTGGACAGGGTTAGCAATAAGTGATTACTCTCATAAGGATATTCCATGGGAAGCGTCTGAAGAAGGGGAAGACATCGATTATGAACTGGTTTTTTACCGTAAGCCGCCTTATTCGACAAGAACTTACGAAGACGAGAATGAACAACCATGATTTTCGAGGAGCTGGATGCATGCAAACGTGACCTTAAGAAACTTGCAAAACGGTTTCGGAGCATATACGATGATCTTGAGCTGCTGAAAAAAGTCCTGAAAGTATGTCCGCATGAACAGCCACCACACAGTTATCGAATCAGTGGTTTGGGGATTGATGCATATGTTGTAAAACACAAACGGATAGCTTGTCGAAGTCTTAAGGGGCGAGGTTCAAATACAGGATTGAGGGTTGTTTATGCATACTTTGAAGAAAGTAACAAAGAAGACAGCAAAATCGTATTGATTGAGGCCTATCATAAAAGCGATAAAGAACTCGAAGACAGGGAAAGGGTTTTAGGCGTTTTAAAATAAATGGCGGTGTCCTTTGGTGTTATCTTGATTTTCATTTTGAAGATAATTGTCGTGCCTCTTGCTGAATTCATGTACTCTGTACAAAGATATTTAGAGATTCTCATTTTTGGAGATGCGGTAATATAAGCTTGATTAAAAAAGTGGTATTTCAATTCTTCTGTTGAGTACGTTTGATGGTATATACAAGTGTCGAAGACAACTCATTGTGTCTCGCTCCTGCAGCCGTGCCTCGCATCCCCTTTATGATCCCCCTTGCAAGATGAATCAGTCCTAAGCCGCCTTTCTCCCGGCTGATATTTCTTTCGCTGTAGATGCAGTTGTAAAAAGTATCGGGAATGAAAGGGCGCATGGAGGTTATTTCCAGGCCGTGCCGGTTAAGCAGTTTGCCGAGAGTCTCCAGAGTAAAGTGGTAGAGGTGGCGGGGGGCATCCCAGGCGACCCAGTGTTTCCCGTAAAGGGTTGCGTCAAAGCTTCCGGCGTTCGGCAGCGCGATAACCATGACCCCGTTTTTGCCAAGGTGTTGTACAGCTTTTTCCAGAGTATCGTTGATACGGTGGATGTGTTCGAGTGTGTGCCAGAAGATGATGCGGTCAAACCTGCCGGAGAGGAGGCTATCGCAGAAGTCGGTGGTCTGGACGCTGATACCGAAGGTTTCCCTTGCATGGGATGCAGACCGGCGGTCTTTTTCGAACCCGAGGCAGTTTTCTGCAGGAATGCGGCTTTTTCGCCTGAGAGTGTCGAGCAATTCACCCGTGGAACAGCCTATTTCCAGTATCTTTGAATCTGAGGAAAGGGAGGGGCCTCTGGTGTCGATAAGTGACGCTTTCCATTGAAGGGAAATTTTTCTGAGCATCAGATAAAGGATATCTCCCGGGGATTTGGCTGCTTTAAGCGTGAGGAAAGGGGCATAGGATAATGCAGGATAGTAAGCTGTGATCTCCGTTTCGTCGGGGCGGGGCGAAAGGTAGATCAGGCTGGATTCAGGATCGCGGACAAGCTGCCAATTGGCGGTTCCTGCTGGTGATAATCTGTCGGCAACCTTCAGGAAAGGAGGTGCATTGGTGTTGTTGCTTATCGGGCAGTTTGCCTGTTCCATTAAACCCGGAAGGATTATCTGGCTTTTTCCTGCACAATTTCCCGGATTGCTTTCCGCAACTGTGTGTAGAGTCTGCGCATGTCGTTGCTCAGCACTTTTGTTTCCCCGATGACCGGCATGAAATTCGTGTCACCTTCCCAGCGCGGGACGATATGAAAATGGATGTGCGAATCGACACTGCCTCCGGCAACTTTGCCGACATTGACCCCGAAATTGAATCCATGCGGGTTGATCGTTCTGCGGAGAGCTTCCATACAAATATCGGCAAGCTGCATGATTTCAAGTTTTGCCGCATCGTCCAGGTCGGAGAGTTCAGGGGTTTGCAGGTAGGGAATAACCATCAGATGGCCGCAGTTGTAGGGAAAAAGGTTCATGATGATGAAACACTTATCTGCGCGGTGCAGCACATAGCGTTCCTCATCTTCCTCGGGAGGGATGTCTGTAAAAATGGTTTTTCCCGGATGGAAAGGATGATTTTCGTCCTTGAAGGATTCCATGTAAACCTCTCTCCAGGGCGAATACATTTTCCGCATGCTGAAACGGGTTTTGCTGCTGGGCTTTGGTACCAAAGGTGGGACTCGAACCCACACGGGTTATTCACCCACTGGATTTTGAGTCCAGCGCGTCTACCAGTTCCGCCACTTTGGCATTCGACACCGCTATAAATTTGTTGCGCGATCTGATTTCATCGTTGATCAGTGCTCGAAATCCTCAGGTACTCTCATGTACATTCCGGTTTCTGTGCGCTGATCGCCTCGAACTCAGGCCGCTCACGACAATTTATAGCGGTGCCGTTTTGAGGAGCAACCCTGACTGAGGCATCCTTTTTGATCGTGCGAGAGAAGGGACTCGAACCCTTACGCCTTACGGCACTAGTTCCTAAGACTAGCGTGTATACCAATTTCACCACTCTCGCAATCCACAATAAGAAAAGAATATACGTGGTTTTTTCTTTTATAAAAACTATCTTCCGTGATAGCTTTGAAGTTTTGTGCGTAACCTCTTTTTTGCTCCTTGTTTACTACATGCCGCTTCATCGTTTCGCATCCTTGATATCGTGGGCAATAAGTCCTATCGCTGTGGCTCCTGCAGCATATTTGCTGGTGGTGATCTATGGTTTCAGAAATGATCCAGCACGGTTCAATTACCTGCTGGTGCTGTTTCTGGCAAGCACCATTGTTCCTATGCTGCTGATATACGGGCTGAAGAAGATCGGCAAAGTGTCCGATTACAATATCACCTTTCGAGAACAGCGGTTTCTGCCGCTGCTGGTAATGGTCGGTGTCAATGCACTGGGTTACGAGTTGATGCTGCAGCTGGATGCCCCAAGAATTTTTACTGGCATTTTGCTGTTTAATGCTGTTAATATGGTGCTTATTCTCCTGATCACCTTGCAATGGAAAATCAGCATTCATCTGCTGACACTGACATCTTCTATAGCATTGCTCTATCTTCAGTTTGGAACGGTTGCGTTATGGCTTTTGTGCCTGGTGCCTGTGCTGATGTGGTCGAGAATCTATCTGAAAGCACATACGTTTATGCAAACTCTTGTTGGTAGTCTGATCGGTTTTCTGATCATGTATACCGAGTTAAAGTGGTGGGTTGGACTGTGAAGAAGAAATATGCCGTTGTTATCGCAACGTATGGCGAGGTTGAAAAGCTGACACTGAGGAATCTCTGGCCAAGTACCAGAAGGATTGTCAAGGTGATAACCCGCCAGATTGTCAAGGTGCCGCGACTCCTGATTTACATTCTTGCAGATTACCGTTCTACCCGGCACTACATTGACTGGCGACTGCATAACTATGAATCGACGCTTGTCGATACCAACAGGACGCAGACCATGTCGATCGCCGGGCTGATCCGCCGGAGCAGCCATGATATTCTATCTTATGTCGATGTCGATGTGCTTGATTCCTATTACTTTGTTCCCCCTTATCTCGAGAACACCCTCAGTGATATTCGGGCTGATTATGACGGTGCGGTGGTTGTGCCGATGATTCCTGTGGAATCGGCTTTTTCCTGCGGCATAGCCTGTCAGATCGTTACGGATATTTACAATGATCACAAGTTCGAAAATGTCCGCCTGCTGAACAAGCTGTGGCAGGATGAAGCCCTTCACCGGATCTATGCCGACTACCTGTTTCAGAAGGTTGACAAAGCCTATGTCAATAAAGGGAACAAGATAGGGCTTGTCCTGGTAATTCACGGCACGCTTGTCCGTGACCGTGCCGGCAATCCTCCCAGGGTATTTACCGGACTGAATGAGACCGGTGAATTTTTCGAGATGATGAAACAAAGGATAATGGAAGACCCTCGAAATATCTTTCATGATGTCAAGCAGGGCTGCATGAACCATACCGCAGGCGGCGAGTGGACGGCCGAGACCGTTCAAAAAGCGTTCGAGGAGTTTAAATCCGAAAATTATGACAGCGTGGTGATGTTCCCTTACGGTTTTTTTGCCGATAACAGTGAAACGGAATATGAAGCACGTACCCTGCTGGAGAAATCCACGTTTTCTTACAAGCAGTACATTCGGTGTATCAACGGTTTTCGGCCTTTCGCTGAGTGGCTTGCTGAACGCATCATCGACCAGATTGCACAACTCTATGACATTCAGGAGACATACGGGCGATTGCAGAATGGCAGGCAAATCGGGGAGCATGCAGGAAATGGATAAGCTCGAAGAAGCGGCCAGGAATGAGCCGGACAATGCTGAAAGACAATATGAGCTTGCTATGGCATATATCAACAGTGCCCGTTATGGACAGGCGGTCGGGATACTGGATCGCCTGATAGAGGGAGACAGGAGGCATGTCAACGCTCTGTATTCAAGAGGGGTTGCCCATATGTCCACAGGCAACTACCGGCAAGCCGGCCAGGATTTTCTCCGTGCTGTTGCCGTGGACAGGGGTTTTTTGCATGCATACAAGAATCTTGGATTTGTGCAGCTTACGATGGGAAAAGAGGACGCTGCAATCAGTACGCTTGAAAAAGCGTTGGAGATCGATCCCTGTTATGTTGACGCATATTGTCTCCTTGGGGACGTGTATATCGATATCGGCGAGTACGAAAAAGCAAGAGCAATGATAGAAAAAGCGCTTGAACTGGAGCCCGATGGTGTCGAACCGCATTGCAAAATGGCCATGTACTGTCTTTCCCGGGGGGACTTCAAAGGGCTGCGGGAAGAGCATATGATACTGAAACGCCTTGATCCCTCCCTCGCATCACAGATTGGGGGACTCTTTTTTGATGAAAATGAGTGAGCGAAGAAAACGACTGATGAAACGGGGGCTGCAGGTTGTGTTTGTTATCGCCTGGCTTCCGATACTGTGGCTGCTTCTTTCCGTGACTCTTGGCAAGGTGCTTTTTATGGTTATCGGCGTCACATGGATTGTACAGCTTTTTGTGGTAACGGTTTCACTGCTGTTAATTTTTTTTGCCTTCCACTATCTTGCCGCGCTGAGCGAAAAAATATTTGGGGATCAGTAGGTATCTCCTGCTTTTTTTTGGGGAAAAACCTCTTTTCATCCGTATGGTTTATTGTGATTTCAACAATTATTTTTTTTATATTGGGCGCAATTGTTGAAAACTCGTTAAGGCACTATACCATGAGCCAGGGATACCAACGTCAAAAATTTTATTATGGACCAAACGTTGAGTGATTTCGGCACCGTTTTTGTCTTTCTGCTCCTCGGTATCATTTTTGTTGTCGGTGGTTATCTTACAGCCCGCCTTTTACGTCCCAGCAGGCCTAACCCCGAAAAACTTGCGATCTACGAGTGCGGCGAAGAGGCTGTGGGGTCGGCATGGATAAAGTTTAATATACGTTTCTACGTTGTAGCTCTGATCTTCATCATTTTCGATGTTGAGGTGGTGTTTCTCTTTCCCTGGGCAACGGTTTTCAAGGAGCTTGGCGGCTTCGCGCTGATCGAAGCGCTTATCTTCGCGGGTATTTTAATAATCGGTCTGGTTTATGCCTGGGTGAAAGGGGATCTGGACTGGGTAAGGCCGACACCGAACATTCCGGAAATGCCGGTTATTGAGGAAAAGCACAAGACACAGGAGACATCCTGATACGTACAATAAAGTAATAGCATGGGTTTACTGGATGCAAAAATATCGAAGCACAATGTGCTGGTGACATCGGTCGATAACGTCATGAACTGGGCGCGCCTCTCATCGCTGTGGCCGATGGGTTTTGGGCTTGCCTGCTGCGCCATCGAAATGATGGCTACCAATGCTTCCAACTATGACCTCGAACGTTTCGGTATTTTCCCGCGGGCATCTCCCCGTCAGTCCGATCTTATGATTGTTGCCGGGACGGTTACCATGAAGATGGCCGAAAGGGTTGTCCGCCTCTATGAGCAGATGCCGGAACCGCGTTATGTGCTTTCCATGGGAAGCTGTTCCAATTGTGGCGGTCCTTACTGGAAACACGGCTACCATGTACTGAAAGGGGTTGACCGTATCATACCGGTGGATGTTTATGTTCCCGGTTGTCCGCCGCGGCCTGAATCGCTTATCGGCGGGCTTATGAAGATCCAGGAATTGATCCGCATGGAACAGATTGGTATTTCCCGTGCAGAGGCGTTGAAAAAACTGGAAGAGAAAAGTATGGACCCGAGTCAGCTGATTCAAGAGGCAAGGAAGAGCGCGAAAGCTTCATAAAACACATTCAAGCACGTTCCGGATGGGAGAAACGCAGGAAAATACATCGCAGTTACCCGAAGTCATTGAAGCAAAGGCGGTATGGGCTGTTTTGAAGGAAAAATTCGGGGATGCCGTATCGGAGTTCGATGAGAATCCTACCATGCCCTTTTTCGAGGTGTTGGAACCTGAACGCTGGTTGGATATAGCGCTGTTCATGCGCGACAGTCCGAAGCTGCGTTTCACCTATATGGCTTGTCTTTCCGGTGTTGATTATCCCGAAGAGAAGAAGCTGGGCATCGTGTGCAACCTCGAGTCGCTTGGAGAGCTTGGCCACAAAATAGCCGTAAAGGTACGATGTGAGCGGGAAGGCGGCGTCATTTCCTCGGTTGCCAGGGTCTGGAAAACGGCGGAATGGCATGAAAGGGAAGCGTTTGATATGTACGGTATGACATTCAGCAATCATCCCGATCTGAGGCGAATACTCTGCCCGGAAGACTGGGAGGGATACCCGCTTCGCAAAGATTACGAGGTACAGGAAACATACCATGGTATAAAGGTGCCGGAATGAGGAGTCGGAACATACGTTATAATTAGTAAAAGCATTACGCATGCAGGAGTTGGGAAGGGCGGAACATACATCGGTCAGGGTTACTCCGAAAGGTAAAGACCAGGTTGTTATTGAAAAAGATCTCTCCAGCGAGGAGATGATCCTGAACATGGGGCCTCAGCACCCTTCGACACACGGCGTGCTTCGACTTGAATGCAAGACGGATGGTGAGGTTGTTATCGAAGCCGAACCCTATCTGGGCTATCTTCACCGCTGTTTTGAAAAGCATGCCGAAATGGTCGATTATCCGGGTATCGTGCCTTTCGTGGATCGCATGGACTACCTTGCCTCGATGAACAGTGATTTTGCTTTCTGCATTGCCGTGGAAAAGCTTCTCGATATCGAAATCCCGAGGCGTATTGAATTTATCCGCGTTATCGTTTCGGAATTCAACAGGATTGCCTCTCATCTGGTAGCGATCGGTACTTACGCGATCGACCTCGGTGCGTTTACGCCGTTTCTGTTCTGTTTCCGGGACAGGGAGCACATGCTTAGTCTCCTCGAATGGACATCGGGGGCGAGGATGCTTTACAACTACATTCTTATCGGTGGGGTTGCCTACGATTTTCCTGAAGGGTTCAAAGAGAGAGCGCTTGAGTTTGTAGGATACTTCAGACCGAAAGCTCTCGAGCTGCAGAAGCTGCTGACCGAAAACGAGATTTTTGTGAAACGTACAAAAGGTGTTGGCATCATGCCCGCCGATGTTGCGGTCAACTATGGCTGGTCGGGGCCGATGCTGCGAGGGTCGGGTGTTAGGTGGGACCTCAGAAGAATGGACGGTTATTCGATCTATCCTGAACTTGATTTCAAGGTTTGCGTGCCTGACGGAAGGTTTTCGGATATCGGTGACAGCCTTTCCCGTCACCTTGTGAGGGCGATGGAGATCGAAGAAAGTCTCAATATCATTGAGCAGTGTTTGGATCGGATGCCTGAAGAAGAAGGCTTTGATCCGAAGGCCGCCATTCCGAAACGTATCAGGCCGAAGGCAGGCGAGGTGTATGGCCGTGCAGAAAACCCGCGGGGCGAGCTCGGGTTTTATATCCAGAGTGACGGGAAATCGACCAAGCCCCTGCGCTGCAAGGCACGTTCATCCTGTTTCGTAAACCTGTCCGCCATGAAAGAGCTTTCCCGTGGACAGCTTATCCCTGATCTCGTCTCAATCATAGGAAGCATAGATATCGTGCTCGGGGAGGTGGACCGATGAATGCAAGCCTCAATGCCTGGTCCGATGCACTTTCGGAGCTCCATCTCCTTGGACTGCCTGTCGGGCTTGTTGTTATCGCCGCGGTTCCCCTTGTTTTTATCGCTCTTTACGCTTTGACCTACGGCGTGTACGGCGAGCGGAAAATTTCGGCGTTCATGCAGGATCGTCTCGGCCCTATGGAAGTCGGCAAATGGGGAATTTTGCAGACGCTTGCCGACATTCTGAAACTGCTCCAGAAAGAGGATATTGTCAACAAGTCGGCCGACAAGTTTTTGTTTGTTATCGGACCGGGAATACTGTTTGTCGGTGCATTTCTTGCTTTTGCCGTTCTGCCGTTTGGCCCGGCGTTTATCGGCGCTGATCTCAATGTCGGACTCTTTTACGCAATAGGTATTGTGGCCCTTGAAGTGGTCGGTATTCTGGCTGCAGGCTGGGGGTCGAACAACAAGTGGGCGCTTTACGGCGCCATCCGAAGCGTTGCCCAGATCGTCAGCTACGAAATCCCGGCCGCAATCGCTATTCTCTGCGGTACCATGATGGCCGGTACGCTGAGCATGCAGCAGTTCAACCTTCTGCAGCAGGGTGAATACGGGTTTCTGCACTTCTTCCTGTTCCAGAACCCGATCGCATGGCTTCCGTTTCTTATCTACTTTATAGCGTCGCTTGCGGAGACGAACCGCGCTCCGTTTGATATTCCCGAAGCTGAATCCGAACTTGTAGCCGGATACTTTACCGAGTACACCGGTATGAAATTCGCGGTTATCTTTCTTGCCGAGTATGGCAGCATGTTCATGGTTTCGGCGATCCTGTCGATTGTGTTTCTCGGCGGATGGAACTCGCCGCTGCCCAACATCGGCCCGCTTTCTCTTAACGACTGGACGACCGGTCCCGTTTGGGGGGCGTTCTGGATCGTCATGAAAGGTTTCTTTTTCATCTTTGTCCAGATGTGGCTTCGCTGGACGCTTCCGAGACTCAGAGTTGATCAACTGATGCATCTTTGCTGGAAAGTGCTTACTCCGTTTGCTTTTGTGGCATTTGTACTGATAGCGGTATGGGAGATTTATGTCAAATAGGATCGAGAGATAATCATGAGTGAGTATTTCAAGGATATAGGAACCGGTATTACAACCATTTTGACGGGCATGGGCATCACGCTGCGCCATTTTTTCAATGCTGTCAAACGAAAAGGGGATGCCGGTATTGATGAAGAAAACTATTTCAAGCAGGTTGACGGTCTGGTTACTCTCCAGTATCCGCGAGAAGCTATCCCGACCCCCAAAATAGGCCGCTATCGCCTCTACAATGAGATTGATGACTGTATCGGATGCGGCCAGTGCGTAAGGGCGTGTCCGATCGATTGCATTACCATTGAAACCATCAAGGTCACCAAGGAAGACCTTGCAGTATGCGGCAAGACATCCGGCGGCCAGCAGAAACGGTTCTGGGTTCCGGTTTTCGATATTGATGTGGCCCAATGCATGACCTGCGGTATCTGCTCGGCTGTCTGTCCGACTGAATGCCTTTATCACACCCAGGTGAGCGATTTCTCCGAGTTCAACCGCGACCATCTGATCTATCATTTCGGCAACCTTACGAAGCTGGAAGCCGAAGCGAAAAGGAAAAAGCTCGCCGAGGAAAAGAAGGCCGCAGCGGCTGAAAAAAAAGCATTGGAAAAAAGTGAAGGGTAACAGTTTATGACGGATATAACCTACACAGTGATTTTTTACCTGTTTGCTGCAATAACGGTGTTTTCCGCCGCGTTTGTAGTCTTTTCAAAGAATATCGTCTACTCGGCGTTTTCGCTTCTGTTCACGTTTTTCGGAGTGGCCGCACTTTATGTTTTTCTGAGTGCCGATTTCATTGCCGTGACCCAGGTTATTGTTTATGTCGGCGGTATTCTGGTGCTGCTGCTTTTCGGTGTCATGTTTACCAACAAGATCATGATGACCGAGTTGAAGACCGATGTTCTCAATATCGTTCCGGGTGTTCTGCTTCTGGTTGCCATAACCGGGGGGCTGATTTACACATTTTTAGCAAGGGCGGACTGGTTCACATCCGACAACCGGCTGCAGGGGAGTGTGGTGGAAAGAATCGGCTTTGAAACCATGTCCCGTTACGTATTGCCGTTTGAGATGATATCGATTCTCCTGCTGCTTGCCCTTATCGGCGCGGCGTTCCTTGCCAGGTTTGACAAACCCCGGAAAATGAATGAAAAATAAGTACGATGGATTTTTTCAACACAATCGGTCTCAATCACTATCTGGTCATATCCGCAATACTGTTCGGCCTGGGTCTTTTCGCGATCGTAACCCGCAAGAACGCAATTGTCGTGCTGATGGGAGTGGAACTGATCCTGAATGCGGCAAACATCAACCTGCTTGCTTTTTCCAAATACAACGGGGGCATGGAAGGGGTAATGTTCGGCCTTTTCGTCATTGTTCTTGCTGCAGCGGAAGCCGCAATTGCACTGGCGATCGTCATCAATATGTATAAAACGTTCAACACTGTGGATGTATCCAGTGTTGACTCAATGAAAGAATAAGCTGTAACGGGAACTTTGTTCCACTGCTTCAAAGGGTGTTCATGATATGATGCACAGTTTAATCCAGTTATCAATAGTCGTACTGCTGCTCCCGCTGCTTTCGTTTGTGCTGCTGATTTTTTTGAACCGCCGGCTGCCTCGAAGCGGAGACTTTCTGGCGGTAGGTATTCTGGGAGCAACGTTCGCCGTTTCAGCCTGGATTTTCTGGGAGGTCGTCGTGGTTAGCTACGATCCTTCGTTCAAACTTTCCTGGAGCTTCAACTGGATCGATTTTGGAGATGTGCCGGGAGTAGGTCCGCTGCAGATCAAAATGGGGATCATGATCGATAACCTCACGGCGGTCATGCTTGCGATGGTGTCGCTTATCAGCTTTCTTGTGCATGTTTATTCCACAGGGTACATGGCGGGTGACAAGTATTACGGCAGATATTTCGCCTATCTCGGTATCTTTACCTTCTCGATGCTCGGTATAGTCCTTTCTGATAATCTGTTCTCTATCTATATTTTCTGGGAGCTTGTCGGTCTGTCCTCTTATCTGCTTATCGGTTTCTTCTTCGAGAAACAAAGTGCGGCCGATGCACAGAAAAAAGCATTTCTCACCAACCGTGTAGGCGACATCGGCATGTGGCTGGGTATTCTTATCCTCTACTCGCAGTTTCACACCTTTGGTTACGAAGAGATCTACCAGCATATCAAGGCAGGTGATTTTCGTATGTCACAGGCCTGGCTGACAGCCGCCGGTGTTCTGCTCTTCATGGGGTGTGTCGGCAAGTCCGCACAGTTTCCGCTGCATGTCTGGCTGCCTGATGCCATGGAAGGCCCGACTCCGGTTTCAGCGCTTATTCATGCGGCAACCATGGTTGCCGCCGGTGTCTACTTTGTTGCAAGGATCTTTGTTATTCTCACGGTTGACGCCCTGCACGTCATAGCGTTTATCGGTGCGGTTACGGCTTTCATGGCAGCCACGATCGCCATTACACAGCATGACATCAAACGTGTTCTGGCATACTCGACGGTTTCGCAGCTCGGTTATATGGTGCTTGGCCTCGGTGTCGGAGCCTATTCGGCAGCCCTGTTCCATTTGCTCACGCATGCGTTTTTCAAGGCATGTCTCTTTCTCGGCTCGGGAGCTATTATCCATGCCATGCACCATGAACAGGATATGCGCTGGATGGGAGGCTTGTGGAAAAAAATGCCATGGACCTTTGCGACCTTTACCCTTGCGACACTTGCACTTGCCGGTCTGCCTCTGACCAGCGGCTTTATGAGCAAGGACGCTATTCTGGCCGGTGCGCTGGGGTTTGCGGAAGTTGAAGGTGGCGGTATTTATTATCTGATTCCGGTTCTCGGATTTTTCTCGGCCCTGCTGACAGCCTTCTATATGGGCCGCCAGATCTGGCTGGTTTTCTTTGGCAAGAGCAGGGCGCATCTCAAGCCGGCCGATGAACACCACGGTCATGACAGCCACGGACACCATGAGGCTCACGAGGTGCCGTGGGCAATGAGAATGCCTCTGGTTATTCTGGCGGCGCTGTCGGTTTTTGCTGTATTTTCACCCGATCCGCTCGACGGTGCCAAGGGCTGGTTCATGCACTTGGTGCAGACACCCGGGACTGTTGTGGCTGCCGATATGTCACATACAGGCGTCAACGTTCACCATGAGGCCGGCGCTGTGATCGAGAAAGGAATTCATAAAGAGGTCACGGCACATCACGTTCCCGAAACAGAGCATGGGGAGGAGCACGGGAAACATTACGGTCCGGTATACGATGATCCTCGCCAGGCCGCGATCGCTCATGCCGCCCATGAAAACCACGACCTGGCTATCATGTACTCCAGCATAGTGGTTGCGCTTGGTATCGGTCTTGCACTGGTTGTGTACGCTTTCGGCTTCATCAGTCCGGAAAAAACCGCACAGCGCATCAGGCCGCTTTACCTTTATTCGTTCAACAAGTGGTACTGGGACGAGATTTATGATGCCACGGTCATCAAAGGGTCGCTGTTCTTGTCGAAACTGTTTGCCTGGTTTGACACCAATATCGTCGATGGTATCGTCAACGGAGTCGGTGCCCTGGTCAGGAGATTCGGCACTTCGACCGGCAGATTTGACAACTATGCCGTCGACGGCCTGGTTAATTTCACCGCGTTTTTTGTCCAGAGTTCCGGTGCTGCGATGAAGAAGCTTCAGACCGGAAAGGTGCAGACCTATCTTGTCATGGTTCTCGTCGCCGTAACGGGATATGTCGTGTATTATTTTGTTCAGTTAATGTCATAAACATAAACCTGTTATGTTGATCGTTTACAGGTACGCTCGACACAGGGATCTGAAACCAACAGACAATAAAAGATGCTCAGTTTAATTGTATTTCTGCCGATAGTCGCCGGACTGATAATCCTGATAGTACCTTCGTCGCAGAAGCAAATCATCAGGATTGTTTCATTGCTTGCGGCTTTTGCTCAGGGGGCACTGGCTGTGCTCATATGGCGTGGTTACGACCCTTCTCTTCCGGGCATTACCGCTGCTGCCGACGGCTCGCTCGACGGGGCTTTCCAGTTTGTCGAGAGGCTTCCCTGGATTACCCTTGATCTGGGCAACTTCGGCACTCTGAACATCGAGTACTTTCTCGGTGTGGACGGCCTGTCGATTACCATGGTACTTTTGACTGCATTGATCTCCATTATTGCGGTTCTTTCAAGCTGGACCATACAGAAACAGGTCAAAGGTTACTTCATTCTGTTCAATCTGCTCAGCACGGCCATGATGGGCTGTTTTGTGGCTCTTGATTTCTTCCTGTTCTATGTGTTCTGGGAGCTTATGCTTCTGCCGATGTACTTCCTTATCGGTATCTGGGGCGGTCCGAACAGGGAGTATGCCGCGATCAAGTTCTTCCTGTATACGCTTTTCGGCTCGGTGTTCATGCTTCTGGTCATGATCGGTCTCTACTTCAGCGTTATCGATCCGGCTACCGGCAACCACACCTTCAGCCTGGTTGCAATGGCCAGTCAGGAAAACTACATTCCCGGTTCGATTTTCGGGCCTGAAAGTGTCATGTGGCGTTATGCGGCCTTTATTGTGCTGTTCATTGGTTTTGCCATCAAGGTTCCGATGTTTCCGTTCCATACCTGGCTTCCCGACGCTCATGTCGAGGCCCCGACCCCGATTTCCGTGATTCTTGCCGGCGTGCTCCTGAAGCTTGGCACCTACGGCATGATGAGAATCAATTTTCCTTTCTTCCCTGAAGTGTTCCAGGCATCTCTTTACGTGATTGGTGTTTTCGGGGCGATCAATATCATTTACGGCGCTTTCTGTGCTCTTGCACAATCGGATCTCAAAAAGCTTGTTGCCTACTCTTCGATCAGCCATATGGGATATGTGCTGCTCGGTCTCGCGGCCAACAACAGCGAGGGCATGACCGGTGCGCTTTACCAGATGTTCAATCATGGCACCATTACCGCCATGCTCTTCCTGTTGGTTGGTGTGATCTATGACCGTGCGCATACACGCCAGATCGACAAGTTCGGCGGACTTGCGACCTACATGCCTGTCTATGCGGGGGTTGTTACCATTGCATGGTTCGCCTCTCTCGGCCTTCCGGGGCTCAGCGGGTTTATCTCCGAAGCATTTGTCTTTTTAGGGGCTTTCAGCTCCGAGCTGACGCGGAACATTGCCATCGTTTCCGTACTGGGCATCGTTTTCGGTGCGGCATACCTGCTCTGGTCGCTGCAGAGAATGTTCCTCGGAAAGAGAAATCCCGACGCGGTGTATGAACTGCAGAAAGACGCTGACGGCAACGAGCGGATCCATTTCCATGACTGGAAGGGCAAGAACGATCTTGACGGCAGGGAACTTGCCATGCTTGTGCCGCTGGCAGCCGTCATCATTATCCTCGGGGTATATCCGATGCCGGTACTCGGTCTGATAACCACAAGCATCAATAAACTTGTCGAGGTCTTATCGCCGGTTGTTCTTATGGCAGTCAACTGAAGGATAAAAATCCATTCACGGATAACGTCCTTTGGGGCGTTCACGTAGTAGAAGACTAAACGATAGAAAAGAAGGAATATGTACGAGCCACCATCCGGTGCTGAAATTCAGGCTATCATTACAACGCTGAAGTCCAGTGCTGCATACTACATTCCCGAGATATACCTCTCAGCCCTCTTTCTTGTGCTGATTCTGGTTGATCTGATATTCAAGCCGAAGAAACACCACTTGCTTTCGGTTACGTCGCTCATCGGGCTCACCGGCAGCCTCTGGTTTATCTGGCAGCAGCACGCAATAACCGGGCAGGAGATCTTTTTCGGCATGTATGTCATCGATGAGTTCGCAATCTTCTTCAAATATTTCTTTGTGCTTTGCGGAATATTGACCGTGTTTCTCTCGATGCCATCGGATGAGCTCAACAACAGAGCATCGGGAGTGGGGGAGTACTACGTCCTCGTTATCGGTATGGTTATCGGCATGGTAATGATGGCTTCAGCCACAGATTTGCTGATGATCCTGGTCTCCATGGAGCTTGTCAGTTTTGCCGCCTATGTCCTTACCGGTTATCTTAAACGCGAGCGGCGCTCGACGGAAGCCTCGCTGAAATACCTCATCTACGGTGCGGTCTCGTCAGGTTTGATGATTTACGGTTTCTCGATTCTCTATGGTCTTACCGGTGAAACCAACATTTCGGAAATCAGCAGGGTACTCATGTCGAGAGGCTACGACCCTGTGACGCTCATGATCGCCTCGATCATGATTCTTGCGGGAATAGGCTACAAGGTCGGTGTCGTACCGTTCCATTTCTGGAGCCCTGATGTGTACGAAGGTGCCCCGATTCCGGTTACCGCTTTCCTGTCCGTAGCATCCAAGGCGGCCGGATTTGCACTGCTTATACGATTTTTCTATGTGGCGGTGCCTCACGGTCCGGAAACAGGAGCTTTTACACCGGGTTCGGAATGGTTGATGCTGCTTATAGTTCTCTCTGTTGCATCGATGATCTACGGCAACGTTGTTGCATTGTGGCAAAAGAACGTTAAAAGGCTGCTTGCATATTCCTCCATTGCCCATGGCGGTTACATCCTGCTCGGCATTATTGCCATGGATGAGCTGGGAACGCAGGCAGCGCTTTTCTACCTGCTTTCCTACCTGTTTATGAACTTCGGCGCCTTTCTTGTTGCGGTTATCATCGCCAACAAGACCGGAAGCGAGAACATCGAGGACTATCGCGGCCTCGGCTGGAGAATGCCTCTTGCCGGAGCATCCATGATCGTTTTCCTTCTCTCGCTGATCGGGTTGCCGCCGACAGTCGGTTTCATCGGTAAGCTGATGGTTTTCTCAGCCCTTTTGGCAAAAGGTTCCGTGTTTGTCTGGCTGGCTCTTGTCGGTATCCTCACCAGCGTTATCTCTCTCTACTACTACATGCTCATTCCGCTCAACATGTACCTGCGCGAGCCCAAGCAGCCGCTTCCCGATACCATCAAGGCAGGCTTTCTCCCACAGCTTGTAACAGCCGGACTCATGCTCCTGACGCTTTACTTCGGCCTCTTCTTCACCCCGCTGTCCGATTTCGCCCATTTCGCGGTTACCCTCTTCGGCAACCAGTTGTACTGATCCTCCGGTTCAGCGGAGTCTACTTAAAAGCTGAAGCCCGGCGTGCTTTGAGAGTAAGCCGGGCTTTTTTGTCCCTATGGGCAGGTTAAGCGCTTTTTGTAAGTAAGCGAGAAATTGTAAAGTGCTGATTTCAAGGCTACGGACAAATGCCCTTTTGAGCGTTTCGTTCTTGATAAAAGATTCGAAATCTGTTTCTGCAATGAGAGGAAAAGGATGTAATCAATCTCATCGAGAATATGACGAATATGTATTCACGCGGCGATAGGGACACGCTCAACCTCCCTTAGAATATGCGGTCCGATGTGCGGGCTCAGGGCTTCGGGGGTAACTATTTCGACCTTGCGTCCTAAAAGGTTTTCAAGAAGGAACGCAGCGCCCATGAAATTATCGAAAGAATGTTTTTCGGGCAGGAATTCTACAAGCAGGTCAATATCGCTGCAATCGGTTTGCTCACCCCGAACAAATGAGCCAAAAAGCCCAATGCTTCTGACACCCAACAATGCAAGCTGCTTCTGCTCACCAAGAATACGATAAACTATATCGTCCTTTGTTTTGACCTTTGTTCTCATGGATGGAATCAGTTATAACCAGAATCGTTTAACCAGTGAATGCAGATGCTTTTGATAAGATACAGAATACTCTATAATCATCAATTTTCCCATGTTCAGTACGAACCAATCCGTGTTACGAAAGATTTTCTGTTGAGAACAATTTAATCCCGTCGAAACAACCGCTTCCCGATACCATCGGGGCAGGCTTTCTGCCTCAGCTCGTAACTGCCGGGATTGTTTGTCTATGATTTTTTTGTTTGATGAGGCGATCTTTTGTGGTTCGGCTACCCCGATCGAAACAACTCCGATTTTTTAACCGCTTCGGCGACTGATTCCGGAACCATGGTTTCCCAGGTCGGATCACCGGCCTCGATTTTTTCAACCACCTTGCGTGACCAGATATTGGCAACATTCGGATTGAAGTCCTCGATGTCCTGGATGAAGTTATTGTTTTTAAAATACTCCATGAGTGGCTTTAGGTGCGCGGAGAGAGTTACCGAGTCAGATAAAAGCAGCGTGTCCTCATTATCGGCTTTCTCCGGATAGACATAGATCTGGGTGTTCTTGCCGAACATGGTTCCGAAAGCTTCCAGGAACCCTCCGTCCAGGTTTTTGTAGTTTGCCTCATCGAAAATATCCTGCAGATTATGCACCCTGGCGGCAAACGCCAGGCGCCGCCGGCAGATTCCCGACAGGTAATGGCTCAAGGTGTGGAAGTGCTGAAAATGTGAGATCAGCACCGGCTGATTGATCGAAGCCAGCATATCGATACGGGCAAGGAAATCCGCGCTGTCGATTGCGCCCCTCTCGATAAGCCGGTTCATGGAGATTTCGGCAAGTGTGACGATGTTGTCTCGTTCTTCATCGGGAAGATTGTTCCTGAGCTGCTGCACTCCTTTTTCAAGCATTTCTACGTTCAGAAGGGTAGGGGGGCGGAAGCTGCCGCGCAGGGTAACGATGTTTTTCTTGTAGAGCTCTTCAGAGGGCTGCACAACTTTGCCTTCGGCATTGAACATGATGACATCGGTATAGCCGTTACTGACCAGTTCGAGGCTGAGCAGGCGGTCATCCATATGTTCGAAGGCAGGGCCGGTGACTTTGATGGCATCAATCTGTATGCGTTCGTCCGTGAGATTTTCCATCAATGAACGAACGAAGTTTTCCATGCTGTCGTTTGCAAAGTAGCAGCTGTGGATCAGATTCACGCCGAACGTTCCGATAGCCTCCTGTTGAAACAGGTTTTGATTGTCAAGCATCTTGATGTGAACGATGACCTGACTGGGCTCGCTGCCCGGACTGTGCTGAAATTTTATTCCCGTCCAGCCATGATAGTTTCCCCCGCCCCGGTACCCCTTGGCAGTGACGGTGTTGGCGTAGGTGAAAAAACGCGATTTTTCTCCACGTTCGAGATCGAGCCGCTGCATCAGAGTCGAGCATTCTGTTTTCAGCATGCTGATTAACCGCTCCTCGGAAACATAGCGCCCTGTTTGGCCGTATATTGCATCGGACATTGCCATGTCGTAGGCCGACATGGTACGTGCAATGGTTCCGGCAGCCCCTCCTGCCTGGAAGAAGTGCCGGGCTACTTCTTGCCCGGCACCAATTTCGGCGAAACTTCCGTAAATAGTTTCGTTCAGGTTGATCTGCAGCGCTTTTTGGCGGGGCGATAGTACGTTATGTGATGACATGTGATTTTTCCAAGTTAGCCACAACCGGCATTGTGCGATTTTCCTGTTTTGCCCGGAAGCCGGTCGGAAACCGGATTCTGCCATGGTGCATATCCGGTAAGATATTAATTTTTAATGCCCTTATGGCATACAAAACGAAGTTTGAAACGCTCTGCTAATTTGAAGATTATACGGTAATTGTCCGGTTCCGGCAAAAGAAAAGAGGGGGGAAATATCTTGAAAACAAGGCGTTAACAATTGTTAATATTTGAAAAAATTATTTTATTACAAGTAACCCCTTTCGACATAACGGCACCTTCAAAAAGAACACATTTCGAGGTGCCTGAAATTCCAACAATACCGGGTTAAAGGGTTTGTGTTGTAATCTGCCCGGTAAAGCAGGAGATAGTAATGGATAAACAGCAGACTTACGCGGAGATCTTTAAAGCACGGGGGGTGAACCGCCGTGACTTTCTTAAATTCTGCGGTCTTACTTCGGTATCTCTTGGCCTTGCCCCCTCGCTTCTGCCAAAAGTCATCCATGCAATGGAAACAAGCCCCAGGACACCTGTTATATGGCTTCACGGTCTTGAGTGTACCTGCTGTACGGAATCTTTCATCCGGTCTTCCCATCCGGTAATGGCGGACATTATCCTGAACATGATCTCTCTGGATTATAACGATACGCTGAATGCCGCTGCCGGACATCAGCTTGAGGAGGTCCGCAGAAAGATCATGAAGGATTACAAAGGGAAATACATCCTGGCTTGTGAAGGCAATGCTCCTGTCAAGGACGACGGCGTTTACTGTCTTGTTGCCGGCGATTCCTACTTGAATGTGCTGAAGGAAACTGCCGCCGATGCGGCCGCGGTTGTCGCGTGGGGGGCCTGTGCATCGTTCGGTTGTGTTCAGAATGCCGATCCCAATCCTACAGGGGCGGCTCCTGTTTCGGAGATTATCACCGATAAACCTCTTGTCAATGTTCCCGGCTGTCCGCCGATTGCCGAGGTCATGACCGGGGTTATCACTCACTACCATACTTTCGGAACGCTTCCGGAGCTCGACCGCATGAAACGTCCCAGGGCTTTTTACGGTACGCGTATTCATGACAAATGTTACCGCAGGGCGTTTTACGATGCCGGTATGTTTGTCAGAGATTTCGATGAGGAATCGACAAGAAAAGGGTGGTGTCTTTACAAGATGGGCTGTAAAGGTCCTACAACATACAACGCCTGTTCCAAAACAGAATGGAATGACGGAGTAAGCTTCCCGATCGGTTCAGGGCATCCGTGCTTCGGCTGTGCAGCGCCGGGATACTGGGATGACGGGCCTTTCTATACAAGGCTGGCGGATGTGTCGTTTCTGGGTACCGACACCAACGCCGATAAGATCGGCGCGGTAGCCGTGGGTGCGGCTGCAGCAGGTGCGGCGGCTCATGCGGTGGTTACCGCTGTCAGGAAGAAAAAAGCGGGTAATGAAAACGATCAACTTGAGGGATAAAGGGATCGAATCGCGCAGCAAATAAGGAGAGACAATCTATAAGCAACAAGGGGTACTCATTATGGCTGAAAAAATAGTTGTCGACCCGATTCCGAGAATCGAGGGTCATTTGCGGATAGAAGCAAAACTCGGCGAAAACAACGTTATCGAAGATGCGTTCAGCAGCGGCACGATGTGGCGTGGTATCGAGATCATCCTCAAGGGCAGGGACCCCCGTGACGCATGGGCCTTTACCGAGCGCATCTGCGGCGTCTGCACGACCGTTCACGCTCTTGCATCGGTCAGGTGCGTCGAGGATGCTTTGGGTATAGAGGTGCCTCCGAATGCGAGGATCATCAGAAACCTGATGAATGCAACCCAGCAGACCCAGGATCACCTTGTGCATTTTTACCATCTGCATGCCCTTGACTGGGTGGATGTTGTGAGTGCGCTGAAAGCCGACCCGAAAGAAACCTCGCGTATAGCCCAGAGTATCTCTGCATGGCCGAAATCATCTCCGGGCTACTTCAAAGACCTTCAGCAGAAACTTGTCAGCTTTGTCGAAAGCGGTCAGCTCGGTATTTTCTCCAACGGCTACTGGGGACACACGGCTTACAAGCTTCCTCCGGAAGTCAACCTTTTAGCGGTAGCGCATTATCTTGAAGCGCTTGATTTTCAGAAAGAAATCGTAAAGATTCATACCGTGTTCGGCGGCAAGAATCCTCACCCGAACTATCTTGTCGGCGGTATGGCCTGTGCGATCGATCCTAACCGCAATACGGCCATCAATATCGAGATCCTCAGCAGGGTCAGAAAGATCATTGAGGATACGATTACTTTCATTGAGCAGGTTTATATTCCCGATCTCATTGCCATCGCGGGTTTCTACAAGGATTGGTTGTACGGCGGAGGGCTCGGCAATTATCTTTGCTATGGGGATTTTCCTGAAAACAGCATTGATGATGCCTCGTCGCTTCTCTGGCCGAGAGGGGTGATTCTCAACAAGGATCTTTCGACGATCCACGATGTCGATCCCCGCGATCTGAACCAGGTTACCGAGGAGGTCAGCCATAGCTGGTACACTTACAGCAACGGAGATGACAAGGGACTGCACCCGTGGGAAGGTGAGACAAGCCCGAAGTACACCGGTCCGAAACCACCCTTTGAGTATCTTGATACGGACCGGAAATACAGCTGGCTGAAGGCTCCGCGCTGGAAAAACCACTCGATGGAAGTAGGGCCGCTGGCCAGGGTGCTTCTGGCATATGCCAAAGGTGATGCTATGATCAAGGATACCGTTAACATGGTGCTTGGCAAGCTTGATGTCGGTGCTGAAGCCCTCTTTTCAACACTGGGAAGAACTGCGGCACGCGGCATCGAGTGCTTGCAGACCGCGGGCTTCATGAAGCATTTCTACGATCAGCTTGTCGCCAACATCAAAACCGGTGATTACAGAACGGCAAACACCGAATTGTGGAACCCCTCCAGATGGCCGAAAGAGGCCAAAGGGTTTGGTTATACCGAGGCCCCGCGCGGCGCTCTCGGGCACTGGATCCATATAAAGGACACCAAGATCGAGGATTACCAGATCGTTGTGCCTTCAACCTGGAACGCATCCCCGCGTGATGCCAGCGGAGCGGTCGGGGCTTACGAGTCGGCTCTCAAGGGAACGCCGATGGTCGATCCTGAACAGCCGCTCGAAATTCTCAGGACCGTCCATTCGTTTGATCCTTGTCTCGCCTGTGCGTCTCATGTATTTGACATGAACGGCAACGAGATTGTCAAGGTTACTATCGTTTAAACGGAGGATATCATGGGCAGAATTATTGAGGAAATCTATGTGTGGAAGCTGCCGGTCAGGATGTATCACTGGATCAACGCCCTGTGTATAACCGTGCTGCTTGTTTCCGGTTTCTACATTGCCTCCCCGTATCTGAACCCGCCGCTTGGAGAGGCCGTATGGTTCAAGCAGATGTCCGGGTTCCGTTTTTTGCACTTTGCGGCGGCGTTTGTCTTTATCGCCAACTATCTTTTCCGCATGTACTGGGCGCTGTTCGGCCACGATACATATGCTCGTTTCGCAGGTTTCAGACCATGGTCGATGAAATGGTGGGGCAAGCCTTTCAGGGAACAGATGGCCTCGTATCTTTTCCTGCGCCGGGACGAGCCTAACTATGTTGGTCACAACCCTGTTGCTGCGCTGGCCTACTTCGTTTTCGTTTTTTGCGGGTCGCTTTTCATGATCGTTACAGGCCTTGCGATGTATGGTGAAAACAATCCTGGTGGATTTGCAGATACGTGGTTTGGCTGGCTGATTCCCCTATTCGGCAGCAGCTACAATCTGCATATCATCCACCACAGTGTCGCCTGGATCTTTCCGTTTTATGTGATCCTGCATCTGTACGCTGTTTTCCGCCATGATGTTGTTGAACGTTCAAGTGTAACGTCATCCATCGTTACGGGGTATAAGCATAGGGTGGAGGAGGAACCGTCTCTTGACTGAGCACGGCTCAGTCAAGAGAGACAAGCTATCCGGCCATAATTGCAAGGATGAAAAAAATCAACGTCATAGGTCTCGGCAACATTCTTTTTGGAGATGAGGGGTTTGGCGTGGAGGCGGTCAGACGGCTTGAAAAGGAGTGTTCCGGGTTTCCGGACAGTGTTCAGTTCATTGACGGCGGGACACAGGGCATCTACCTGCTTGACTATATCGAATCGGCTGACGTGCTGCTGATTTACGACGCGATCATTCCTTCGGAATTCAACCGGCAGGTGTATGTCTACCGCAATGACGAACTTCCTGCTTTTATCCACCGTAAAATGTCATCCCACCAGATGGGACTCAGCGAGCTCCTCTCGGTAGCCCGGCTGCATGACAGGGTGCCCGGTGAGATTGTTCTCATAGGGGTGCCGCCGAGAGAGCTTGGACTCGGCAGCGGGATAAGCCCAGCCGTCGAGGGGCTGCTTGGCGACGCTGTCGAAAAAGGCAAGAAGATTCTCGGCTCCTTTATCAGCGATTGAGCAGGCGCAAAAATTCACTTCGTGTCGATTGAGAGGACAGAAACTCGCCCGACATGGCGGATGTTGTCGTGACTGAATTCTGTTTTTCCACACCCCTCATGACCATACACATGTGCTTTGCTTCAATCACGACAGCCACGCCTCTCGGGTTCAGTACCTTCTGGATAACATCCCGTACCTGCTGCGTGAGGCGTTCCTGTACCTGCAGGCGGCGGGCGTACACCTCGGTCACTCGCGCAAGCTTTGAGAGGCCGACGATTTTTCCGTCGGGGATATAAGCTACATGGGCTTTGCCGAAGAACGGCAGCATGTGGTGCTCGCACATTGAAAAAAGCTCGATGTCCTTGACCAGCACCATCTCATCATAGGATTCGGTGAAGACGGCTTTTTTCAGCATCTCTTCAGGATCCTGACGGTACCCTTTGGTAAGAAAGCGCATCGCCCATGCAACTCTTTCCGGTGTTTTCAGAAGGCCTTCCCGTTCAGGGTCTTCACCTATGCCCTCGAGCATATTGTGAACGGCATTGGACATTTTGACAATGACACCCGGATCAGTGTCGCGGATATCATCAAAACATTCATCATCAGCGCATATACTGGAACTGGAAAATGCAAAAGGGTTACTCACCAAGGTAGCTGACAGAGTTTTTTCTTGTTTCATGGATTTTGACTTCATGAAGGGTTATCTCTTTGTTGATGTAGTGTTGTAATGCGTCGGTTAAAATGTCCCACACAATAACGGCAAGTATCTCTGTGCTCGGAACCGTGTCTCTGAGTTCCTTGACATCGAAGTTGAGGTGTTTGTGATCGAACCGTGTCGTTATTTCCTGTTCGAGGATCTTCTTCAGCTCTTTCATGTCGAGCAGAAACCCGGTGGCGCGATCGACAATTCCGCTTACGGTGATTTCCAGCTCGTAATTATGCCCGTGACCATGAGCATTGCCGCACTTTCCATAGATTTCCCTGTTTTGATCGTCCGAAAAGTCAGGATTATGCAACCGATGCGCGGCGTTAAACTCGACAGTACGCGTGACATAAACTTTTCTGGGTTTCTTCAGGACATCATTCATAAGGTATAGGAAGTGCGGTAATATATATCGGGGGTTGTAAAAAGAGTTGCCAGAAGACAAGTGAATACACGATATGCAAGATGATTTACCGAAAGTTAACTTTTACTCCGGTCAATAAGTTTCAGATGCCCGAAATCCGGTTGCCCGGAAAATCGGCAGATAGAGGTGCCTTATAGTCCTCAGCAGATTGGATGCATATTGTGTCGGGAATGAATTTCCCGAAAAAAGCATTATACACTCAAACCTCAACCGTTTTGCCACGTAACTCTATACCATTATGGCTAAAAAATCATTTGACCAGCTTGTACGGGAAAGCGAAAAACCGGTTTTTGTGGATTTTTGGGCTGCCTGGTGTGCACCCTGCAATTCCGTTGCACCTTCTATTAAACGGCTCGCGGAAGAGTTTCATGGAAAGATGACCGTTGTTAAGATCAATGTTGACGAACAGCCGGAGGTAGCCGCTAAATATCAGGTGCAGGGTATCCCGGCCCTGATGCTTTTTGACAGAGGTATGATCAAGTGGCAGGCTACGGGAGTTTTGCCTTACGAGAACATCAGGGGCGAGGTGCGTAAGGCCCTGGGATGGTAGGGGGAAAGGTTTACAAAAACAGGTACGCTACAGGAGGGACACAGGAGTTGATGCGGAGGTGCTTCGGCAGAACTTGCGGGTACCTCAACTTGTTGCGCACCATGCTTTGTCGGGCGGTCGGCCCTATGGGTTGGCTTGATTGCGTGCGAATTCTTTTTCAAGGTTTGCTATGTATTGGTCGACGATGCTTTCAAACTCCATCCTGATCAATGGAGAGAGAAGAAAGTCCAGGAAACCCGGCAAACTAACGGTGACAATACCTTTGGATTGCAATGCAGCCTTACATCCTTCATGCATTGGCGTGACGTCCCATTTCCCCTCGACGATAGCGTTGCCGATTCCTTCAACAGGTGTCCAGGCAACTGTTTGCCGGTCTTTATCGAAAGTGTATTTGCAGGCATAGATCGATTGCTGAAGCGTATGTTCTCCAATGCCGATGCGTTCCATTTCCCAGCGCCAGGTATTGTTGCCGAGATCGATCAGTTTCTCGACCTTTGGGAAAAAGGAGCCTGATCGGGCAACGTTGGAAAGAAGCTCGAAAACCTTTTCGAGAGAGGCCGCTGTTTTAAGTGTGCGGTTGATGTTGATGGTGACGGTAAAGGGCATAAGCTTTGGGATATAATGGACACCTCTATTAATTTGTTGCGCGACCCGAATACATCGTTGGTCGGTGCTCGAAATCCTCATGTACTCTGTGTACACTCCGGTTTCTGCGCTCCGTCCGCCTTGTCTTCAGGTCGCTCACGACAATTTAGTAGAGGTGTCATAGTGAAGAGGCAGATCGCTTGACGGAAAATATGCAATTGTGCCCTGGATTTCCCAAGCCCTTACTATAAAATCAGTATATTTTCGGAGGTATATCGTGATCCAACCTGCTACCGTTTAACCTGATCTTGGGGAGAGAGGCATGAAGGAAAACAGTTATGATTACCAGATTGTGCGCGGGTTTACTTTTTCTGCGCTGTTCTGGCTGATTATCGGTTTGATTGTCGGGCTCTGGATAGCATTTCAAATGTTCAATCCGGCGCTCAATCTTACCCCATGGCTGAGTTTCGGACGCCTGCGAGTGGTTCACACCAACGGTCTAGGGCTGGGTTTCGGGCTTGCCGGGATTTTCGCCTGTTCTTACTACATGCTTCAGAAACTATCGCGGACTCCGCTTGTTTTTCCCCGCCTTGCCAAGGCACACCTCTATCTGTTTAACGTCATCATCGCCCTTGCCGCCCTCAGTCTTTTTGCCGGAATGAATACATCCAAAGAGTATGCCGAACTTGAGTGGCCTCTTGACATCGCCGTGGTTGTTATGTGGGTGATCTTTGCAATCAACGTTTTTGCGACCCTTGTCAAGCGTCAGGAAAAGCAGATGTACGTCTCTTTATGGTATATCATAGCCATGACGGTCACGATAGCCGTTTTATATATCGTCAACAACCTCGAAGTGCCGGTCAATCTGTTTAAATCCTATTCCGTTTATGCGGGGGTGAACGATGCCAACGTACAATGGTGGTATGGTCACAACATCGTTGGTTTTATCTTTACCGTGCCGATCCTGGCGATGTTTTACTACTTCCTGCCGGTGTCTACAGGGCTGCCTTTGTTCAGCCACCGGTTATCGATTATTTCGTTCTGGTCGCTTATCTTCGCTTATCTCTGGACAGGCGCGCATCACCTTATGCTGACTCCACTGCCTGAATGGATACAGACCGTCGGTATTGCGTTCAGCATTTTCCTTATCGCTCCTTCCTGGGGTTCCGTGATTAACGGTTATTATACGTTGCGCGGGAACTGGGAGCAGATGCGTTCCAACTACCTTGTGAAGTTCTTCATTCTCGGTATTACGTTTTACGGCTTGCAGACCATACAGGGGCCTACGCAAGGTCTGAGGACGCTGACCTCTTTTTTCCATTACACTGACTGGGTTATCGGTCATGTGCATATGGGAACCATGGGCTGGGTAACCATGACCATTTCGGCGGCTTTCTACTACATGATCCCGAAAATCACCGGAACCGGGCTGTACAGCATCAGGATCGCCAATGTTCATTTCTGGCTGATCCTCGTGGGGCAGCTTGTCTGGACGGTTACCATGTGGATCGGCGGTATACAGCAGGGTGCCATGTGGAAAGCCACCGATCCCGATGGTTCACTGACATACAATTTCCTCGATTCGATTGCGTCGCTCTATCCCTACTATAAAATCAGGTTTGCTGCGGGCATCGTGTACTTTGCAGGGATTATTCTGTTTGCATGGAACCTCGTTATGACGATAAGAAAGTCACAGGAAGTCAAAAACCAACCTCTGAACAGGTAAATGGAGGCAGGCATATGGGTGTGTATTCAAAACCGGTTGTTTTTGCCATTCTTTCGGCGGTTGTCATTCTCATAGGCACGGTGGTCACGGTATTTATACCGATGCTGATGCCATCCACGCAGCCGGTGAGCGACTACGTCAAGCCTTATACGGTTGTTGAGCTGGAGGGCAGGGACATCTATATCCGTGAAGGATGTAACAATTGCCATACGCAGACCGTCCGGCCGTTGAGAACCGAGGTATTGCGATACGGAGAGTACTCGAAACCTGAGGAATTTGCATATGACAGGCCTTTTCTCTGGGGGTCGAGACGTACCGGTCCCGATCTGAACAGGGTGGGAGGGAAGTATCCCGATTCATGGCACTACAAGCATATGAAGAGCCCGCAAAGCATGTTCGATAAATCAAATATGCCTCCTTATGGATGGATGGCCGAAAACAGGTTGGATACCCGCTATTCGAAGAAAAAAATCTCGATTCTCGGGTATGGATATACTGAAGAGGAAGTTGAAAGACAGATAGCCGGGTACAAAGCCAGAGTCACCAGCCCGTCATATGATTCAAAAGAGGCAAGGAATGAGGTAACGCCGGAAGAGCTTCGAAATGAGCTGACCGAGATGGATGCTGTCATAGCGTATTTGCAGAAGCTTGGCCGGGATGTAAAAAATATGGAGGCCGAAGAGTGAATTTTGCAGTATGGGCATATATTCTTTTTACGTTTTCACTGGTTGTTGTTTTTGTGTTCATCATTTTCCATTACTATAATCCACGGCGTAAGAAAGAAGTCGAGGCTCCGAAACACAGAATGCTGGATGATGATGAGGGCCGCTAAAATCAACACAGGAGGGTTCCATGAACGATCATGACAATCCGACGGAAAGCAATAATAAAGTGCCCAAGGGCATGGCTGCTTTTTTTGTTTTGTGCATTGTTTTTGTTGTCGGCTATGTTGTCCTCTACACCCCGGCAATTTCCGGATGGTCGTACTACAAGATTTTCGAGAAAGAAATGGCCGATGCACAAGCGGTTGCTTCAAGTGAGGGTGAGGGAGAGAAACAATCATACAGCGGGGATGAGGCGGCAATAGCCGAAGGAGCTGAAATCTATGCTTCAAGCTGTGCTGTATGCCACAAAGCAGATGGAACAGGAGGGATAGGGAGCGATCTTACTGCCGAGCTGAAGTTCGGGGCAACTCCCGAAGATATCTATGAGTCCGTAGCAGATGGAAGGGAAGGCGGCATGCCGCCCTTCAAGCAGCAGCTCAGCGAGACGAAGATTTTAAAGGTGATCGCCTTTATGGAAACGCTCCGAAAATAAAGGGCACCTCTATTTATTGTCATGAGCGGTTCAAGTGCAAGGCGAACGGAGCGCAGAAACCGGAGTGTACACAGAGTACATGAGGATTTCGAGCACTGATCAACGATGCAATTGAAGCGCGGAATAAATAAATCGAGGTGCCCTAAAGGTGGAGCATTTGTGGCGTAGATTTAGAAGAGCGGCGGGGCTCTTGCAAGCCTTGCTGATTACCGGCCTGCCTTTTTTTGTCATCAATGGACAAAGTGCCCTGCGGTTCGACATCCCTGGACTCAAGCTTTATTTTTTCGGCTCGGTCATCTGGATAAAAGAATTGTATCTGATTCTTTTCGCTGTCCTTTTTTTCCTTCTGCTCATCACTTCAATAACGGCTGTCTTCGGTCGTGTCTGGTGCGGCTGGCTCTGTCCGCAAACCGTATTGCTCGATCTTTCTGAGGGTATCGCAAAGCGCTTTGACGGGTTGTCCGGAAAATCTGTCGAGCGCATTGTTTTGATTCCTTTTTCAGCACTTGTTTCACTCACCATACTCTGGTACTTCGTGCCTCCGCTGCAAACCTTGCAGATGCTCTTTACATCCGGCACTGTTACCGGCTTTTTTCTGGTTCAGTGGGCGGTGATCTACGCTGAGCTGGCCTTCATGGGGCGGAAGTTCTGCACAACAGTTTGTCCCTATGCAATGATGCAGAACGCACTCTTTGACGAAGATACCCTGGTCATCGAGTACGACAAATCACGTGACGCCGAGTGCATGAAGTGTCACGACTGCGTGAAGGTGTGTCCGGTGAACATCGATATAAAAGAGGGGCTGCAAACCGACTGTATAGCTTGCGCTGAATGTATAGATGCCTGTACCGCGGTTACGGAACAAGGAAGCATGAAACCTTTTCCCGGCTATAAAGGAAAGCCTCTCCGCCCAAAGTCTTTCTGGCTGGGCGGAGCGACCTTGGCGGCTGGTGTGATTCTCGCTGTCATGGTTTACTTGAGGCCGGATGTGACGTTTTTAATCACGAGAGACCCTGAGCAGCTTCCGCAGGGGATCAACCGCTACTCCTGGTCTCTCTACAACAACACCGGTAAGCTGCAATCATTTGAACTTTCCGTTGATGGTGACTTTATTATCATTGGCGAAACAGCATTGTTGCTGGAGCCTTATTCGTTTAAAAAAGGAAAGGTGCTCGTGTGGTCGCAGGGCGGAGAGGATGTTGTGGTTTTCACTCTGGAGGGAGATGGACTGAAAATTGAAAAACGGGCCGGATTTCTTTAGGATGTTGGAAAAGAACCAATTAATAGAGGTGCCCTTTAGTGCTGTTTTAACATACTCGTTACGTTCATGAAAATATTTCTCTACGGTCTGTACGCAGTGTTTCTGTTCGCCATGGGGACGGGATTTTATTTCGCGTTCAGGGGATTTGAAGGACTTGTCGAGGAGAACTATTATGAAAAGGCTTCTGGTTATTTTAGAACCAAGGCTATCGAGGATTCCCTCGGCTTGGAAATCATTCTTCCCGATTCGTTAAGAAAAGGAAACAATGCTGTTGAGGTTGCTGTTCTTGTGCAGGGCAAACCTCTTCGGCAGGCGCAGGTGAATTTCTTTACGGGAAATGTTTCAGAGCGCCGGTATGATGCGCAGCACGATATGGTCGAACGTTCTCCCGGAGTTTACGCGGCAGAAGTTCCTGTTCCTTTTTCCGGTACCTGGCTTATGAAGGTTGAGGTGGCAACCGAAACGATCAAAACGAACAGGAAGTGGTTTGCGAAAATAGAATGATCGGTTTATTTCTTTCGCTTTGTATGGTGTTTTTTATAAATGCGTGTTCTTCCGGATCGGAAATACAAGCCGATTGTGACCCTCATGCGGGTCCCTGCATGAAAACGTCCGGTCCTTACACGGTTACACTTGACATCAGTCCAAAACCGGTGCGGCACATGCAGGAGCTCTTGTTCGAGGCCTCGGTTTCCGGTGGTTCTCCCTTGTTTTCAGCCGATACGCTTCTGCTCGATCTTTCAATGCCCGGCATGGAGATGGGGAAAAACGAGGTTACCCTCCGCAAAGCTGCGGAAAACCTTTACCGCGGAACAGGTGTTATCGTAAAATGCCCGAGCGGCAGGACACTGTGGAGGGCGACCCTTTCGATTTCCGAAACCCTCAAGCCCTCGTTCACCTTTAATGTCAGAGAATGAAAGCCGGAGCACAGGCATTATCTGCTGTGATCACTGTTTGCTGGAGATGAAGCCGGAATCAGCCGTCACGGCTGATTTCAACGGAAAAACAAGGTATTTCTGTTGTCATGGCTGTCTCGGCGTTTATGAGCTGATCCACAAGGAGTCTCTCGGTGCTTTTTACCGAAGCCGGCCCGGTTGGAGCCCAGGCCCGCCTGAAAAGACGAGAGTTGATCCCGGAGCGTTCAGGGACTCCGTCAGTAAATTCGGCAAAATTCTGTCAGCGGAGATGGTGCTTTCAGGGATTCGATGCGCTTCATGCGTCTGGCTCGTTGAAAAGTTCCTGTTAGGAATGGAGGGCGTTCTGTCAGCCAGAGTAAACTATGCGACGCACCGGCTTACTGTTCAGTGGGATGAGGAAAAGACGCCGTTACGGAATATTCTTGAAGGCATCCGTTCGATAGGGTATGTGCCTCATCCGTACCACCAGACAGCATTCAATGAAGCCCTCCAGCGTGAAAAAGATGACCTTCTGCTGAGATTTGGCACGGCAGCTTTTTTTTCCATGCAGCTCATGCTGTTTATCATCGCCCTTTATGCAGGTTTTTTTCAGGGTATTGAAGATCAGTACAAACAAACGTTTCAGTTTATTTCCTGGGCGCTTGCAACACCGGTTCTTTTTTATTCGGGGTATCCTTTCCTGAAAAATGCGGTTCGGTCTGTGCTGAAATTTGCGCTGAATATGGACGTGCTTATCGCTCTGGGCTCATTTTCCGCCTATGTATACAGCATCGTCATGATTTTCCATGGGGGAGAGGTTTATTTCGACACTTCGGCAATGATCGTCACGTTTATTCTTCTCGGTCGTTTTCTGGAAACAGGTTCCAGGGTGAAGGCTGGCAACACGCTGACGGCGCTCATTGAAATGCAGCCGAAAGAAGCGCGATTGACAACCTCTTCGGGGGGAAGCAGGGTTGTTTCACTTGATGAGATTCGTCCGGGCGACACGATCGAAGTGCTGCCGGGAGAAAAAATTCCGCTTGACGGAACAACCCTTGAAGGTGAAGCTGAAGTCAACGAAGCAATGCTGACAGGTGAATCAAAACCCTCTTTCAAATCAGTTGGCCGGGAAGTTTTCGCTGGTACTATTTCCATCAACGGCAGGATTATCGTTCGGGTTTCGACTGCGGAAAAGGATACCATGCTCTCGAAAATCATACAAACCGTCGAAGCCGCGCAGGCAAGGAAAGCGCCAATACAGGCCGTTGCTGACAGAGTCGCGGGTTACTTTGTACCGGTTGTCATCTTTTTTGCGGCGACAACCTTCCTGTACTGGAAATTCGGTGTGGTGGAAACAGCCACCGCTCTCATGAACGCGGTGTCCGTTCTTGTAGTGGCCTGTCCATGTGCTCTTGGTCTGGCGACACCTCTTGCTATTCTGCTTGGAACAGGCTCGGCGGCAAAAGAGGGAATACTTGTCAAGGGCGGGGATATTTTCGAGACCGTCTCAAAGACCAGCAGCGTTGTTCTCGATAAAACCGGCACGATAACAAGGGGAGAACCTTCGGTAACCGATATTGTCAGTATGGGATCAAGGGAAGAGCTTTTGCAATATGCGGCATCCCTTGAAAGGTTTTCCGAACACCCCGCCGGAAAGGCCATTGTTGAGGCGTACAGCGGTTTGTTTCTTGAAGTGGGCGGTTTCAAGGTTATTCCCGGCAAAGGGGTTGCAGGAACCATTGAAGGCAAAACCTGTATTGCCGGGAGCAGGCCCTTCATGCTGGAAAACAACGTTCCACTCTCTCAGGATGCGGATGAAGCCTTTGAAAGATTCGCCCGAAGCGGAAAAACTGTTGTTTTCCTGGCGATTGAAAGGGAACTGATCGGGATGATAAGCCTGATTGACGATGTCCGTGATGATGCAGCCGGGCTGGTCAGCGTTCTGAAAAAAAACGGCATTCAGACCAGAATGCTTACAGGTGATGCCCGGGATGTGGCAAACCATGTTGCGGATAAATGTGGTATCGGTGAACTTGATGCCGGATTAAGCCCGGTTGAAAAGGCTGAAGCTATACAATCTATGAAGTCGGAAGGCAACATTGTCATGATGGTGGGAGACGGCATCAATGATGCTCCGGCCCTTACCGAAGCCGATACAGGAGTATCTTTCGGACACGCAAGCGATATTGCGCTTGAAAGCGCTGGTGTTGTGATCATGCAGGATAATCTCAAGCTTGTAGCAACGCTCATCGAGGGTTCCAGACGCTGCTTTTCCATTATCAGGCAAAACCTTTTCTGGGCGTTTTCCTATAATATTGTGGCCTTGCCGCTTGCTATGGCCGGGTTTCTGCATCCGATTGTTTCGGCAGCCCTGATGGCTTCAAGCTCGCTGGTTGTGGTGGGGAATGCCTTGCGACTGAGAAAGTTTTAGGGGTTACCGTTATTCATTTGTTGCGCATCATGATTACTTCGTTAGCCGGTTCTCAAAATCCTCATGTACTCGCGTGTACACTCCGGTTTTTGCGCTCCGTCTGCCTCGTACTCAAGCCGCTCACGACAATGGATAACGGTAACTATCGCTCCAGCGAGAAACAATTTGTATTGAGCAGATATGAAACATTAGACTTATTGTTCTATTCAGCCAATGAGCAATCAAGCTACCTGGCTTTTTAACTTTGGCCTTTTGAATTTTGACTTTTCTTCATGTACAGCACCTTTTTCCTGATATTTATCGTGTTTTTTCTGGGTTTTGCCGCGTGGCTCCTGTTTGTTTGGGCGGTAAAGAGCGGTCAGTTCGAAGACCCTGAAGCTCCCAAGTACAGGATGCTGGACGATGAAGATGATCAATTGCCCGGACGCAAAGGTTCTGCGGAAGCTGTCGATAATCGTGAAACACAGCCAAAAGAGTAACCGGTTATGGCGGAAAGTGCCTGGGTTGTTATGCTGCTGACCGGTCTTGCCGGGGGTTTCGGCCATTGCATCGGTATGTGCGGGCCGGTTGTAGCCGCATACTCTCTCGGTGAGCGGAACCTGCGTTACCTGCATCATGTTCTCTACAACTTTGGCAGGATCACAACTTACATGTTCATGGGGGCGGTTGTCGGGCTGACCGGATCATTTCTCGTGCTGACAACATCGATTGAGAAAATACAGACTGCGATCATGGTGCTGGCAGGTATCTCGATCATCATTATGGGAGTTGCAATCGGCGGGTGGATTCCGGTAAGGAAAACAGCCCGAAGCAGTACATGGCTGTCTTCGATCATCCAGAGAACCATGGAGCTTTTCAAAGGGCCCCGAACAGCCGGAACCTATTATCCGATGGGCATAGTGCTGGGATTTTTGCCCTGCGGCCTGACTTATACGGCTCTGCTTGCGGCGGCACGAGCTGCAATGGAAGCTGAAAACCAGTTGAGCGGCATGCTGCAGGGGGCGTTCATGCTGTTTTTCTTCGGCCTCGGCACAACTCCGGCACTCCTGTTTGTAGGGAGAGTGATCAATATCATCGGTGCAAGAGCCCGTGACAAGCTTTACAAGCTCGCCAGTCTGATCATGATTCTGACGGGAGTATACTTTGTCGTCAAGGTGTTGTAGGACGCCTCTATTAGGGGAACCTCTATTAATTTGTTGCGCACCCTGATTACTTCGTTGGACAGTGCTCGAAATCCTCATGTACTCTATGTACACTCCGGTTTCTGTGCTCTGTCCGCCTCGTACTCATGTTGCTCACGACAATTTATAGAAGTTCCCTTAATTTGTTGCGCGACCCGAATACTTCGTTGGGCGGATAAGGAAGGTTGCTCATGACAATCAATAGAGATGCTCTTGATTATTTGCGGTATATTTGTTCAATAAACCATAAAGTATGAAACCTATCGGCATCATTCACACGCCATACAAGACCAAGGAGGAGTGTCCCATTCAACCGCTCTTTTCTTCTGATTCTACAGGGCATGTTGAGGTATTCAGGGAATATGAGCCCGGCTTGAAAGATATTGAAACATTTTCCCACATTTATTTGCTCTATCTTTTTGATCGGGCAGGAAAGATTGATTTTGTCCGGCCTACTTTTCTGGGGGATGCACCGCGTGGTATTTATGCGTCGAGACATCCTTGCAGGCCAAACGGGATAGGCTTTTCAATCGTCAAGTTTCTCAGCCGTGAAGGAAATGTTCTTGTGGTCGAGGGACCTGATATGCTTGATGGGACTCCTCTTCTCGACATAAAGCCTTATATCCCCAGGTATGACTGTATCAGCTCGGCATCTGAAGGATGGACAACCGGGCAGGAGTGGCGGACCAAACCGGAAGGAAGAGAGTAAGATGTATATACACCGACCATTGGAAGACAAAGATCTGGAGCACATTTGTACTTTCCCTCAGACGGAGGAAGAGCTGTTCTATATGTTTCCGAGAGCGTACTATCCGCTGATGCCTGAACAGTTACTCGAGGTTGCAAGGAGCAGACACGATTCAACAGTAGTCATTGCAGATGGATGCGTTGCAGGATACGGGAATTTCATAGAGGTGAAACAAGGGGACTATTGCTCGATAGGGAACATTATTACAGAGCCGTCGGCGAGGAAAAAAGGTGTGGCTTCATATCTCATAAGGGTGTTTGTGGATATGGCTTTTCAGCGGTATTCGGCCAACTATGTTCGCATATCTTGTTTTAACAACAACACACCGGGATTGCTTTTGTATCATAAGCTGCATTTCAGGCCGGCGGAGCTTGAGGAGCGGCGGACACTGGACGGCGGCCGGGTGGCATTGATCCACATGCATCTCTGCCGTCGTGATAACTATAAGGCACCCTACATCTAAGTAAAAAGGCATCGTGAGGGGTTTATGCAATAAAGGGAAGCACGGAATTGATTTTGTTGAGGCTCAAGGACTGTGGAATGATCCGGATCGGATAGAAATTCCGGCTAAGACTGTTGATGAGAAAAGAGTGCGGGTTGTTGGAAAAATTTCCGGTAAATGCCGGTCTGCAATTATTACAAACAGAAGTGAAAAAATAAGGATTATATCTGTGCGTCGATCTCGCAGAGAGGAGATAGAGGTTTATGAAAGCTGAAGAACTTGATAAAAAGTTTGATTCGGGGGAAGATATTACGAGGTTTCTTGATCTGCCAAAGGCAAGGAGGCCCGGTCAAGAGCAGAAAAGAGTCAATGTGGATTTTCCTGTCTGGATGATCCATAGTCTGGACAAGGAGGCCAAACGTCTTGGTGTTCCTCGTCAATCCATTATCAAGATATGGATTGCTGAGAGATTGAAAGAGCTTGTGTAATAGGGGGCACCTCTATAAATTGTCGTGAGCGACATGAGTACGAGGCGGACAGAGCACAGAAACCGGAGTGTACATAGAGTACATGAGGATTTCGAGCACAGGCCAACGAAGTAACC